>JAWPMT010000002.1:0-368340 GCA_033344775.1 Cytophagales bacterium | reverse complement strand
TGTAGTTGTGATTAAAAATCAGGATGAAGATAAGTATTTGATAGCCTACTATGTATCACCTGAGGAAATTGATAGTTCCAGCCTGAGACGTTATCAGTCTGAACAGTTGCCAGATTACATGCTCCCCTCATTTTATGTACACTTGTCAGAATTACCACTAACCCCAAATGGAAAAATAGACAAAAAGGCATTCCCTGATCCTGAGGTAAACGCATCGGAAGATTACGTAGCTCCCTCTACTCACACGGAAAACCGACTAGTGGATATTTGGTCAGACGTTTTGAAAGTAGAACCCACTGCCATCAGTGTAACCCGTAGCTTCTTTGAATTAGGTGGACATTCCCTCAAAGTCATTAATCTGATCTATCGCATTAGGGAATCATTTAAAACAGACATTTCACTAGTCGATTTTTTTACAACACCAACAATTCTTGGTCTTCAAAAAATAATTGATGGGAATGATCATAAATCACCTGATCTCACCGATGAGGATATCATTCTCTTAAAAGAAGAAAGTCAGAAATCAGATCATTTATTTTTTATCCATGATGGAAGCGGTGATGTTCAGTCCTACATTGAACTAGTAAAGAACATAACATCCTTAAACTGCTGGGGTTTAAGAAGCCCATTGCTAAGGCAATCTCACCCGGAAGGCATTAAAATAGAAGACATTGCTGCGTCCTACATAGGTAGAATAAAAGCGATTCAACCTGAAGGCCCCTACCGACTGGCAGGTTGGAGTATAGGAGGAGAGATAGCCTATGAAATGGCTGTACAACTTGAAAAATCAGGAGAGATTATTGAATTACTGTCCGTGATTGATTCTGTTTTCAATAACCAGCAAAATGTGGTCTATCAAGATTTTTCTCTAAGCCACGAAAAAAAGATGTTCAAGCAATTATTACCAGCCACATCGGATGAATTAGCTGATTCAAAGAGTGTGGAACAGCTTTGGGAAAATTGCATCGATGCGGCAGAAAAAAAGCAAAATTATTTGCAGGAATTTAAGGATATGATTCCTGATAATATCTTGTCTACGATCCCAAATTTTGAAAAACTTACCGCCAGGCAAATGATCTCATCTTTGAATACGATACGTTCTTTCCTTGCGGCTTCGGTCAATCATCAAGCATCAGACTCATTATTGGGGCAAGTGGCTTATTTTAATGCAAAGTCAACCGCCATTGATGAAAAAATAATTTTCAATTTATCGGCTGACAAATTGCATTACTTTGAATTGCAGGGTGATCATTTTACGATTTTACAAGACCAATCAGCAAAACAAATTTCACAGGTAATGAATAATCTCATCAAAAAATAGCAATCAAAACAGGAAGGCATTGCCATTGACTTGACAATGCCTTGGTTTCGTAGGAATGATTATGAGCTCAAGGATTTAATCAAGTATAGTATAAAATAGCTGACAAGATCACACTACTGTCTTTATCACCTCTAACCCATTAAGTAGTTCTTTTTTGCTAATATTTATTGGGGGCATGAGCTTTAGTATGTCACTATTTTTACCACATATATCCACTAAAACATTGTTTTCAAACAGTTTCACTTGAAGATCTTCTGCTCTTTCCGCATTACCAACAAAGAGTCCCCTCATCAGTCCTCGACCCTTCAGTTGATATGATGACTGATGGTTCAGATAATCAAAAAAACCGTCAATGAGTCGTGCTTTTTCTTGAACCGAATTCTGAAATTCATCTGTCTTCCAGTATTCGCTTGCCTTGGCACCAGTGATAAAAGCAAGATTGTTGCCACGAAATGTACCATTATGCTCACCAGCATTCCAACAATCAAGGTGGTCTTTGAGCAAGTTCATTGCAAATGGTAAACCCAGACCTGACAATGATTTAGACAGGCAAATGATATCTGGTGATAGCCCGGATGGTTCAAAACTAAAAAACGTACCTGTTCTGCCACAACCCGCCTGGATATCGTCCACGATGATCAGGATTCCGTGCTGTTTTGCTATCTCTTGAAGTTGTTGAAGCCAAAGCGTGGGTGCCACATTCATACCACCTTCAGCCTGGACAATTTCCAGGAGAATAGCAGCCGGCATCTCGTTGGGATCACTATTGCTGATGAGATTATCAAGCGCCACAAGATTCGGATCATCTTGAGCAAATGGAATTTCAACGGTCTGTTTAAAATAGTCAGGGTGGGTTGCACGGCTCCTCATCCCAGAAACGGACATGGATCCATACGTCATGCCATGAAAAGAATTTTGGAAATACACAATCTTCTCACGTTTCGTGTACTTACGCGCTAGTTTAATGGCAGCCTCAATACTGTTGGTGCCCGTAGGACCACAAAACTGCATTTTGTACATCATACCTCTGGGCTCCAATACATTGTCCTGGAACGCACGCATAAAAGCCTGTTTTGCTTCAGTCGCTTGATCCAGACTATTGATGATTCCGTCTTTCATCAGATAGTCAATCATAGCTCCTTTCATTTCAGGCTCATTATGACCGTAATTCAATGAACCAGAGCCACTGAAAAAATCAAAGTACTGCTCGCCATCGGTATCGACAAGAAAACAGCCTTTTCCAGTAGAAAATACCGTGGGGAACAGACGGGAATAAAACCTCACATTAGACTCAAAGTCTTCAATACTGGTCTCAAAGTCTACTACGGGTAATGTGTTCATTTCAATGTGATTTAAGGGGCTAGTTGTACTCATTAGAATAGATCAATTATTTCGTTTAAGTCAGGCGCTTCTTCCGCCTCTGAATCCTGATATTGTCCTGTTTTTCTTGCTTCAATATGCATCGCCAGGTCTCGAATGCTCGGACATTCAAATAGATCAACGACACTGATATTGGACATAAGTTCACTGTTAATTGTTTTAAGCATTTTTACCATGCTTATTGAGTTCAATCCTAAATCAAAAAAGTTATCATGGATACCTATACTCTCCTCCTCTTTTTCAATTTCTGCAGCAAGGATCTGAACTAGTTTTACCTCTATCTCCAATTTTGGAGCCATGTATTTATCCTTTACTGGGGTTCCAATGGATTGATTTAATGCATCCATATCAATCTTCTCATTAGATGTGAGGGGAAATGACGTCAATTGGATGAATAAACTTGGAATCATATAAGCAGGTAAGCTTCTGGAAAGGTGTTTTTTGATACTTACTAGGCGCTCTTCAACTTCAGAAGAAAAATAAGCAACAATGATTTTGTTGCTGCCCTCACCTTCCACCACGGCCACAGCATTTTTGATCGTACTTTTTAATTGTAGGGCAAGTCCAATTTCATCCAGTTCAATCCTATACCCTCTCACTTTTACCTGATTGTCTTCACGACCCAAAAATTCAATGTTACCGGCTGCATTCCACTTACAATTATCCCCTGTTTTATACAGCCTCTTTTCAGCGATGGAAGGAAAAGTTACAAATCGACTTTTCGTTAGTTCTTCACTCTCAAAGTAACCTTCTGCAAGTCCAACCCCTCCAATGAATAACTCACCTGGCACGCCAATAGGACATGGCTGACCGAAGGGATCCAGGATGTATACTCTGGTATTCGCTACGGGTCTTCCAATAGGAATATTGGTTTGACCTTCCTGTATTTCATAGGTCAAACACGTGACCGTAGTTTCCGTAGGTCCATAATGATTGTAGACAGGAAAAGGTTGCTTCTTGAAAAAGGATAATCGTTCTCCCCCAGTGATCATCATCCTTAAAGAATCATTACTTAGTTTAAAGAATGCTTCACAAAGGACCGGCGGAAGAGGCAATACGGTAATGCCTTTATTTTCTGTAAAAGCTTTAAGTTCAGCAGCATCTACAATGGTTTCTTTGGAGATATACTGAAGTGTAGCTCCTGAAAGAATTGTGGGATAAATTTCTTCTACACACGCATCATAGGCCAGACTGAGGTGTTTGCCTACTACATCCTTTTCCGTAATGTTATATTGTCGAATACTCCAACATACATAGTTGACCAAAGATCTGGTCTTTATTTTTACACCTTTCGGTTTACCTGTGGTACCCGAAGTATATATGATATAAACCAAATCATCAGGGGATGATATCACTGCAGGCGGATCAACTGCATATTGTTTCTCATTATCCTGAAATCTCTGCAATTCCAGGTTATCAACGATCACCTTGCATTGACTATCACTTTTTATATAAGTCAACCTTTCGTCAGGAGCCTCAGCATCCATTGGAACATAAGCAGCGCCAGTCTTCAGGATCGCCAAAATGGAAATGATCTGCCATTCATTCTTTTCTATCAATAAGCCAACACGTCCTCCTCTTTCAACACCATGATTTGCGATAAGATAAGATGCCAATTTGTTTGAGGTTTCCTCCAACTGACGGTAAGTAATCTCTCTTGATACGCACTTGATCGCTACTTTTTCAGGAAATGACACTGCTTTGTCCCGAAAAAGGTCAACTATAGTTTTTTCTTCCGGGAAATCAGTGTCCGTATCATTGAACTCAACAAGTAAACGGTGTTTTTCATCATCGGTGAGATAGGTATGATCGGTGATCCGTTCACCAGGATTAGTGATCAGTTGAGCCAATAATTGCTTATAGTGACGCAACAGGCCTACGATGATCGCCTTATCATATACATCTTCATTGAATAATAGATTTAGTCGAATACCTTGTTCATCATCACTAATTGAAAGGTCTATATCAAATTTGGGATTGGCGGGTCCAAGGTCATGTACTTGATCATCATGTGCCTGGGAGGAGCTGTCAAATAATTGTGATTGGTGTTCTTGTTGATTCTGTAACACCATCATAAAATCAAAGATCGGATTCCTTGAAGTATCCCTTGGAAGGTTAAGCTGCTCTACCAAATGATCGAAAGGATAAGCCCAATGGTCGTATGCAGATAATACGCTGGTTTTTACCCGGTCATACAACGTAAGAAAATCATCTTCCGGTTTTACCTCATTTCTAACAGCTATTGTATTGAGGTACAACCCTATCTGGTCTTCCAATTGCTTATGGTCCCTGCCGGCAATAGGACTGCCGATAATGATATCCTGCTCTTGTGTGTAACGATACAAAAGTGCGGTCCAGCTCGCCATCAACCCCACAAACATGGTCCCACCATTTAGCTTATTGAATTCCCTTAGGCGATCAGCTTCTTGTGAAGATATGCTCGTAGACAAATGTCGTCCACGGAAAGTTTTCACTTTTGGGCGGATTTTAGAGGAAGGAAGGTCCAGTACCGGCAAATTTCCCGAAAGCCTGTTTAACCAATATTTTTCATGCTTCTCAAAAAGAGGATGTTGCAACTGATTGACTTGCCACGCTGCATAATCTTTATATTGAATTGAAAGTGGCTGTAACTCTAAAAATGACCTTTGACTATGGTATTGATAGAACGCGAATACATCCTTTTTAAGTACTTCAATGGACCATCCATCGCTTATGATGTGATGCAGATTGATGTAAAAGATATGTTCTTGCCCTGCCAGGTGAAATAAGGTGATCCTAAACAATGGAGCTTTATCCAGATCGAAAGCAACTTTTGAATCTTGTTCAATAAAGTCGATTACCTCTTGTCTGGCGTTAGGCCTGTCGGTATAATCTTCATGAGCTATTGACAAGTCGAACTCCGAAGAAGGGATGACCCACTGTTTGATATTGCCACTTGAATCCTCTTTAAAAACAGTCCTTAACACTTCATGCCTGTCAATTACAGAAGCAATGGCTTTTTCAAACAATTCAAAATCGTAGTTGCCAGCAAGCTCAAAGTATCCAGGCTCATTATAAATGGTGCGTGCTTGCTCAAAGTGTGATTGAACCCAAATACGATATTGCGCTGAAGATAGCACATACCCTTCTTCTGAGTCTGGGACTAAAGGAATTGAATTGGGGTCCCGTGTCAAATAGTTAATCAATTCCTCTTTATTGACCTTTATTTTGGCCACTAAGTCATTGGGGAGTGTTTTTGAATTGAATTTTAACTTAAGGTTTCCATCCTGAACCGAAATATCAATTTCGTTCTTTTCCAACTCCATTAGTAATTCCCTCATATCCTTTTCCATTGATTTGATCAAATTGTTTCTCACAGTTATATGGTCATTTCGTTGGCATACTCCTTTTCAGACACCTCTTCTGTTTTTTCGATGATGATGGATGCCAGACCTGAAATGGTAGGATGCAAAAAGAGTTCTTGAAGGCTGATCTCAATCGCTAAGATCTCCCGGATTTTATTGATGAGCAGTATGGCCCTGATCGAGTTACCTCCCAGCTCAATAAAATTTTGGTCTACACCAATTCCTTCCACACCAAGCATCTCTCGCCATATTTCTAGTAGCTGCTCTTCCGTTTCATTGGAAGGGGCAGCCAAAGTACGATCGATTTCAAAATTTAATTTTTGGGCAGCCAGCGTTTTTCTGTCGAGCTTTCCGTTCGCAGTTTTAGGGTAATCCGTTACCTCTATAAACTGTTCCGGAACCATGTAATTGGGCAGGTTTAGCTTTAAATGATTGACTAGTTTTTCCTTTGAAAATGTGTGATTTACTTGAATGTAGGCCGTCAGATGCTTAAAATCATTGCGTTCTATCGGCACTACAACACATTGATCAATACCATCATATTCCTCGGCTTTTCTTTCAATTTCACTTAATTCTATCCTGTGACCATTGAGTTTAATTTGAAAATCATTCCGACCTATGTACTCAAGATCTCCCTCTTCGGACCATCGGACCAAATCGCCTGTTTTATACATAAGTGCCCCTTTTAAAAATGGGTTATCTACAAAACGTTCTTTGGTCAATTGTTCACGTTCAAGGTATCCCATTGACACCCCCTCTCCTGCTATGTATAATTCTCCCGGGACACCTATTGGAACCATTTGCTTAGACTTATCCAAAACATACAGTTGCGTATTGGCCAGGGGCTTACCTATGCTAACAGGATGCTGATCCCTTATCTCTTTGACAGACGACCAAATAGTCGTTTCCGTGGGGCCATACATGTTGAAATGAGATTTACCCCGAAGTGCAATAAGGCTGTCTGATAAAGATTGTGCCAGCGCTTCTCCTCCAATCAACAATCGCTCGATCTGTTTCAGTGAATTTTCACCATCTTTTTCTAGTATTAATTCCTGAATTAGCGATGGTGTTGCCTGCAAACTGGTAACCGCATGTCGCTTGATCATGACGGAAGTAGGATCGTGTTGCTTCAGGCTATCAGATAGAAAACGATATTGTTTGCCATGCCGTTTGATGGACTCTTTCAGTTCATTTAGGTCGTCAAGGTGATCAACCACAATATCCGTGGCTATTCCAAAGTCGATCAGGCAGGCAATTTCACGTACTCCGATTTCCTTGAATTCCTTTATTTTATTGAGGCACTCATTCGGAGTACCAAATAATCCATTGGCTTGATAATACCGCTGGAATCCCATCTCTACAACTGCTTCTATGTCATGTTGGTTGCTCGTATCGAGCCCCTCCTTCCTGGCCATAGGTTCCAGCAACCCAATGGAGTTCCGTAAATAGTTTTTAAAAGGTTCCTCAACAATTTCTTTTGCCTTGTTCGAGTTGTCACACACAAAAGTGTGCAGCATCAGCGCCACTACATGGTCTTTGGGATCATAACCATTGAGCCTCAATGATTCATGATAAGCTGTGATTTTTTCACCTAGCTCCTCTTTGCTTTGTCCCAATAAGTGCGTCAAGACATTGGCACCAATTGTACCTGCATATCTAAATGTTTCAATACTTCCTGATGCAGTAATCCAGACTTTAAGTGACTTTTGAATAGGCTTGGGATGTACTGTAAATTGATAATCGTCTCCTACACCATTTTTTAAAGTAATGTGACCGCCCCCCCAAAGGTTTTTAAGTTCTTTGATCTGTTCCTTCATCACCTGATGACGATTAGAATAAGCTTCCGGAGCCAATACAAAATCGTTAGGGTGCCAACCTGAAGCGATGGATAGCTCTACACGTCCTTCACTCAGGTTATCGACCATTGCCCATTCTTCTGCCACACGAATCGTATTATGCAATGGCAATACCACACTACCTGATCGAATCTTGACATTTGAGGTCACAGCCGCTACTGCAGCAGCAGCCACTGCAGGATTAGGAAATTGATCACCAAATTCATGAAAGTGCCTTTCAGGTACCCATATGCTCTCAAATCCATGTGTATCCGCAAACTGAGCCCCTTCAAGCAATAATTTGTACTTATTTTCCGCGGTTACTTCTTGCTGTGCGGCAAAGTAGAACAAGCTTAATTTCATATCGCCATAGTCTGTCGGCGGAATAGCCCGGTCTTGCTGCAAGACCACATGATGCCCGTTACTAAGCGTCCATAGAAGTTCTAGAATCGAGATATCGAAATTTATCGTTGTGGTTGCTAGCCAGGTCTCCACCTCTTCCTGTTGGTCAAATCGACTGTTCAACCCTTGAAAGAAGTTATACAGGTTTTGATGAGACACCATCACGCCTTTTGGATTGCCTGTGGTCCCAGATGTGTAGATGATGTACGCCCTTGAATGGAATTCTACTTTAGGTAATGTTACCTTATTATCCAACGGTCGCCAAACGGCCTGATCATCTAAACAAATCAACTGACTCCCCTGTGGGAGAAACTCACTAATTGCCGTATTTGATAGAATGAAATCGCATTGACTATCCTTCAAAATAAAATCGATTCTTTCTAACGGATAGGAAGCATCTATTGGCAGATAGGTGGCTCCAGATTTCATGATACCAAGAATGCCAACAATCATTTCCGAAGTGCGCGGATAACAAAGTGCAACGATTGAATGCTCTCCCACTCCCTGTGCCAAAAGATATTGAGCAAGATGGTCTGATTGTGCCTGGAGTTGAGCACAAGATACCTGCTGATTATTTGCAGTTATGGCTATTTTTTCAGAAGACCTGGCTGCCTTTTCGGTAATCGTATCAAGAATAGTGGTGTTCTCCTGAAATGAAACCTGAGATTGGTTAAAGGTTTCCAGCAAGGTCTTCCTCTCGGTCATTGGCAGGTACTCAATTTTTGACAACTCCTTTTCAGGTGCTTGCGACACGTCCATTATCAATTGATGGAAGTGATTGAGACTTCTGGTTATGGCCTTATCCGAATAGATTGATTGATCATACTTGAAGACAATATGCAATTCATCTGCGGTGGGACAGACCCAAATACTAAAGTCAAAGTTATTCTCTTCGTAAACTTCGATTTGCTCAATTTCAAATGAAGGATCATTGCCTTTGGCCAGCGATTCCTCCACGGGATAATTCTCGAAGACCAGGACATGATCCATAAGGTTCATCCCTAGCTCACTTTGCGATTGTACCTCCGACAGGTTCATGTAATGATGTGACGTAGAACCGATAGACGCTTCTTGTACTCGTTTGATCAAGTCCAGGGCCGTATCTGACGACTGATACCTCACCCTGAAGGGTATCGTATTGATAAACAATCCTATCATATGCTCCACACCCGTCAATTGAGGAGGACGACCGGAAACCACTGATCCAAAGACCACATCTTGCGTATTGTTGTACTTGGAAAGTAAAAACCCCCACAGCGCATGTATCAGGTTACTTTGGGTAACTCCTGCCTTTTTACACAATTCAAGAAGCAAACGGTACTGTTGGCCTGAAATAACCAATTGCTCTTCCTGCAAATTTCGCTCTTCAACAAGCACCTGCTTTTTGAATGGTGCCTCCGCCAGATCAGTATATCCTGACAGATAATCTTTCCAGTAGGTAGCGGATTGTTGCTGATCCAACGCTTCGAGCCATCCAATGTAATGCGCATAAGGACGCGGTGGACTTGATAGCTGTTCACCTCTCATGAGCAAGTAAAAGTCATTGACCAGTTGACTAATGCACCATGCATCCATGAGAATATGGTGGTGGCTCCAAATAAACTCATAGAGGTTTTCTTCTATTTCAAGTACCAGCAGCCTCATCTGCCCTACTGTACCAAGATCAAAGCCTTTGGCACGATCGGCCAACTTCCTCTCAGCAATATAAGCTTGCCTTTCTGCAACGGACATACCCGCCGGCAATACCCCGTAGCTAAAACTCTTTTCCACTCCAGGCGATTTATGTACTACTTGCAGTGGAAGCCCTTCCAAATCATTCCTGAAACTGGTACGCAACACACCATGTCGCTCAATCAGCTGCTCATAAGCTTGCCTCAAAATACCCTCTTCTATTATGGATGAACGGAGTGTGTAGGAAACTTGCTCAAAGTACAAAGAGGTGGACGAATCAGCCAGCCAGTGGAAGTAGATGCCAGATTGTAAAGGAGACAGTGGATATACATCCTCTATGCCACCATCTGAATTCAGGGAATTGAGCTCCTTGATGGACAGTCCTTTAAAGGTCAAATCAGATGGTGTCAACAATTTTTCCTTGTGCGATGACAAACGCAAGATCATTGACCGCAACTGGCTTTCATAAGCTTTCAGTAGTTGATCAATAGTCGATTGGTCATATTGCCTGGAAGAATAGCTAATCCACAAGCTTAGAGAACCTGACACAGTCATACCACCGATGCTTAGTTTAGCCTCCGATCCATTTTCTTCACCTATCTCGTTCCCGATGGTTTCATCTTCGGCAGCATAACTAAAGATGCCATCGCTGCTGCCCGCCGCATTGTCACCAAAATCTCCCAAATAGTTGAACTCTATCGATGGCTCAAATGCTTCAGGGAATCTTTGCCCCAAATGGGCAAGTACCCCATACCCTATCCCCTTGTTGGGTACCTGGCGCAATGATTCTTTTACATGCACCAGAGCCATATCTTCTTCCAGAGCACCTACCTCCAATACATAGGGATACATGGACGTAAACCACCCAACAGTTCTCGATATATCTAGCGAATCCAATATTTCCTCTCTTCCGTGTCCTTCTAGCAATACCGATACTGAGTTGGCACCAAACACTTCCCTCAAGGCAAGTCCTAGCGAGGTAAGCAACAGGTCATTAATGTCCGTATTGTATACGCCGTGTACCTGCTCGCTCAATAATTGGGTGATGTCGGTTGGTAACGAAAAGCCTTTTTTGGTATCGTAAACCAATACTTGTCCTGCTTCTCCATCAACAGGCAGTTGGTCTGTGTGGCGAACCAACTGATCTTGCCAGTAACCATGTTCAGCTTGCATCACAGCAGTAGTGGCATGGTCTTTCAACTCCCTAGCCCACCGCTGGTACGAGTCTGTCTTGGGTGGCAATGCAAATGGACTCCCGCTCATTGCCTGACCATAGAGGGTAGATAAGTCTTCTAAAAGTATACGCCATGATACACCATCAATGACCAAATGGTGGATGATCAGTCCCAACCTGTCGTCATCGGAAAGGCGGAAACATAACGCCTTCAATAATGGGCCCTGGGCAAGGTCAATGGACGCCTGCTCAGTTTGGCCGTAGCTGTCCATCCTGGCTTGCTCATCTGCCTCACTGCGCAGGTCGATTTCTACTAGCGAAAACCGCTCGCCTTCACTGCTTGGGCGGTTCCGCTGTTGCCATCCTTCATTGCCTTGTTGGAATACCATTCTAAGGGCATCGTGGTGTACTGTCAAATAATCAAGGCAGCGAGACATTTGATCCATGTCTATCCGCTCAGAGCTTTGCAGCAGCACCGATTGGTTATTGTGATGATGTTGGCTAATATAGGAGGCATTAAAAAAGTCCGCTTGCACAGGGGTGATCACTACATCTCCTGTAACCTCTGACTGGTCCATTTCTGACTTTTCCAGAGAAGACATAAATGTTGATAGTACACCAACTTCAGGATTGCGCAATATATCCTGCACCTTTAGGCCAAAACCTTTCTGTTTAAGCCTTGATGTGATCTGAATGGATTTTATGGAATCTCCACCTAGCTCGAAAAAGTTGTCCCCAATACCAATTCCATCACGCTTTAGTACCTCCTCCATGGCTTGAACCAGCACTTCTTCGGCTTGGTTTCTCGGAGGAACGTAAGCCATCGCTTCGGTTTTCGCCTGTTCTGGATCTGGGAGTGCTTTTTTATCCAACTTGCCATTAGGCGTCAGTGGCAGTGTCTCCAACTCCACCAAATGGGATGGCACCATATAGGAAGGCAAAACATGCTGTAAATGGGTTCTAACTTCGGATACATCCCCTTTTTCCATCACCATATAACCTATCAGTTCTGCTCCCCTACCAGACAAGTTCCTGGCGATTACTGCTCCCTGACTTACACCCTCAAAGGCTAGCAGGTAATGTTCAATTTCACCTAGTTCGATACGGTATCCACGAACTTTCACCTGGTCATCCTTTCGGCCCAGGTACTCCATTGTACCATCTGGTAGCCACCTCCCCATATCTCCCGTTCGATACATTCGCTCACCTTCGACAAAAGGATTAGGGATAAATCGCTCTGCAGTCAACTCAGGTCTATTCAAATAACCCTGTCCCAGGCAAATTCCGGAAATACATATTTCGCCGACAACTTCCATGGGACAAAGTGCCAAATACTCATCCACAACATACAACTGCGTATTCATGATCGGCTTGCCGATCGACACTTGACTACCTGCTGGAACGCTATCCATCGTATGCAGCGTCACATCATCCGATGCTTCGGCAGGGCCATAGGCATTGACTACCTTAATATCCGGATATAGCTGGAACCATCGATCAACTATGCTCCAATCAACTTTTTCACCTGTTACCAGCAAATATGAGAGCCTCTTTAGCTTCTTTTCAGAATCATCTATCTCCAGCAGCGAATTGAGATAGGATGGTACTAACTGAAGAATATTGACTTCATCCTCGAATAGATGGCTTAAAAATGAACCTGGATCAAGTAAAAGCTGACCATCGTACACAATTGTACTACCACCAGTTATCAGGGCATTAAGTAACTGCCATATAGAAATGTCAAATGTCTGAGGCGCTGTTTGTGCAATCTTGGTTGAGGCATCCAAATGAAGGTTTTGCTCCATTGCCAACAAGTGATTGAGTAACCCTACGTGGCTAATAATGGCACCTTTTGGTTTACCAGTTGAACCAGAAGTATAGATCACATAAGCTACGTCCTGTCCATCAGGTTTTAACGTAAGGTCATCTTTTGGATATGAACTGATATGATCACTGAATTCCCGGATAATGCTTTCATCCAAGAGGTATTTGCATTGGCTGTCTTCTAATAAATAGGCAATACGTTCTTCTGGATAGGTAGGATCGATAGGCACATAAACTCCTCTCAATTTAAAAATGGCAAGTATGCTGACCACCAACCAATCACTCCGATCAATGGTGACCGCAATCAAATCGCCCTTCGCTGGAGAAAACTCCTTACTTAAATAATGAGCCAGCTGGTTTGACCTTTGCTCCAACTCCTGATAACTGAGGGTTTTGTCACCAAATTTTACTGCTATTGCATCCGGTGATTTAGATACTTGTTCACCAAAGTGATCAATAAAGGATTTACTTTCATCAATTTCGACGTACGTATCATTAAAATCATTAAGCAGCAGGTTGCGCTCTTTTGGCGACAAATAATCAATTTGACTGATTTTCTCAGTCGGCTCATCAAGTAGTGCTGAAATGATCTCACTGAAATGAGACATGAATCGCTCTACCGATGCCTGCTCATATATATCGGTATTGAAATCCAGTTCAAAATAGATACTGTCTCCATATTGTTCGAAGGTAATATCCATATCGAATCTGGACATAGATTCACCTAAATCGGTTATCGTTCCACTCTTAACATGATTCTGATCGCTGGTCACATTGCTATTCAAGAATGTTACCATTATATCGAAAATTGGACTCCTGCTCTGATCTCTTTTGAAAACAAGCTCCTCCACCAACAGGTCAAAAGGATACGACTGATGCTTGATCGCCTCAATAACCAGCCTTTTCGTTTTTTTGCATACCTGCAGAAACGTGTCTCCGTCTTCTATCTGGCACTTGAGCGCTAATGTTCTAATGTAGAAACCCAATTGATTTTCCAATTCAGGATGTTCACGCCCAGCCAGAGAGGTCCCCAATACGATATTATTGATTGAGCAGTACCGATGGAAAAACGCATACCACGCCGACATAATCACGACGAATAGGCTTGTGCCTTCTTGTTTTGCAAAAACCTCAATTTTTTGGGTCAGGTTCTGGGAGAAGCTGGTAGCCAGCCTGCGGCCATTGTAGGTCTTGACTTTTGGTCGGAGCTTGCTAATAGGTAAATCCAGCAATGGCGTGTCACCCGAAAATTGTTCCAACCAGAATTTTCTATGACCATCCATCACTTCACCGGCAAGCTGTTCTTGCTGCCAAAAAGCATAATCCTTATAATGAATATTGAGATCCGGTAATTCTGCTGTCTTACCGGATTTTAATGCTTCGTATATTGCGAGCGTATCCCGGTTGAGCAACTGCATGGACCATGCATCACTAATAATATGATGAAGGTTGTAGTAGAAAAGAATTTTTTGAGCATTCAGCACAAAGAAGGCCACCCGAATCAATGGTCCCTTTTCAAGATCAAATGGTGCATATGAATCATCCGAAATGTAGGCTTCGGCTTCCTTGAGTGCCTCTTCTGATTCACTAAGATCGATCGTCTTAATACTCAAATCAACATGAGCGACTGGTAGTATCTTTTGCCCAACTTCTCCTTGATCATCTTCTACGAATACAGTCCTGAGGATCTCATGGCGAGCCATTACTTCATTGATGGCCTGAGAAAGGAGCTCGATATCGTATGAGTGGTCGAGCGCTACAACGGATGGGTTATTGTACGCCAAGGCTCCTCCTTCAAATTGATTGAGTATCCATAGGCTCTTCTGCGAGCTTGACAATGGATACACCTCCCTTTCGGGTGCCTCTGTAATGACTTCTCCACTGGAAGACCGATGGGATTTGATTTCTTCTATCAGTTCGGTCTTGAATTCCCTTACCAGGGCGATCAACTCAGGAGGCACATTAAGGTCCTTGCGACAAACAAGGCTTAGTTTATCATGCTCATCCAGCTCCAACTTGATTTCACTGGCCTGTAATCGTTCTATGATTTGATTGATACTGGGTTTCAAATTTCTATCGTTTTGGTCTCGTTAGGATTATTGCTAGATGTAGGAGTTAACCATTTGATCTTATCTACCTCGCGGGCGATGTGTTCAATGGTCGGATGTTCAAATAAAAGAGCAATATCAAGCTTGACGCTTAGCCCTTTTTCTATTTCATTCAATGCTTTCATTGCGTTAAGGCTATGGCCACCTATCTTGAAGAAGTCGTCGTGGATGCCAATGTCCTGTACACCAAGTATGTCCTGCCAAATAGCTACTAAATGCTTCTCCGTATCATTGGTGGGTGCGACGTAGTTTATTTCAGAGCGAAGATGATCCACAGGGTCAGGCAACTTTTGCTTATCCACTTTGCCATTCGGAGTGAGTGGGATAACATCAACAGGGGTTAAATAACCCGGCACCATATGGTCTGGCAGCCTGTCTTTCAAATAAGCTCTTAATTCTTCTACCTCGCCCTCTGCCACATAGTACCCGATAAGTTCTTTTAGCCCCTGTTCCAATTCTCGTACCAGGACATAGGCATCTGTTACTGAAGGGTGAGCCTTCATATTAAAAGCGACTTCCCCTGGCTCGATACGGAATCCACGAATCTTGACCTGATCATCACGCCTACCCATAAACTGAATAGCGCCATCTGACATCCAGAAACCTTGATCTCCTGTATCATAAAGCCTTTCACTACTGTCGAATGGATTGGTAATAAACTTCTCATCGTTGAGTTCCGTAAGGTTAAGGTAACCCCTGGCAAGCCCTTTTCCTGAAACATAGATAGCTCCGGGTATTCCAATGGGTTGTGGTCTCAACTGATGATCAAGAATGTATATACGTCCATTTGCAATTGGTTTGCCTATAGGAATGGCCTGGGTGAAAGTCCTTCCTTTGGGTAAATGGTAACAGGTACTATACGTGGTATCCTCCGATGGCCCGTAGAGATTTCTTGTTTCAATATTTTTAGTGACCAGATAGTTGGCCAGATCAATTGGGAAAGGTTCACCAGCAAGGTTGACCATGGCAACTTGCTCTGGTAATTCTCCTTCTAGTTCCAGTGTCGCCTGCAAAGCTGATGGCACCGTATTGATCAAAACCCTGTTATCTAATGGCAGACACATTCTAATCTCAAGCGCATTATCCAGGATTCTTATGGTTTTACCGACAGACAGTGGATAGAACATCTCAAATACTGAAAGGTCGAAACAATGAGAAGTGGAAGCATAGACGACATCAAATTGGGCCTTATCAAATTCCTGGTCTGCCCACTGAATCAGCTCAGAAGCATTTTGATGTGTTATCATCACTCCTTTTGGCTTACCTGTAGACCCTGAAGTGTAAATGATATAGGCCAATGACGAAGCATCTACAGATACATCCGGATCATTCAAAGACAGATTTTGCTTATGCTCCAAAAAGCGATGTAAAAACGTTTCGTCGAGCACTACTTTGCAGTTACTATCTTTTTCGATCAGCTCGATTCTTTCTTGTGGATATTGCTTATCAATCGGCACATAGACCCCTCCACCCTTCAGTACTGCGAGGATAGCTGTCACCATCTGCACATTCCGTTCCAGTTTTATCCCTACAAAATCCCCTACTTCAAAATCAGTTTCTGTCAATAGATAATGGGCTAGCTCGTTTGCCTCCCTATTTAACTCTTCATAAGTCTTATTGCCATCCTTATCCATGACCGCAATACCCTCTGGGGTCTTAACTACCTGGCTTTCAAACAAACCATGTAACGTTGACTCAAACGATGTACGTTGACCAATTTCATTGAAATCATGCACCAATTTCAATTCTTCCCCGGGATCCAGGAACTGAACTTCGGCAATAGACAGATCAGGCCTGGAAACCACTGAATTGATCAGATTGCTCAGGTGAGCAGACATCTGCTTAACCATATCAGGGTGCAAGACATCTTCTGCATATCTGAATACGATTTTCCACGAATTGGCCGTTGGTACGATCCAGATATTCAAGTCGTAGTTAACCTCTTCGTAAATATCTACTTCCTCAATTTGAAATGAAGGCTCATTTCCATTGGCTAGCGCTTCCTCAACAGGAAAATTCTCGAATACCAGGACATGATCCATAAGTCCCATACCCAATTCACTGTATGATTGCACCTCAGACAAGTTCATGTAATGATGGGAAGTAGACTCGATGGCCATTTCTTGCATCCTTTTGATCAAGTCAAGAACCGTATCCGAAGACTGATACTGCACCCTGAAGGGTATGGTATTGATGAACAAGCCGATCATGCGCTCAACCCCGGTCAATTGTGGTGGGCGACCAGAAACCACTGATCCAAAAACCACATCTTGTGTGTTGTTGTATTTGGATAATAAAAGTCCCCATACTGCGTGTATTAGATTGCTCTGGGTCACGTTTGTCTCCTTACACAAATCAAGTAGCATCCGGTGTTTTTCACCTGAAATCACCACTTGTTCTTCCTTCAATTTCCTCTCACTTGTTTTTGAAAACTGCTTGAAGGGAATTCCAGCCAACTCGCTGTATCCGGACAGATAGTTCTTCCAATAGTGAACAGATTTGTTTTGATCAAGTCCTGCCAGCCAATCGATATAATTCGCATATGGTCGAGGAGCAATTGGTATATCTGCTGTTGATTCATCAATAGAGGATCGCATTAATTGATAGAAATCACCCACAAGCTGGCTAATGCTCCAACCATCCATTAGAATGTGGTGGTGGCTCCAGATAAACTCATAGAGACCTTCATCAATCTCAAGTACCGATAACCGAATCTGGCCTGCCCTGCCCAAGTCAAAACCTTTGGCCCGGTCTGCCACTTTCCGCTCTGTGATATATGCTTGTGTATCTGCAACGGACATGGACGCAGGCAATACCTCATAGCGGAAGTAATCGCCTTCACTGAGTGATTTATGCACCACCTGCAAGGGAATACCTGCAAGGTCATTACGAAAACTGGTACGCAGTACGCCGTGGCGGGCAATCAACTGATCAAAGGCCTGGCTTAACACCCCTCTTTCTATAATAGAAGAGCGTAGTGTATAGGATACTTGTTCGAAATAAAGCGTAGCAGAAGAATTAGCCAACCAGTGGTAATAGATACCAGACTGTAAAGGAGAAAGCGGGTAAACATCCTCCACGCTACCATTCGCATTGAGGTCATTCAACTCCTTGAGGGAAAGCCCTTTGTAAGTCAAGTCCGATGGCGTTAACAACCTTTCGTTACGCGATGACAAACGTTCGATCATAGATCGTAAGTTGGTCTCGTAGGCATGCAGTAAACGATCAATGGTTGACGGATTATATTGATTGGAGGAATAGCTGATCCAAAGATTCAGTGAACCAGAGATGATCATGCCCCCAACACTCAGTTGCGCTACCGATCCGTTCTCTTCACCTATCTCATTTCCAATGGTCTCACCTTCGGCGGCATAGCCAAACAGGCCATCACCATTTGCAGCAGCCCGGTCACCAAAATCCCCTAAATAATTGAATTCTACCGATGGCTCAAACTTCTCGGAGAACCCTTGCCCCAACCAGGTAAGTATTCCATAGCTTATCCCCTTGTTGGGTACCTGACGCAACGACTCTTTCACATGTACTAATGCCATGTCGTCTTCTAGCTCACCTACCTCCAACACGTAAGGATACATGGAAGTAAACCACCCAACTGTTCTTGAAACATCGAGGGAATCCAGTACTTCTTCCCTTCCATGTCCTTCTAGTAACAAGGATATTGCACCAGCTCCAAAAACATCTCTCAAGGCCAGCCCCAAAGTGGTGAGTAACAGGTCATTGATTTCCGTATTGTATACACCATTTACCTGCTCGTTCAAACGCTGAGTAACATCGGCAGGCAGTGAGAAGCTTTTTTTGGCATCATAGGCCAGAACTTCATCTGCTGTTCTATCAACTGGCAGGGCTTTCGTTTCACGAGTTAATTGATCTTGCCAATAAACATGTTCCGATTGCATCGTCGCAGAAGTAGCCAGATCATTCAGCTCGCTGGCCCATCGCTGGTACGAGTCGGTCTTTGGTGGCAGAACAAATGCATCTCCAATCGAAGATTGTGCATAAAGACTGGAAAGATCTTCCAAAAGTATACGCCAGGAAATACCGTCTATGACCAAATGATGTATGATCAACCCTAACCTGTCTCCATCCGAGAGACGGAAGTACGCGGCCTTCAAAAGTGGACCTTGGCTCAGGTCAATAGATGCCTGAAGTGCTTGACCCATATGATGCATCTTTGCCTGCTCATCTTTCTCTCCTCGTAGGTCGTATTCCACTAGCGAAAACCGCTCACCTTCTCTTAAGGCACGGTTGTGCTGTTGCCAACCATCCGCACCTTGTTGGTATACCATTCTAAGGGCATCGTGATGGGCGGTCAAATAATCAAGGCAGCGAACCAATCTGTTAAGGTCTAGCTCCTCGGAATTTCGCAACAGCACCGATTGGTTATAGTGATGACGCTGACTTATATAAGAAGAATCAAAGAACCTACGCTGTACGGGCGTTAATAACACACTTCCGGTGACTTCTGATTGTTCAGCAACATCACCATGGTTAGAGGTAATAAATGACGATAATATGCCAACCTCGGGATTACGCAATATTTCCTGGACCTTAAGCGAATAACCTTGTTGCTTAAGCCGTGATGTTATCTGAATAGATTTGATGGAGTCGCCTCCAAGTTCAAAGAAATTATCCTGGATACCAATTACTTCGCGTTTTAGCACCTCCTTCATGATGTCGACCAGCACTTGTTCAGTCTGGTTTCGAGGAGGTTGGTAAGTCTCTGTATCAGGCTTGGTGTGAACTGGATCAGGCAGTGCTTTTTTATCTAACTTCCCATTTGGTGTAAGAGGCAATGATTCCAACACGATCAAATGCGCGGGAATCATATAGGAAGGCAAAACATGTTGTAGCTGTCTACGGACTTGATCTACAGTTCCTTTTTCCAGCACCAAATAGCCGATTAGTTCAGCTCCCGAATCCGTAATGTTTCTAGCAATTACAGTTCCCTGGATCACATTGTCGCAGGCAAGCAGTTGATGTACTATTTCGCCAAGTTCAATCCGATAGCCTCTCACTTTAACCTGATCGTCTTTGCGACTTATGTACTCCACTGTTCCATCTGGAAGCCATCTGCCGATATCTCCTGTACAGTACAAGCGGGCACCTTCCTCAAAAGGATTGGAAATGAATCGCTCTTCATTTAGCTCTGGCCTATTGAGATAGCCATTGGACAGCTGAATGCCGCCAAGCATCATTTCTCCTGGTACACCTATTGGCTGCAGCTTTAGTTGATCACTAAGAATGTACAACTTTGTATTGGGAACCGGGCTACCTATGGAGACTCCATTTACAGCCGTATCTACCTTGGTTAAATCAATTGAGGTTACATCTATAGATGCTTCTGTCGGCCCATAATAATTGTGTATGCAAGCCGATTTGAGCTTCTGCTTGAACAACTCGACAGCACTGGACGGGAGAACCTCTCCACTACATACCACATGTCTCAGGGTTTTGCAGGAACCAATTGACACATCTTCCAGAAAAGCGGATAACATAGAAGGCACGAAATGTATGATCGTAACTCCCGATTCTTCAATGATCGTTTGAAGATATTCGGCATCACCCTGACCTCCCGGAGTGGCGACCACCAGCTTGCTACCAGTTATGAGTGGCATGATGAGCTCCCAAACTGAGACATCAAACGAATACGATGTTTTTTGTAGAAGTACATCCTTTTCGTCCAGACGAAGCTCATCTTTCATCCACAAAAGACGGTTGAGCAGTCCTTCATGTACAATGGTTACTCCCTTGGGACGACCGGTAGAACCTGAGGTATAAATTACGTAAGCAACCTTTTTTCGACCCGCCTTATTGATCGCAACCGCTTTTTCATCCTGAGTCGTAGCTAATTCAAATGATGCTATCAGCTTTTCATCCAAGACCAGCTTGGCCTGGCTATCCTCAATGATATAGGCTATTCTTTCTGTCGGATAGTCCGGGTCAATTGGTACGTACGCAGCTCCCGATTTGAGAATAGCCAAAATAGCCATAACAAGCCAATGGCTTCTTTCTAGTTTGATGCCTATTAAATCCCCTTCACTCAATGCATGATTAGCCATCAAATAATTGGCTAATAAATCAGACTGCCGATCTAGTTCACTAAAGGTGAGGGTTTTGTCTTCAAAGGCTACGGCAATGGCATTAGGTCTTATGCCTACTTGCTTCAAAAACAAGTCAACTACGGTTTCTTCAAAATCGTATTGCGCTATTTTGTTATTGAAGGTATTGAACAAAAGCTCTTTCTCCTCCAATCCTACATAGTCAAGTGCTCCGATTGGAATTTGTGGGTTATTCAATAGCGAGGATAATACCTGCCAGTAATGCCCAATCATCCGTTCAGATACATCCTGCGGAATTAAATCAACATTGCATTCGAGCGTCAGGAATATTGCCTCTTCAAATTCTTCGAAAGTGACATCCAGATCAAATTTATGCAGGCATTCACCTTGATCCAGAATTCCTGAAAGTTCGGCGTGATTATCCATTAACTCTTGTCTGCCTTTTTGCACGGTCAGTAGGATATCAAATACCGGACTTCTACTTGTATCACGTTGTAGGGCCAGGTCATCCACCAATCGATCAAAAGGATAGGCTTTATTTTCAAAACAAGCAGTTGTAGTTTCCTTTACTTCATCAAAGAACTGATCGAAGTTTTGTTGCTGATTGATCGTATTTCTAAATACCAGGGTATTGAGATAAAAACCTATCTGGTCTTCGAGTACGGAATCATCCCTACGTGTAACAGGGCTACCAATGATGATATCAGGGTTAGCCGTGTATTTATAAATTAGTACCTGCCAGGTAGCAAGAAGCCCCATAAACAGACTCCCCTCATTATCCTGACAGAATTGCTGAAGTCGTCTATGTAGTGTTGATGGCATCTTCGCAATCAGTCGACGGCCGTTGTATGTTTTAACTTTCGTTCGGACCTTCGATCCTGGAATATCAAGAACTGGTAGCTCACCCTTTAACAGATTTAACCAATGTTCTTTTTCCTTTTGATATCGATCAGTAGCCAGAAAGCCTTGCTCCCAAACCGCATAGTCTTTGTACTGTATTGATAGGGCTGGAAGCCTGGAAGGCTTGTTCTCAACAAAAGCATGATACAGTTCAAAAAATTCTTTTTGTAATACCTCAGCGGACCATGCATCGCTTATGATATGGTGAATATTGAAATAGAGCGTGAATATGTCACTCTCCTGCTTGAATAGTGTAATTCTTAATAATGGTCCAGAGGCTAAGTCGAATGGCAGATATGAATCTAGCGTGATCAGGCGCTCAATCTCTTTCCCAGTATTGCCAAGACCAACAAGATCGAAATACTCCAGGGGTATCTTGACGTCATTGGAGGGAAGTACCCACTGACGAATTTCGCCGCCCTCATTTTCCTTAAAGACAGTCCTTAACACCTCGTGCCTTTCGATGATAGCGCTAACTACTTTCTCCAGGATTTGGATATCATAATCACCTTGTAAGCGGATTTTAGAAGGAATATTATAGGCCTGGTGGGCGTTATCGAATTGACTAAGTATCCAAATCCTTCTCTGTCCGTCAGAAAGCACATAATTTTCTGAAATAGGTGCCTTCGGAATGGTAAGCGATTCGGACACAGATATGTCTGAGACCAAAAGGGCTTGATCCCGAATGGTGGGATTGCTAAAAAACTCTTTGATGCTGATTTTAACATCGAAGGTCTTTTTATATTCATTGGAAAGGCGGATAGCTTTTAAACTATGGCCGCCGATTTCAAAGAAATTATCTGAAATACCCACCTTGTCCACACCAAGCACCTTTTGCCAGATTTCAGCCAATTGCTGGTGAATTTCAGATGCTGGCTGATCTTCATCGATATCATGGACAGTCTCTATCAAGGCTTCCTCAGCCAATTTATGCTTATCCACTTTGCCATTAGGCGTGAGTGGCAGCGAATCCATAGGTACCAAATGCGTGGGAATCATGTAAGCAGGCAAAACCGCTTCGAGTTGCGTTCGAAGTTGCGCTACATCTCCTTCCATCACCACATAGCCAATCAGGTCATTAACCCCCGCTCCTGTTAAGTCTTTGGCAAGTACCGTCACATGACCCACTCCTTCACACGCTAGCAAGTGATGCTCGATCTCTCCGAGTTCCACACGGTAGCCACGTACTTTTACCTGATCATCCTTACGACCCAGGTATTCTATCGTTCCGTCAGGTAGCCACCTGCCCATATCCCCGGTGCGGTACATGCGTTCATCCGCTGCATGTGGGTTCGATATAAAATGTTCATCTGTCAGCTCTGGCCGATTGAGATAGCCCCTGGCAACTCCCGGCCCCGATATGCAGAGCTCACCAGCAACGCCAATGGGTTGCAGCTCCAACTCCTCAGATAGGATGTAAACCTTCTTTCCTGCAAAACCACTACCTATAGGAATATGTTGGTCCTTCTCCTGTACATGATAGAAGGTACTGTCTACACAGCATTCAGTAGGTCCATAAACATTGGTCAACTGCGGACGATCTGCTACATCAGCAAAGCTTGACAAAAAGCCATCTACGGTCTCGGAGGTAAGGGCTTCACCACCAATCAATAGCTGTTGCGCTCCGCGCCCCAACTTGTCACCTGCCATGGTCATTATTTGCAGATGTGATGGCGTACCGTCTACCAGGTCTAATCCCTGATTGACCACATAATCCCAGATATGGCCGCTTTCTTTGACTGCTTCGGGCACTATATGCAACTGATGCCCCCCTAAAAGGGCAGCAAATATCTGTTGGACGGAAGCATCGAAAACTACAGAAGCGAGCAAGCCTACCTTCATTGGCTTCTCATACTTGTCATAAACTTCTCGGAAAAGCCCTTCTACCAATCGCACTACCGAGAGATGCTCTACCATCACCCCTTTGGGATAGCCTGTAGATCCGGATGTATAAATGACATAAGCCAGATTCGAAGGGCTTAACGTAGCAGCAACAGGTTCCGTCGAATATCGCTCCTGCTCCGCCTTAAATGTCTCAATTTCATTTTTGTCTAAACACAACTTGCCAGCACTATCCTCCAAAATGAAGGAAATTCGGTCTTCCGGATAGGATGGATCTATAGGAACATAGGCCCCGCCACACTTCAGTATTGCCAGCATGGCGATGATCTGCCATTCTCCGCGCTCTAATAAAATTCCTATGCGATCTTCAGGCTTAATTCCATACGAATCTTTGATGTAATGAGCCAATTGGCTGCTTACCTTATCAAGCTGTTGGTAGGTCAACTCGGTTACCTCGTAGGAAAGCGCTATGGTATCGCTATGACGGGAAACAACTTCTGAAAATTGATCGATCAACGAAACATCTTTGCCCCCATATCCATGTGACTTGTTAAAGGTATGTAGTAGGGTCTCTTGCTCTTCGAAAGGTATATAGCCTAAAGCGCTCAACTTTCGATCGGGGGAAGTAACGAATGATTGGACCAAAGTGAGAAAGTGGTCCCCCATATTAGAAATCAGCTCGCCATCAAAGATATGCTGGTCATATTCGAAAGTGATCTCCAGATAGGTATTATAGTCCGTAATGGAAATACTGAAACTGTAGTTGTTTTCTTCATACGTATCAACAGAATCTAGTCTGATACCTGTCTCATTATTGCCTTTGGAGAGCATGATCTCCATCGGATAATTCTTATAAACCAGTACATGATCCAGCAAGTTCATACCAAGATCGCTAAGCGATTGTATGTCTGAGAGGTTTTGGTAATGATAATCGCTGCCACGAATCGACTCTTGCTGCAAGCGCTTCAAAAGGCTTAATGGAGAGTCTTTGTCTTTTTCATAATTTACCCTAACAGGAATGGCATTAATGAACAAACCAATCATCTGTTCTACCCCCAACAATTCGGATGGGCGTCCGGATACGACCATTCCAAATACTACATCTTCCGTATGGTTGTATTGAGATAATAGATAACCCCAGATTCCATTGACCATGTTGCCCTGCGTAATGCCCTGGCTGGCACCAAAACCTTTGAATTGCTCGTATAGTGCTCCTTCAATATTGACCTTCTTAAGGCCAAGTGATTTTTTACTTTCAATGCTCCTATTTGTCCGTAGCTTCGTCAACGGAACAGAGGTTAACTTCTTGTACCCTGAGAGATATTCTTTCCAGAAAGCATCCGCTTTTGATGAATCCAGCTGATCTAGCCACTCAATATACCTTGAGTATAAAGGAGGAAGGGGCTGATTAAAAGTAGAACTCCCAAGAACATCGTCGACGAGCTGGTAGAAGTCATTGACCAATGGACTCATACACCATCCATCCATAAGGATGTGATGATGGCTCCAAATAAATTCGTATAATCCTTCTTCGATCTGCAGTACCTGCAATCGAATCTGTCCTGGTGAATCTAAGTCAAAACCCCTCTTGCGGTCCGTTCGTTTCTTTTCAGCAATGTAGCGTTCGCGCTCCTCTTCTTGTATGGTTGGAGGAAGGACCTCAAAGCTAAAACTGTCTACCGCTATCTCTCGATGTACAACCTGTAAAGGCTGTCCATGAAGGTCGTTTCTAAAGCTCGTCCGCAA
Source organism: Cytophagales bacterium (assembly GCA_033344775.1). Lineage (NCBI taxonomy): Bacteria > Pseudomonadati > Bacteroidota > Cytophagia > Cytophagales > Cytophagales bacterium. Next base: position 342,716 of record JAWPMT010000002.1, on the reverse strand, counting down.
GACTCCATGTCGAGCAATCAACCGTTCATAGGCTTGTGCCAGCACATGCCCTTCTATGCTCTCGAAACGATATTGATAAGCGATTTGGCCAAAATACAATGAGGTTGAGGCATCTCGTAGCCAGTGATAATAAATACCAGACTGCAAAGGAGACAGTTGATAGACGTCCTCAATCGTACCGGATTCATTAATGACTGCAAGCTCTTTGAAATCCAGGCCTTTGAATGTCAGATCTGCAGGCGTCAACAACCTTTCTTTTGAAGCTGACAGCCGTGTAATCATGGTGCTCAGATGCGATTCATAAGCGTTCAACAGCCGTTCTATTGTCGACTGGTGGTAATTTTGAGAAGAATAATTGATCCATAAGCTCAACTTCCCGGAAACCGTCATGCCCCCAACACTCAGCTTGGCTTCTGATCCGTTTTGGCTTCCTATTTCAACTCCTATAGACTCTTCTTCCGGTGCATAACTAAATGCTGCTAAACTGTTATCTTCATTGCCATCACCAAAATCACCCAGGTAATTAAACTCTACGGAGGGCTCATAATTCGTTGAGAAGCCATCTCCCAAGTAGGCTAATATGCCATACCCTATTCCTTTATTTGGAACTTTTCGTAGTGACTCCTTAATACTGATCAGCGCTTCGTCATCAACATGCTCACCAATTTCCAGCACATAAGGATACAGAGAAGTGAACCATCCCACCGTGCGAGTAATATCTATTGAATCAAGTATATCTTCCCTACCGTGTCCTTCAAGCATGACTGCAATGGACTTACTTCCAAAGACATCTCTTAAGGCCAAACCCAGGCCGGTCAACAACAGGTCATTGACTTCCGTGTTGTAAGTACCATGTACTTTTTCAGCCAGCAATTGGGTTAATTCCTCAGATAAAGAAAAGCTCAGTTTTTGGTCATAAGCTACCGTGACATCAGTTTCGACATCTACCGGCACCACGTCAGTACTTCTATTTAACTGACTTTCCCAATATGCCTGTTCTTTCTGTATTTGTGGCGTTTTCGCAAAGTCTTGTAACCCTCTTGCCCATTTCTGATAGGCGTCTGTCTTTGAAGGAAGGTTCAAAGATTTGTTTAACGAGGCTTGATCGTATAGCGTTGAAAGATCCTCCAATAAAATACGCCAGGAAACGCCATCTATGATCAAATGGTGCATGATCAGTCCGAGCCGATCACCATCAGATAACTGAAAGTATGCGATCTTGAATAATGGTCCTTGCTCTAATTCGAAAGAGGCTTGTATTTCCTGACCTATACTTGACATTTTGGCGAGTTCGTCCTGCTCGCCGCGCAAGTCATATTGGGAAAGGTCATATCTTTTACCCTCCTTACCACTCCTGTTAAACTGCAGCCATTTAGTACCCCTTTGTCGGTAAACCATTCTAAGAGCATCGTGATGCCCGGTTAAAAAATCGAGGCATTTGGTCAATATATCCCTATCTATTGGGTCTGAACAGCGCAGTAGAAGCGATTGATTGAAATGGTGATGCTGATGAATATGTGAAGCCTCAAAAAATGCCCATTGAACCGGAGTTATAGCAACTTCCCCCTTGACCTCTGACTGGTCCATGGTCAATGAAGATTGAGCTGTCAAAAATGTGGACAATACACCTATCTCCGGATTGCGCAGGATATCCTGCATTTTTAAGCCAAATCCCTGTTTTTTCAGTCTTGCTATTATTTGGATAGACTTGATAGAGTCACCACCTAACTCGAAGAAGTTGTCTCTAATGCCAATGGTTTGACGTTTTAGTACTTCCTCCATCACAGCTATAAGCATCTCTTCCTCATGATTTCTTGCCGCTTGATACGTTAATTCGTCAGCAACAGAGTGATCCGGATCTGGAAAGGCATGCTTATCCACTTTGCCATTAGGCGTGAGTGGCAGCGAATCCATAGGTACCAAATGCGTGGGAATCATGTACGCAGGCAAAACCGCTTCGAGTTGTGTTCGAAGTTGCCCTACATCTCCTTCCTCCATCACCACATAGCCAATCAGGTCATTAACCCCCGCTCCTGTTAAGTCTTTGGCAAGTACCGTCACATGACCCACTCCTTCACACGCCAGCAAGTGATGCTCGATCTCTCCGAGTTCCACACGGTAACCACGTACTTTTACCTGATCATCCTTGCGACCCAGGTATTCTATCGTACCGTCACGTAGCCACCTGCCCATATCCCCGGTGCGGTACATGCGCTCATCCGCTGCATGTGGGTTCGACATAAACCGTTCATCTGTCAGCTCTGGCCGATTGAGATAGCCCCTGGCAACTCCCGGCCCCGATATGCAGAGCTCACCAGCAACGCCAATGGGTTGCAGCTCCAACTCCTCAGATAGGATGTAAACCTTCTTTCCTGCAAAACCACTACCTATAGGAATATGTTGGTCCTTCTCCTGTACATGATAGAAGGTACTGTCTACACAGCATTCAGTAGGTCCATAAACATTGGTCAACTGCGGACGATCTGCTACATCAGCAAAGCTTGACAAAAAGCCATCTACGGTCTCGGAGGTAAGGGCTTCACCACCAATCAATAGCTGTTGCGCTCCGCGCCCCAACTTGTCACCTGCCATGGTCATTATTTGCAGATGTGATGGCGTACCGTCTACCAGGTCTAATCCCTGATTGACCACATAATCCCAGATATGGCCGCTTTCTTTGACTGCTTCGGGCACTATATGCAACTGATGCCCCCCTAAAAGGGCAGCAAATATCTGTTGGACGGAAGCATCGAAAACTACAGAAGCGAGCAAGCCTACCTTCATTGGCTTCTCATACTTGTCATAAACTTCTCGGAAAAGCCCTTCTACCAATCGCACTACCGAGAGATGCTCTACCATCACCCCTTTGGGATAGCCTGTAGATCCGGATGTATAAATGACATAAGCCAGATTCGAAGGGCTTAACGTAGCAGCAACAGGTTCCGTCGAATATCGCTCCTGCTCCGCCTTAAATGTCTCAATTTCATTTTTGTCTAAACACAACTTGCCAGCACTATCCTCCAAAATGAAGGAAATTCGGTCTTCCGGATAGGATGGATCTATAGGAACATAGGCCCCGCCACACTTCAGTATTGCCAGCATGGCGATGATCTGCCATTCTCCGCGCTCTAATAAAATTCCTATGCGATCTTCAGGCTTAATTCCATACGAATCTTTGATGTAATGAGCCAATTGGCTGCTTACCTTATCAAGCTGTTGGTAGGTCAACTCGGTTGCCTCGTAGGAAAGCGCTATGGTATCGCTATGACGGGAAACAACATCTGAAAAAAGATCGATCAACGAAACATCTTTGCCCCCATATCCATGTGACCTGTTAAAGGTATGTAGTAGGGTCTCTTGCTCTTGTAGGGGTAAATATTGTAACTCCTCTAAATTCGTATTTGATTCAGAGATGGCAGCTAATATCAGGTTTTCAAAATGGAGAGTCATTCTCTCCACAATATCCAAATCGTAGATATCTTTATTGTATACCACCGTCAACTCTAACCCATCCCCTTCCCGGAAATTGAAGCTTAAATCAACATGTGCCGGGATAACCCCCACATCATATTCTTCTATTTTTATCTGATGTAAACTATCGTTTGAAACGATACTATTGACCTTACTTTGACTTTGAAAGACCATCATGACATCAAATAGTACTGAACGACTGGGGTCTCGCTCCAAATCAAGTTTATCCACTAACATGTCAAATGGATAGCCCTGATTTTCGTAGGCTGCCAAAAACTTTTTCTTTTGTTGTACAAGTAGCCCTTCAAAATGACCATTATCTGGTATGATGGTCCTGATCGCGAGCGTGTTCAGGAATAACCCTAATTGACCCTCCAAATCAGGATGGTCTCGACCCGCAATCGGCGTACCTATGATAATATCTTGTTGACCAGTATAACGATATAACAAGGCATTCAATCCTGCCATCAATGTCATAAACAGTGTGGCATCACTTTTCCTAGCAAACTGATTGAGTGTTAAAAGAAACTCAGGTGAATAAATTTTGACATATCGACCTCCCTGATAGGAAAATGTTTTTGGTCGCTCTTTGAATGTAGGGAGTTTGAGGTGCGTGATTTTTCCTTCGAATTCCTTGAGCCAATATTTTTCGGAGACTGCTATTCGTTTGTCGCGCAATTCGGCCAATAGCCACGTAGCATAATCCTTATACTGAATATGCAATTCATCTAACCGGTATTCCTTGCCCTGGACTAGATTATTATATATCTGTATTACTTCGGAAGTGAGTAACTCTACGGACCATCCATCACTGACAATGTGGTGCATGACAATGGAAAACAAGTGTTTTCCATCACCAATTTTGACAATACTGGCTTTTAGCAGTGGTGCTTGCTCAAGGTCGAATGGAGCTATGAGATAAGATTGAAGATATGTATCAACTTGATCGCTACTCTTACTTTTAAAATCCTGATATTCAATCTGAAAAGTCAACTCTGAAGCAGAAACAACGAATTGCCCAACATCGCCACCTGGATTTATCTTGAAAAAAGTCCTTAAGATTTCGTAACGATCAATGAGTTGTTTAAATGAAATCTCTAGCTTATCCACCTCCAAATCACCCGTTAACAACAACGAGCTTGATATATTGTAAGCAGCATTACCACCCTCAATTTGACTAAGCACCCAGATTCTTCTCTGGGTATCTGTCAACGGGTAGTAATCAGCTTCCAGGGCGCTAGGTATCGGAGCATAATCAACCGTATTGAGGCTAACACTTATTTCCGATATTTTAGGCTTTTCAAAAAACTCCTTTACTGAGATGCTTTTTCCTAATGTCTGATATATTCTGTTAGTAACCTGACCAACCAGTAAACTATGACCTCCTAAATCAAAGAAATCATCATTCACTCCCACTTTATCAAGTGTGAGTACTTCCTGCCAAATTTCTACCAGGGCTTCCTCCGTGTGATTTCGAGGGCTTACATAGGGTACTTGATTTACATCTTGAGTGTCTACATCGGGAAGTGCTTTCTTATCCACCTTCCCATTTTTAGTGAGTGGCACCGCAGGGACCCTGATGTAATATTTAGGAACCATATAATGTGGCAGCTTACCTTCGAGCAAGGTTTGTAATTCTACGCTTGCTATCTCTTGCCCAACAAAATAGGCTACCAGCATTTTTTCTCCTCGAACCAGCCTAAAATCAATCACTGCCTGATTGATTTCCGCGGGTAATTCTAACAAGGCATTTGCTATTTCTTCGAGCTCAACACGGTATCCTCTAATTTTGATCTGGTCATCAGCCCTTCCCAGATACTCCATGGAAAAGTCGCTCTTCCATTTTGCAAGGTCTCCGGTTCGATACAAACGTCCGTTGGGATCAAATGTATCCACCAAGAACCTTTCATTGGTCAACTCACTTCTGTTCAGGTAACCTCGTGTTACACCAGCTCCTCCTACATAGATTTCACCGATGACGCCCGTGGGCACCAGTTGCTGGAATTCATCAAGAATATAGCAAGTTGTCGTTGGGATTGGTTCTCCGATATTACTTGAAGGACTATCCATCTCTTCAAGAGAAACTTCATGATATGTTACATGTACGGTAGTTTCTGTAATACCATACATATTCACAAACTTAATATTCGGATATCCCCCTGCCCATTCCTTCAACCTTTTGGGATTAAGTTTCTCACCTCCAAATATGATGTAGCGTAAAGGAACCTTATCGACACGGCTCGAATGATCCATCAAATTGTAAAACGCAGTTGGCGTTTGATTGAGCACTGTGACTTGCTCTTCGATGATCAACTCCAGAAATTTATCCGGATCTTTGGTGATATGTGAAGGCACTACAATCAGCTTGCCTCCAAAAAGCAAGGCTCCAAAAATTTCCCAAACAGAAAAGTCAAAGCAGAAAGAATGAAACAGTGTCCATGTATCCTGATCGTTAAAATCAAATGATGGATTGGCGTTCTTGAATAACCTTACAACATTTACATGCTCCACCATGGTCCCTTTGGGTTTACCTGTGGTTCCGGAGGTGTAAATAATGTAGGCGAGATTGGATGGATTCAGTTTAACATCCGGAGTTGTGGTGGCATATTGGCGATGGGTTTTCCAAAAACTCTCTATTTCTAGCTTGTCAATGCACAATTTACATTGACTGTCAGACAGGATGTATTCAATTCTTTCCTCCGGATATTCAGGGTCGATGGGCACATAGCATCCACCTGACTTCAATACCGCCAGAATAGAAATGATCTGCCATTCACTTCGGTCAAGATTGATCCCAACTAATTCTTCAGGCAAAACGCTGTAGCGTTCAATTAGGTAATGTGCCAACTGAGAGGATCGCTCATCAAGTTCTAAATAAGTATATTCCTTGTCGCCGTATTTTAATGCGACGTTGTTAGGGGTAGCAATGACCTGCTCAAGGAACAGACTTACGATGGTTTTATCTTTAGGATAATCCGTTTTAAAGTATTCTAATGCTTTAAGTTGTTCGGTAAGTTCTTCATCTGTTAAGATTGGAATATTTGCTATTTCCAGTGCCAGATATTCTTCGAGGTTCACTAGCCATTTTTCATAATTCCTTAGAAAATGGCTGGCCACTTCACCCTCCAAATGAGCATTTTCGTAATACAATGAACAGCGTAATTCACGCCCGTCAATAGTGGTTTGAAGGTGTAGACGATTTGCATCAATCCCGGCACTATCATGATTAAAGGAAAAAGCAAGTAATTCCGTATTATCTAAAGATTCCTCGTTGGAGCTAGCACTATTTGAAAGGTTATTGTAGGCATCCTGCACCTCTTGCGTTACCATTTGCAAGTATTGCTTCAATGTGACCCCCTCAATTGATCCTAAAGAAAGATGCACTCCCAACTCCTTGTCTATCAAGTTTTGGGAAAATATTGGCTCTTCTTGCCTAAAGTACCTTTGAGACAAGGCACTATACAGGGTGATCAAAATGGTGAATTCAGCAGCTGCATTGCCTTTTGTTACCTTCTGAAAATAGGGTAAATCACTGCTACTGAAACTTACCTTTTCTATGCTGTTTTGCTGATAAGATTTCTGATGAGCCAGACGCTGCTGATCCTCCATTGATTGTTTGTTTTTAGTTTGGTTTGGTAGTTGACTCATTTAGGACACTGCGAAATAAATGTTTATAAATGAAATCCAGATTCCTTTTTATCAGGTTATCATTCAGTCTTCAATATTTGGGGTACAGATTAGCTTTTAATCTTCATTTTAGGGATAGCCATCAATCGTTTCTCAAAGCTTCTGTAGGATTTATCCTTGCCAATGAGAGTATTTGCCTCAAAATTGTCACAAACGATATTGCGGCAAGGGTGAGGACAGGAAACACAAAAACACCTAGATCAAACCCTTTGCGAAAGGCAAAATTTTCCATCCATGATTGGCCAAAATAAAAAACGACAGGAAGAGAGATCGCACTTGCTATGATCAACAGTATCACATATTCCCTGACTAACAGAAACATCAACCCTGAAAGACTGGCGCCATGGACTTTTCTCACACTGATTTCCTTGCGGCGCTGAGCCGTAGAAAAAGTGACCAATGCAAATAACCCCAAACAAGTAATAATGACTGATAGCAATGAAAAAGATGTTAACAAGTCTCCAAATTGCACTTCAGATTTATACTGCTTTTCAAATTCTTTATTTAGAAAGAAGTAATCAAAAGGTTCGCCTGGAAAAAGAGAAAGATAGGTTTCTTCAAGGTGGTCAACGGATTCTTGAATTCCCCCCTTGGTTACCCTTGAAGATACATAAGAACATATATAAGGATTAATCGCAAACAGATAAGGTGAATTAGGCTGTTTTAGGGAACTCCAGTGAAAGTTTTCTATCACACCGATAATCTTCACTGTATCGTTAATTGCACTGATGATCAATTTTTCTTCAAGTGCTTTTTCCGGTGATCCCAATTCCAACATGTTTACAGCTTCCTCATTGATGATGACACCATCTTTATGCGAAGACATAGTGGCAGCGAATGGACTACCGGACATAAAGTCAAAGTCATAGGTTGAATTAAATTCATTATCAACAAAAATCACCGTGACATCCGATTGTTGATCCTGGGCTTTGCCCAATTTTCTCACCCCGCCTCTCCAGTTGAATCCGGTACTTGGTACATGCCCTGAACAAGTTACACTCTCAAAAGTATTATGCTCCTTTAATTCATCTTTCAAAACACGTAGCTTCGACGCTGAAAAGTCACTGTTTCTTGGCCCCTTTGCTACCAGTATCTTTTCCATTTCGATACCCAGGTCTTTGTTTTTCATGTAGCGTATCTGCTGATAAACAAAATAGGTGCCTGATATCAACAATAAGGAGATACAAAACTGAAATATGATCAGGCCTTTTCGCAAGGCAAAGCCCCCCATGCGTTGTAGTTTTTCTGACTTCAGCGCATTGATCACATGAAAGGAAGCTATGACGAATGCAGGATAAAACCCGGAAAGGAAAGATCCTAGCAGCAAAATAATGATCGCATACAACCAGAACGCCGGTTGACTAAAAAGCGTAAGATTAAGCTCCACTCCTACAATCGTATTCAAAGCTGGAAGCAATAAATAAGAAACACCAATAGCTAACATTGCGGACAACACATTTAATAAAATTGATTCCGCCATGAACTGAACAACGATTTGTTCTTTATACGCGCCAAACGATTTTCTTACCCCGACTTCACGTGCCCTTCTTATTGCTCTTCCAATTGATAAGTTGATATAGTTGGCCCATGCAATCACCAGAATAAAAATGCCTATTATGGTGAGAATTCTCACATTCAAAATGTCTCCATTGTTTGCCGCCAAATCTTCAGGAAAATCAGACTTAAGGTGTATGTCAGTCAAAGATTGCAACGTCATCTCCCATGAGACGTTGGCCTTTGCTAATTCTTCACCTATTTGATTGTCTACTAGTCGATTAAGCTTTTGAGTAACCACTGAAGCACTGCTGGCATCATCTACATTCAAATAGGTAACAAAGTTGGTCCATCCCCATCCATCACTGTTTTTATACTGATCGTGAGCCAACAGCATATCCATAGGGATCAGAAAATCAAACTTTAAGTGTGTATTAGAGGGTAGGTTCCCTAATACCCCCGTTATTATAAAATCACTTCTAACCCAATTTCCACTTACGGTTAATCTTTTGCCCATTGGATCCTCATTCCCAAAATACTTCTTAGCTGCTTCTTGAGAAATAACAATGTTGCTCTGCCCCTGAAGGCAGCTTTCCGCATCCCCTTTAAGCAATTGATAACTAAATAGTTGAAGGAAATTTTTATCAACGAAAAGTATGTCACTTTCTTCAAATGATCGACTTTCTTCTTTAATACTTACAATACCGCTTTCTTCAGGGTGAATCCTACTGTATCCCACAACCTCTGGTATGGTTTCAAGGCTTGACACACCAAGACTGAAGGGAGTAAAGGGTCCGGATGAGAGTATTTCATCATTTCGCAATTCTGATCGAGTCAGTCGGAATGTTTCATTTCCATTGGCATGGAATTCATCAAAACTCAACTCATAATTAACGTACTGAAATATTAAGATACCAATACTAAACCCTATGACAAGACCTGAAATATTTATGAAGGACATCATTCGATCACGCAAAAGATGGCGCAGGGTAATTAGGAGGTAATGTTTAATCATAATCAATAATTTTTGGGAAGTTGATTTACCGAATTATAATTCAGTATTTCATTGATTTGTCTAAGCCTTTATAATTGTCTAAATCGTTTATTAAAACCAAAACTGGCAGCTGCTATTAATCCAATAATTGGTGAGAGAATCGAAAAAGGCGTTATTGGGTAAAGAATATTTTTATAAGCATACCTAACAAAGAAGTTAGAAAAGTCTCCTAGCCTGTGAAGTGGGCTACCCCAACAGTAGGCCAGCGTAAAACCAATTGAATTGTCTTCGGGTACCACACCATGATACCAATAAGGTGGGATATAAAGTGCATCGCCTTGCTCCACCGTAGCCACCAAAGGAGACAAATTGAATGAAGCATCCAACTTTTCGCCATGTACATACTTGTCTTTATTAAAGAATTCAACGATTTCCCGGGCGTTTTCAATATCTGGAGACAACAACGCTACTTGTTTTGTGCCGGCTACCTGGCACATCAATGTTTCATCAAAATCATGAAAGTGCCAACCTGTTGCAGCTCCTTTATACATAAATGCCCTCAACTTGGGATAAGCTCTGGGCCCTGTTGGATCAGAAAGGAACTCAAATGTCCCAAGTGAATCAACTGCCTTAGCAAGGCCTTCTATTTTTGTTAGTTCAACTGTTGGGATGCTGAATATTTTATTTTCGCCACTAAATAGCCGCTGAATCGCTGAGTGAAATCCCATGATTTCTACCTTCTCTTTCATCCATTCCTGATCATTGTAATTGTGATTTGTAAAAGTCCCTACTTTAAAATCACTGATCTCATGTAACCAAAAGTCCTGGTTTGTCCATTTGGAAACTGCATCCCAGTGAGAGACCGCACCTTTGATCAGGCATGCCTGGCTTCTATCAACGAATTCTCGTTTAAACTCCTTTTCAGAGACGGTCAGTGCGTTCAGAACTGGCAATTCTCTGGCTGAATCTATATTTGGAATAGCTGAAAAAATCTGGTTCTTGTTGAGACTCAATGTTTCGTATTGTTATTTCAGGAATATTGAAATCAAAAGTAATCAATTCATTACAGTTGAATTAGGTATGTACTTAGTTGAATTAGGCATGTACCATACTCGAATTGGACAAATCTCTAAGATTGGATCAATGAAACCGGATAGGTTCATTAATTCGTCTTTGTAAAAATCAAATCTATTCCTGGTCAAAACTCATCGCCTGATTCCATAGAAATATTCATTTATGGTCAATTCACAATCCGACCGTACTCAAACTTGATCATTCTATCAGCTGCGTCGAAATAAGTGTCGTCATGTGTTACCGCTAATACGGTTTTCCCCATTGCTCTGAATTGTGGCAATAGTTCTCTGTAAAAGTATTTCCTGAACTCAGGATCTTGTTCTGCCGCCCATTCGTCTAATATAAGGATCGGTTTATCTTCAAGTAACGAAAAAATCAGGGCTAATCTTTTACTCTGGCCTTTTGATAGATTTTTTCGAGTAAAATACTCATGATCCGTGCCAATTATTTTTTCTAATCTCATGAGTTGGATTAACTCACTGAATCTGGTGTTTCCTTTAAGGGGAAAATCTTCATAGTTATTAGAAAAAAGATGATTATCCGTATAAATGGCCGCAATGAGTCCATGCAGACCATCTTTAGTACTATTAAGAACCTTGTCATTTAACCTAATTGCACCATTTTCCGGTGTGTAAAGGCCTGATAGCAAATTGATGAAGGTACTTTTACCTGACCCATTTCCTCCAGAAATAAACACAATTTCACCCTTTCTCAGTTGGAAGTCTATTGGTCCGAGGACAAACTCACCATTTTCGCTTTTGTGCCGAAAGGTGATATTTTCCATTTGAAGCAACTCGAAACTTTTGTCTATCTGCTCTTCTTTTTCTTCTTTACTTTCTACTGCTTTAAAGTCCTCAAGAAATTGTTTTACCCGATTGATGGCTACCAGAAATCGCGTATAGGTCTGTTGTAGATTTATTAGGTTGTTGATCGGCCCTGTTATAAACAATAGAATGATCACATAGATCAGCATCTCGTTTTGCGAGATCAGATCAAAAGCTGGTAAAATGAACAAAATCACTGCAATGACGAAGTGTAATCCGTACTCACTGATCATACTCAACGAAAGGAATACGTAGTTCAATTTATAGTCGAGTTGTTCAGATTTATCGCGATTGGGGTTTAAGTATTTGGAGACAACATTTGTTCTTCTCACCAGACTCAACTTAAATTCCTTAAATCCGTCGACCAAATCTTTGATGTATTCGTGGTAGGTCTCATCATACTCCCGTAGTTTGTTCATTTGAGAAGACATGAGGTTAATGATGAAAAAGTACACACCTGTCATGATGACGATCAGTGAGAATACGATGGACGCGGATACAACCGAAATGGTAAACATGTAGCCCAATCCCAGTATGAGGAGCATTAAGGAACAGACAGTCTCTTTAATCACATATGGCAAACCAGAAAAAGCCCTAAGGTCCGTCATTACCGTGTAAAAACGCTCACTTCCAAACTTATCCAATGCTTTTATGGGAGCATTCAACAACTGCTTGAACAACTTTTTCTCACTATCATAGAGGATTTTGAAAGTATACTGGTTGAGCTTTTTTTGAAAAATGACGTTTAATAAATAAGCATAGACGATGAATGAAATAAATACAAAGCCCATGTAGGTCTTGAGAAAGGCCTCATTTCCTACCAACACATTGTTGATGATGTAGATTATACCAAAATGCAATAATGTATGTGGGATGGCATACAATATGACATATACGATATGTAGTTTATTTATTTTGAGCATACTGTCTTTAGTGGGTTTTTGGTTGTGCCTCAGTAACTTCCTTAGAACACGTCATCAATACTTCCACGACCTGTTCCGGATGTTCGTGTATAAAAAAATGATTGCCCGAAAATATCTTTTTATTTAACTGCTGCTTAGTGTAGCGTTGCCAATTCTTGATTTTGTCGTGATGTTCTTCTTCATCACCCATAAGGGCATAAATGGGACAGTCGATTTTAATGCCTCCTTCAGTAAAATTATCAGGGTCTACTACTTCAAAATCCGCTCTGATGATCGGGTCAAAAAATGAAAACAATTCCTCTTCCTCCAAAATCTCTTCGGGAATACCGCCCATGCTCTCCAATTTGGCTTTAAAAGTTGCGGAATCCATCAAGTGGATTTTCTCATCTCTCTCTTCTTCAATTCCTGGCCCTGCTGTTCCCGAGACGATCAAATAGCCTGGAGGGTCTCCCATCTCCTTCATTTTGAAAGTCAGCCACAATCCCATAAGAGCACCCATGCTATGTCCGAATATGACATACGGGATATCCTTATTTCTGATGACCTGTAGTTGTTCCAGGAGGTCCAAAACCGCTTTGTTTTTGTCAGTGATCAGCTCCTCGTCAAACCTCCTTCCCCTGCCGGGCAGTTCAAGAAAATGATAATGGTGTTGTGCAGGAAGATGATCCTTAAGAAAACCATAGGAATAATGACTACCCCCCGCAAAATGGAAAAAGAATACTTGAAGTTCAGTCATCCTCTGGTAAGAATTTCATTAATCGGCATATAATGATAGTCCATCATTTTATTCAAAATTCTTCTATATCGCTTTGACAACATTTCAATGAAAGACCTATCAAATAGTCCTTGCTTGTATCTGAATTTCACCTCTATTCCATTCGTACATCTGGTAATCATACAATCTATATCATAAAAACATGGTGAATTTTCCTCTTCGTATGCAGAGGAAAAGTCGGTAATGGTTTGCTCCTCAGTTTCATGAAAAATATTGATGAATGTGGTCCCAAGTGCTTCCAGAGAAACATCACAAAGCTCAAGTATTCTGTCTAATCGAAACAATTTATGATCCAGGACTTCAAAGGTTTTGTGCTCAACATTTTCGATAAAGTCACTTAATATCATTTCTTCATCAATGACTGATCTCAATAAAAAATTATAGGCCAGCCATCCAACCGTATTCATGAATTCCGAATCTCTTAAGTCCCAGACACCACCAACCACTATATCTGGCTTATGTGTCAGGTCAAACAGTGTAAGCTTATAACCGACGATCAACAAGTTGGAGAAGGTAGTCCCGAGTTTTGCCGCTACTTCATTAAGAGAGTCTAAAATACTTTGTTCATACACGGTCCGATACACAGGACCTTCATAACATGTAATGCGATGAATGTTGCCTACTAAGCTGTTAAAGTCCCTGACATTCAAGCTGAGACCATTTGAATCGCACTCATAGGCCAACTCCTCCTTATAGGATTGAATCAAGGGATGATGATACGCTGGGTCATAAAATTGCTGAAGATAAAACGTTGGTAATGTGCCTGATAGTTCTCTTTTCCAATAGTCTTTAAGTGATTCTCCATGAATTGCCAATTGCTCCTTTTCCCAATTGCCAATTTGAGCACCAGGTAATCCTGATTCAACTGATACATCGGCACCTGACAATATAGCTTCGTACAAACTCCATAGATCATGATTGAGCACATTCATCGACCACTGATCGGTAATGATATGATTGACAGAAAATGAAAATATGGCTTCGGAGTTTTCCTTTACATATAGGTTTGCCATCCACAAAGGCGAATCAATCAGTTCAAATTCCCAATCCTCATCTTTTCTAAGGTGTTCTTGTATTAAGACGTTGGACGCTTCTAAATGAACTACATTCAGCGAAGGAACCTTATCTGTAGGCAATATGACTTTTTTAAATGAACTACCCACCTTTATAAAATGGGCTCTTAAATTATCATGTCCCGCTACCATTTGACCAAAGGCCTGAGCAAATGCTGAAACATTGATTTGTCCCAGATTAATGACCGCCAAAAGATTCAAACAAGAAGACTCTCTTCTTAGGTCTAGCTCCGAGTTTACATGAAGGTTATACAATAGTAATTTGCACCTCTCCCGGTGGGATAAATCATAAAACTGGTTAGAAGAACTGACCAACGTTTCCATTATATATTGTTGGAGTTTTAGTACCGTGCTGATCTAAGACGGCCGAGATTAATTAAAAAACCAGGGTCATTTAGGGCATTCGGAATGAGCGTTTGATCAAAAACCCCATCTTCCATATTTCGCACTTTTATCCTTGCAAACAGTTCGTTCATTAATTTGAAATTTCTTGTAGTTGTTCCCGCTCTAGATAATCAATTCATAAGTATCATCTACTTTATCATCGGCATTTTCGCTGTTTTGCCGCGACTCAATTAAAGTTGTCAATTTACTTACGGATGGATTGACCAAAATATCTGTAGGGCCGACGTTGACGTTTATCAGCTTAGATATTTTGTTGGCAATATGAACGGCTTTTAAAGAATCTCCACCAATCTCAAAAAAATCAGTATCCAGCGTGATGTCTTTACGGCCAAAGAAACTACGCCAGATCGCCAATACAGATTTTTCTTCATCTGTAAGATGATCCAGGTAGCTCATTGTCTGGTCTTCAAACCCCGCATCGAGCGAAAGGTCATCTTCATCATCCGTGGCCTTATCTACCCACTTATCCATTTGTAATCCCAGGTTGGTGTAGGAAACCACAACTTGTGGATTATCTTTCAAGGAAATCAGCTTTTGGAGCAAACCGGAAATTTCTTTCTTGTGTAAACTCTCACGCTCTAAACTATCGAAGTTGACCGAGATCCAAGAACGAAGTTTTCCTTGTGATCTATTCGACGCGACGAAATAATCCAGAAACGTGTTTGCAGCAGCATATGCCGCAAACCCTAAACCTCCCAAAATAGAGGATATTGATGAGGTCAGGATACAAAAGTCCAAATCGTAATCTTTGAGAGATTCTTTCAAAGAAATCAGACCTGAAATTTTTGGAGCAAACTGACGATTGAAATCATCTTCACTCAAATCCCTAAGCGGTTTAAAAGTCGACCCTCCTACAATACCTGCTGCATGAATGACTCCATTGGGTTTCCCGAAAATCTTCTCACTTTCTTTTAAGATATCGTTAAACTCCGTCTGGGAGGAAATATCACATGCGAAATAGACAGGCTGGTTTTCCAATTTTTCAAGAGCCATCATTTTTACTAATTTCTCTTTGAAAGAATCCGAAGTGCTGCCATCTTCTATCATGCCTTCCCAAAGGCTTCTATCGGGAAGCTTGGATTTACCTAACAGAATAAGTTTTGCATGATAAGTTTCTCCAAGAAATTGAGCTACTCTATAGCCAAAATCACCCAGACCTCCAGTGATGAGATAAACACCTTCGTGTCTGAAAGCAGTGACTTCTTCCTGATGAACTTTTATAGGATCAAATATCTGTTTGAACCTTAGCCCATTCCGAAGAGCAATCACCTTACCTGGTTCTGCATGAATGACCTCCGCATATAGTCTGTCATCCTCTTCAGGTTGGTTAGTAGATATATCCACTAACCCAGTTTTGATACCTGGAAACTCCTGTCCTATAACTTTTAACATAGGCACAATAAGCGACTTTGCAGGACCGGATATTTGAGGATTCGTACTTTCTATATCGTGTAGTTCATTGACGATTGCCGTGACCTCACTTATTGAGGTCATCTCTGCTGGCAAGGTCTTTATAAAATTGAGTAACCCTGGAATACACGTTTGATTAACAGTAAAAGGAAGAGGCTCCTCCTGAGGTTCTTTCGATAATAATCCCCAACAATAAATGATCCTTTGTGGACTTAATTTCCTTGTTAATATCGAATCAAACAGACGGGTAAAGTCCTTTTCGTTGTTCGGGTTTAAAATAAAACTTAATGAATCATCATGCTGAATAAACTCATCACCTTCCTTAACCACAATGACCTGTTTACCCTCATTTTTTAATTGTTCTACAATCAAAACCCCAATATCCTCTTTGTCTAGAAAAACCAGAGAACAATTCAGTAAATCTTCTTGTCCATGTGGTTTGGGGACAAGTTTCCATGTGGGACGATAAAACCAGTCATCCATCTTGATTCGCTCAGTACCTGAGCCAAGCCTTCTATATAAAATGTTTCTAACATCTACATTAGAAACGCATTTCAACTGATCAAAAGCGTAAGTAGGTAGCGGTATAACCGCTCGTTTTTCACTTTCTGAAATTTTATCCCAATCAGGCTCAAGGCCAAGCGTCCATAGTTTTGAAACACCACTCAGGACATGTTCCAAATCGCTTGCTGTGTCCTTTGGGTGGCCCAGAAAGTTAATGATGGGTTGGTTGTTTGTTTTGTTGCTATTTCCACCGACAAATGAGCTCAATGTTTTACCCGGCCCAACTTCCAGGAATAGGGCATTTTTTTGGTTCAATAAGGTGTCAATACCATCGCAAAAACGCACTGTTTGGCGCAAATGACTGGTCCAGTAACCTGGCTGTGATATTTCAACATCCAGCGCTGATTTGCCTGTCAGGTTTGAAATAATCGGAATCTGCTGAGCAGATATCTCGATCTGGTCAAATGCGTTTTCAAAATCAGTTAAGACACCATCCATCATAAAAGAATGGGCTGCATGTGAAGTTTTAATAAGCTTCGTTGAAAAGCCATTTTCTTCCATTTTTGTCCGAAACTGATCGATCACTTCAACAGGGCCTGAAACAACACATGATTGGGTACTATTTACAGCAGCCAATGACAATTTGTCCGTATTGGAAAGATAAGGAGTAAGGTTTTTTTCAGATATAGAGATACTCAGCATGGCCCCAGTTGGCATGGATTGCATCAATTCAGCTCGCTTTAAAACAAGCCACAACGCATCCTTAAATTTGAATACTCCACCTATGCATGCCGCAACATATTCACCTACACTATGCCCAATCATACTCTTAGGCTTGATGCCCCAATTGATGAGCAATTTGGCAAGAGCATACTCGAAAATAAAGTTCAAGGGAATGGCATATTCCAGCTCATTGATTGGCGTTTCTGTATCAGAAAAAACGACAGATCTTAAATCTTTTTTTGTCAGGCTCTTGAGGTGATCAAAACACTGATCCACTTCTTTACGAAAATACGCTTCCTGCTCGTAGAGCTGCACACACATATTTCTATGTTGTGAACCTTGCCCTGGAAACATAAAAACAATATGATTCTGCTTATTTTTTGTTAGAGGAGTTGATGGGGGCTCTTTTTTAAGGGCCTCTAACTTCTCCACCGCCTCTCCTATACTTTGACAAACCACACTTTTCCGATAAGGAAAAGACTTTCTCCTCGATGTTAGCGTGTGAGAGATATCTGCCAATTCAGTATCTGAGTGTTGACCTAACCAGACTGAAAGGTTCTCAATATTTTGATTCAGTGCAGCAACGGAGTTTCCCGACACAGTCAAGGTGTAATGACTCCTGGACGAAGCTATGGACTTTTGGATAGGTGCTTCTTCCAAAATCAGATGTGAATTCGTCCCCCCAATTCCAAAAGAGCTGACCCCAGCACGCAAAGGGGTCTTGTTTTCGCTCCAATTTTTGAGCTCGGAAGTTACCTTGAAAGGACCCGACTCAAACTCAATATCAGGATTGGCTTCGTTAAAATGCAGCGTTGGAGGGATTGTTTTGTTCTTCAGCATCAAAGCAACTTTAATAAACCCTGCAACGCCGGCTGCTGCGTCCAAATGTCCAAGGTTAGATTTAACCGAACCTAGCGTGCATGAATGTGACGTATCGTGGTTAAATGCTTTATTCAGTGCGGCCACCTCAACGGGATCGCCCAGCTTGGTTCCCGTACCGTGTGCTTCCACATAACTAATCGTATCATAGGGTACTTTACCTATTTGCTGGGCATTTTTGATGCATTCATACTGCCCTAAAATACTTGGGGCAGTATAACCTACTTTACGATTCCCGTCATTGTTGACCGCTGTGGACTTAATTACTGCATAAATATGATCCCCATCTTCAATCGCTTCTTGTAGTCGCTTGAGTACCACCACACCTACTCCTTCTCCACTTACAGTTCCGGAGGAATCCTTGTCAAATGAGCGGCAATGTCCATCGCTCGAGTCTTTGGCACCTGGCACGTAGCTATAACCTTTGCTGACGGTAGAAGAGATACTCACACCTCCTGAAACAGCGATATCGCACTCTTTCATCAAAAGGGCTCGGCATGCCAGATGCGTCGCAACAAGTGAGCTTGAACATGCGGTATCTAAATAGTAACATGGGCCTTTAAGATTCAACTTATAAGCGATCAGTGTGCTGGCAAAGTTCTTATTTGATATTTCGCTCAGAAAGAAAGGGTCGACATTCGAGTTGGGCGATAGTTCCGCATAAGTGCGCCAATTCAAGTTATCAGAAGCTGCCAAATACAGTCCGGTTTTTGAATCCGATGAAATCTTCTCCCCTGAGTCTTCAATCGCCTTCCATGTGTGTTCATGAAGCAATCGGATTTGCGGATCCATTAGATCAGCCTCATGCCTGGTATAACCAAAAAACTGATAGTCGAAATTTTCGGGATGATCGAAACTACCTTGTGAACCAATAAAACCAGGCTGATTAATGTCTTCAATTGACATGCCTAAAGCTAACAGTTCGTCTTCACTGAAAGACTTGATCAATTCTTTAGATGTACAAAGATTTGTCCAGAATTCTTGCAAATCCCTTGACTCGGGAAACTGGCCGGACATACCTATAATGGCCACTTCAAGGCCGTTGTAATTGGGCATTTTAGTTAGGCTGTTTTAGTTGACAAAGTCCTGGGATATACCCATCGCTGCTAATATGGATCTCTCACCTTCATAAGGTTGTCTTCCATGTGAAAAAAGCATGTTGTCCAGTAAGAGCATGTCATCCTTTTTCCATTTATATAAAACTGATTTTCTCGTATAGTAATCCTTAATCTTAGCGACTACTTCTTCTTCGATATCAGTTCCATCTCCGTAATACGAAGTAAAAGGCAGGCTTTGTTCCCCAAAGTAATCCACAACATCCGGATCATACTGAGATTTATGATAGAAATACATATGATTAAACCAGACCTCTTGTTTCGTGACAGGATGTATTTGAAAGGCAGGTAAAACCCAATTTAACCTGAGATGATAGTCATCAACCCATTGATAGGAAATATCGTTTTTCTCTAAAATGTCATGAAGGACATTTTTATCGCTTGTTTGATAAGTAGTTTGCCAATCAAGTCCGACCCCCTCTATGATGTTTCGTTCGTACATTATTCCCTTTTCTCGAAAGGTTTGAAGCTCTTCAGGTGATAAAAGCTTCATAACTTCTCTCTCATCTGCTATTGGTGTTTCTCCACCTTTATCTGCTGGTGTATTACAGAAAAATGCAATGATCCGATTAAAGGTCTTCGAATAGGAATTTTCGGTATGCAGATTGATCGGCTGATCGCTTGGATAAGTCGTAGACGTATAGACCTTCTCATAGACTTGATCTCGTGGCGAGGTTCGATTGACATATGAGAGTGGTTCTCCAATAATCTCAGAAAAGACTTCATTAAATTCTTTTGAACCCCCAATAGTCATGCCCGTGAAAAGAATAGCCCCATGTTTTGCCAAAATATCCGAGATATCCTCTTTATGGGACTTGGCCCATTGTATAAAATCAATTTTTTGAGTTGGTGATATCGTAACGGGCATGGAACCGGGCTGAGTTCCAAACTGCAGTTTAATGTCATCGCCCAATACGGAAGCTGTTTGATTTCCCATATGTTGGTTTAATCGTGTTTGTGAGTATTAAAAAAAGAACGTTTTATATAAAGCTTAGATTGAAATTCGCTGCTCTTCGACCATTTCTGAATTTTCGAGAAATTTAAGTAAATCGTTGACCGTGATATGTTTACCTAGCATATCCGAAAAGAAGAAAAACAAGATTTCCAGCTGGTCATCGGCGGGATTTTCTTTTACAAAATCGATAAGTCTTTCTTTCTCCGTGTGGTATAGAAAATTCCAGGTAATTGAGATGCTATCTGTTAAACAGGTAACATCATGAAACCAGCCCGATGGAAAAAGAATGATCTCTCCTGGTTTCAAAGTCAGGTGATAATTAGGGGATGCATTTTTGAAGTTTGGGAACCTGGAATGATCAGGTTTTTTAACATCTACAAAATCCTGCCCTGACATCAAATACTCTGCTTGAGAAGGATCATATAAAATGACCTCTTTTTCGCCAAAAAGCTGACAGAGAATGGCATTGCTTCCAAATGGATCTCGATGAAGCCTCGTTCTTGCTCCTTTTGCAGAAATAAA
This sequence comes from Cytophagales bacterium, assembly GCA_033344775.1. Classification (NCBI taxonomy): domain Bacteria; kingdom Pseudomonadati; phylum Bacteroidota; class Cytophagia; order Cytophagales; species Cytophagales bacterium. Next base: position 321,888 of record JAWPMT010000002.1, on the reverse strand, counting down.
AAGACCCTTGTAAGGATACCGTGAGGTCGTTATATCTTTCTCAGTATTAGTATCACCGAAAGGGACAACAAGTGATGATTTAGGCAAAAAAGTGGGATGGGTCCAAGCATCCCTAAGTTGCTCAAAAGCAGTATCAGACCAACAAAAGTCCGCATTTTTAAGCTTAGTATACCATCTAATGTATTCAGTGCATTCTTTATCAGGACGTGAAAAGTTATTTGTTAGGTAATCATTTAAAGACGTGACATCCTGAAGGTCAAACAGGTTATTGTAAACTTGTGTTTCAAAACTTCCTAACTCTTTTTTCAAGGAATCTGGAGTGAATCTGGTTAAGTCCCAATCCCTCATCCCATCTAAAACAATTACTGGTTTATTTGATGCCAGGTATGAATCAATAAAGTCCGTCTCACTTAAATTTTCAACCTTATCTATAGTCATTTGGATTGTAATTGTATTTAATGTGCTTCGATAATTCGCACATATATAATTGAATTAGCTCTAAAACTAATCAAATCTACAAATCCTTTGTGATTCTTGTTAGGTTTACAACGATCTAAAAATAACTTATCGTTTTATTTCACGAATAACTAAATAATAATGGAGCTAACTCTCACCTTGCCACAGCAGGATATATTTTATGAACAAATCCTCTACCCTGGTGAACCTACTCACAACATAGGAGCAAAAATTGAGATAAAAGGAGTCCTGAATACCAGCACTTTACAGAGCGCCTATGTAGAGATGCTCGATCAAAACGATGCTTTTAGAATGGTATTCAATCGCAAAAATCATCGAATACAAAGTGGCATCCTCATCGATCACATGAGTGAGCTAAAATTGCTTGACTTTTCAACATTCGAGGATCCTGAACAATCTGCTCACCAATTCATGCAATCGGAGTTTAGCTTGCCAATGGATATTTTATCGGGCAAACTGTTGCACAAGTTTATACTTATTAAGATAGGCAAACAGTTGCATTATCTTTTTTCGGTCTACAATCACATCATTACTGATGGCTGGGGAACTTCATTGATGTTTCAGCGACTTGTAAGTAACTATAATGAGTTGCTTGAACATAAACGGGTCGTCAGCAAATACCCTTTTAGTTACAAGGATTTCATCGCTGATGACAAGTCTTATGAAGATTCAAACAATTACAGATCAGATAAGGACTATTGGGTAAAAAGATTTGATCCCCTTCCTGAAAGCTTACTAGAGAAAACCAATGCGACCGAAACGCATGCGGCTAGTACAAGAAAAGAACTCTATGTGGAGAGAAATCAATTTAATCGCATTGGAGAACTAGCCAAGGAATGGCGCATCTCCTCTTTTCATCTGATGCTATCAGTATTGTTTACCTATCTAGGCAGAAGGTATGGCAAAGAAGATATTTCAATCGGCTTACCTACTCTGAATCGAAACAAAGCAATATTCAAAAAAACTGTTGGATTGTTCATGGGGATCACCCCGCTCCGAATGAAGCTTGATTTCGAAGAGAGTATCCCCGAATTAGCCGTAAGAATAAAGGACCAGTTAAGAATCGATTATAGGTATCAACGATTTCCGCTCGGGAGACTCCTTCAAGAATTGAATTGTCTGGAAGATAGACAAAGACTATTTAATATCACTTTGTCTTACGAAAAACATAATTACGCCAGTCAATTCACTGAGACCCGTACAACCGTTATGCCTTTATCTCACGGATCAGAAAGAGTAGCACTGGCCATCTATATTCGTGAATTTGATGACGAGAAAGATGTTAGAATCGATTTTGATTACAACACATCATTTTTCACACCCGATGATATCCATTTTCTTGCAGGACATTTTGAAAAAATACTTCATGGTGTCATTGAAGCCCCTGGCCGACCTGCAAAAGATGTGATCTACATCACAAAAGAAGAACAGAAAATCTTTGATGAATCGAATAAAACAGACCAGAAATTTCCAGACCGCATTACACTTCTTGATCTGATCAAAGGAAATGCAAAAGACCTACCTGCTAACAGCGCCGTTCGGGATTCTGAGAGATCACTAGCATTTTTAGAGCTTGAAAGGATTTCAAATCAAATCGCAAATTTCCTGACTATTGAGAAGTCCAACGGTAACATCAATCAACCCTATGTTGGTCTTCTATTAGAAAGAGATTCGGCCACACTTGCCATTATTCTGGGCATCTTCAAAGCAGGGATGAGTTACATCCCTATTGATACAAACATGCCGGAATTGCGGGTCAGGGCGGTCCTGGAGGAAAGCCTACTCGACTACCTTATCGTTACCGAAAGCGCGAAATTAGACGCTCCTGGAGTGTCCCAGATGCCCGTTAAACGGTTATTGCGACAAAGCCAACAACATTCAGAAGAAGTTATTTTCAAGATAGAACGGTCTGATATTGCTTATATCATATACACTTCTGGCTCAACGGGAAGGCCTAAGGGAGTCAAAATCTCACATGGCGCTTTAGTGAACCTCTTGTTGAGCATGAAAGAAAGACCTGGTTTTGATCAGACCGATGTTCTTTTTGCAGTCAGCACCTACTCTTTTGACATTTCCATTTTAGAATTCTTCCTGCCATTAATTGCTGGTGGCACTGTCTATATAGCCTCCAAAAGCGAGCTCAATGATCCCAAAAAGCTGATTGGCACGCTGGAAGCAGTCAAGCCTTCTGTCATTCAAGGGACACCTAGCTTTTTTCAATTTTTGATCAATGCCGGATGGAAAGGAGATTCTGGCCTCACCATCTTATGTGGCGGCGACCGACTCAGTAAGGAACTAGCCCATGTATTGATTCCTATCTGCAGCAAGCTATGGAACATGTATGGGCCTACCGAAACCACGATTTGGTCTAGTGTGCACCGCGTCTCATTCGCTGACCAATCGTTGATCATTGGTAAACCCATCGCAAACACACAGTTTTACATCTTAGATAGTTATCAAACTCAAGCTCCTGTTACTACCTGGGGTAATTTATATATCGGTGGGGACGGGATTTCCGATGGTTATTTCAATAACGAAAGACTTACAAAAAGTAAGTTCATTTCCAATCCATTTAAGAAAGGGAGTACGCTTTACGATACGGGGGATATCGCCAGATGGAGAATAGATGGTTCGGTAGAATTCCTGGGCCGCCAGGATGGACAAATTAAGATTCGAGGCTATCGGATTGAATCTGCCGAAATTGAAACCAAACTAGTTGCTATCTCTGAAATTTCTCAAGCGATAGTGGTAGCATCAAAAGATGGCAACTCGGAAACTGTCCTTGTAGCATATGTCATAAGCAATGATACCTGTGACCCTGTTGATATCAAACGATCATTACAAAGGGAATTACCCGATTACATGGTCCCATCCGTGATCAAACAAGTTGAAGCATTTCCTCAAACGCACAATAACAAAATTGATCGAGTAAGCCTTTCAAAAATTCCCCTGGTTAATGCCCCTAAAGAAGCAACCTATCTTGCCCCAACTACTCCGTTAGATTTGACTATTCAACAGTATTGGAAAGAAGTGCTAGGAACAGATCATTCCATGAGCCTTGATGTCAATTTCTTTCAATTGGGTGGCCACTCACTTAATGCAGTGAAGCTCATTCATCTGATCAATAAGAACCTGTCTGTTTCGCTTGAATTGGGCGAGGTATTTAAATATCCTACGATAGCGCAAATAGTCAAAAGAATTGAGGAAAATCTGTCATCAAACAGCACATCTCAAATACCAATAGCAGATGACTTCACTTATTATCCGCTTACTCCTGCACAATATGAAATATGGCTGGCCTCTCAAAGCTCAGACATGTCTATTGCATATAATTTAGCTGCAGCATTTTATGTAGATGGAGCACTTTCCATGAACAGAATTGCGAAGACTTTCGACTCCCTGGTAAAAAGGCATGAAATATTAAGAACGAATTTTTTGGAAAGAAATGGGACCACATTTATGCATTTCGCCGATGAAGAAGTGGTTTCCCCGGAGTATTCGTCAGTTACTCTGGAACAAAGTGAGGTACAAAGGGAGCTGAATAATTTTGTCAATACTGAATTCGATCTGGAGCATGACTTATTGATCAAGTTTATGATAATTCATGTGAAGGGCGGACAACCGGTTATTGCTTTCTGCTCGCATCACACCATTTTAGACGGCTGGTCACTGGAACTCCTGACAAAGGATTTTATGCATCTATATGATGCCGACTCGGATATGCCTTCGCTTCCTGGAAAATCTAACGAAATCCAATTTAAGGATTATTCACAATGGATGTTAAATCATCTGAGGAACCAGGATGTGTCTACTTTCTGGAAAAAATATCTTGAAGGATACGAGTTCAAACCTAGCATTCAGCGTAATCAGGACTCAATTACACAAGCAAGCACAGGAGAAGTATTATCCTTTACTATCCAGGGTGACGATTACATCCACATGAAGAGTCTTGTAGCTACGTATAAGATCACAACTCATACGTTGCTTATATCCGTACTTGTCATGTGCATCAAAGCAAAATCACAGCATCGCGATTTCTGCTTAGGTATCATTAACTCAGGACGAGCTTATTCTCAGACCACTAACCTTATCGGCATGTTGGTTAAAACGATCATTTTAAGAGTTGGAATCAAGGATGATCAATCCCTGATGGAACTATTTGAGGACATTCAAGAAAATGTTTTGCTAATCGCCAAACATCCGGATCTACCAACAACGATCAACAAGAATAAGATGATTGATCTGCTTGTCACTTATCAAGATCGAGAAACAAATTTCCTGGAATCGCTTCACATGAATAACACAACTTTTCATCCACTGGACATTCAGCTGAATCACAGCAAATTTCCATTAGTGGTCAATTTTGATGAATTGGAAAGCTCACTAAAAGTGACCATTTCATATGACATTAAATTATATGCTAAAGATTCCGTCCAATCCATTCAATCTACATTTGAACAAATCGTAAAACTTATTGAAGGAGACGGTGATCAATTAATTGCCGAAATAGTTGAAGAGAACGGAAGTATTTCTGAAGAACTTACTATTGACTTTGATTTTTAATCCGAATCTTTGAACGGCACTTACCAGGCTTACGTACCTGACAAGAATTATCAGTTGTTATCTAATAATTTAATTTTACCTGAAACTCAATTGGCTAAACGTGAATGACAAATATTTGTGCAGTCTGGCAAGATATGCGCTGTTTTTTTCTACAACTTTAGGGCCATGGAAGATACCATAACTTTCTCCTAATCATGTGACGCTTACTTAAGTACAAATCAACATATAAACCAATTAGCCTTACCCAACAAAATAGAAGAGGATGTTAAAAAATATTAAAACGTTGTATTTGATTAATAATTTCGTCAAACGAGTAAAGCATAAATTTGCTATCAGCAGGATTATCATCTTGTTCATGCTTTCTTTTTTGGGCTATAGTGTATTTGCTCAACAGGACATATTGCAATTTGAAAAGACAGATCCATTTTATCCGAATATAGATTCCACCCTCCTCAAAGACATGGAATGGGGATATTTCAATGTTCCTGAAAATTGGGAGATGCCTGATTCTGAGCCAATTAAACTAGCAGTTGTCAGACTGAAAAGTCAATCTAGTGAGGCAAATCCACTGGTTGTTCTTGCAGGAGGACCAGGGTCAAGCATTATTGAAGGTGGGTGGTATTGGCTCAATCATCCGATTAGGGAGAAGCACGATATCATTTTAGTAGATATCAGGGGTACAGGATTTTCAAAACCAAGGCTTTGTCCTGATCTCGGTAAAGCGTTTTTTGAAATTTTTGCGAAAAATATTGACGTAAAGCAAGCGACATCATTGAGAGTAGAAGCGACATTGGACTGCCAATCCGACCTGACAGAACAAGGGGTTGATATTGCAGCTTTCAACAGTATAAGTGTCTCCAATGACCTCAATGCCCTAAAAAATTACCTGGGTTATGAAAGCTGGAATGTAATGGGCATTTCTTATGGAACCTATATCGCACAGGTTTATGCTAATTATTTTCAAAACGATATAAAATCCTTAATTCTAGACTCTCCTATTTTAGACATCAAGCAGTATTACACTACGAATACCGCCAATTATCGCAGTAGTCTGCAAAAGGTTTTTGAAAATTGTAAAAACAACCCGGATTGTAACCAGGATTATCCGGAGTTAGCATCTGTTTATTTAGAAACCATAGAAAGCCTTGAAGCGAACCCAATAACCCTTTCTGTAGACAATAGCATCGTAGCAACAGGGAGTTTTACTTTCAATACAAATGACTTCAAGCTGGCCGTGCAACAAAGTCTGTATCGGAAAGAACTGATAGAAATCATCCCACTCCTGATCTATCAATTCAGCAATCGCAACGAATCAGCTTTGGCAGCACTAATCGAGTCGTTTTCGCAAAACCTTAACTTAGATTACGGAGTGTATTACTGCTTTACCTGTAATGAAGCCATACCGGCCAACTCGTTCAGTGATTACGAGCAAAACTCAAACAGCTCAGGCAATCAACCGTATCAATTGTCTTTCTATAAGTCCGATTTTGAAATCTGCTCTGTTTGGAATAATGAAAGAGACACATTGCGTTTGCCTGAATCACCGGATTTATTGAACATGCCCTCCCCAGTCCTTATTTATAATGGATTTTTTGATCCAATTACCCCTCCTTCAAATGGTAAAGGATTAAATAACCTTCTTCCTAATTCGTATTTGGTAAAAGCCGGAGCGTATGGTCATACACCAAGCTTTACAAATGAAGGCAATTCAGTCCTCAAAGCGTTTTTAGCAAACCCATCAACCCAACCAAATGTCGATGAGTTTGCTCCTTTCGATCCGGCAAAGTTTGCCACGGGCATATTTATTACCTCAGGAGCGATTGGTATGGCAAAGAGTATTCAGAATTTTGATATACTCTTCTTTGCACCACTCATCATCTCGTTAGTTATTTTTATCAGCTATATCGTTTTTCAAGTTTTCTCGAAATTCAATAAACAGCAAACACGTCGACAACAAAAGGTCGCAGAATCTTTGATACTGTTTTGTTCCTCGATCGCCCTGGTAATCGTGCTGATTTTGGTCTATGCCATTATACAGACTTTGAATATTAACTTCAACATTGTAGCGTTCGGTATTCCAAATGATTTTGCATTTATCAGCATCTTGAATTATGCATTCATTGGAATACTCGCAGCTACCTTTATTTACTATGCCATTAGATTCAAAAACCTGAATAATAGAGCGCTTCTTTTTGCTATATTATTTTCTAATGCAATAACTGGAACCTACTTATATCATTGGGGCTTTTTATAACATTTCAATCATTTTGCCAGCCTCTTCTAGTCGAGCATTAATATGTTTTTGAAGAGGATTGAAATGCACAGCTTCCTCACTCCAGTTACTCTCAAAATCTTCTATAATGTGATGTGACGATAATAATGCTCCATCCCTGTATTCGCGAATAACCGGATGCAAGAAGGCACTTTTATCCGCATTGTCAACGTCATCTTTATGAACTCGTTGCACTGCAAAAATATTGTCAGCATTTTCAAAGACTTCATTGCCATATTCAAGCGTGATTACCATGAAATGAGTAGCAAACAAATTGGTATTGTCATGGAGGTAGTCAACTGGCACGTCATAAAAATATTCAAATGAATTTGTCTCTATATTCAGACACACAACATGTGAAATAAACCCAAATTGTTGCCAAATACTTGCGGCCCTATTCACATTGATAATGATCTTTCTGGAAAGTGCTGTGCTATCCAATGTCTCACTTCCATCTGTTTCCCACGAAAAGCTATTATTGAGTTTATTTATGAGAATTTGAGAAAGGCATTTACTGTTGTATCGAAAACCGTGGATGAATCCGGATGTGGATTTTTTATAATCCCGCATGTGTGTCAACGTACCGGCAAAAAACAAATTATCAACGTTCTTAGATTCCCATGAAGAAGTCTGCAAGGGGAACTTATTATTGATGGTCATCTCTGGTCGAGAATCAAAATGAAAAATAGAATTATCAAACCTAAAACCTGCGCAGGTGATGATGTCATCATATTCTATGGTTTCTACTTCACCATTTGCATTCGCATATCCAATTTCAACTAATATTTTGGAACCTTGCTTTTCAATTTTTTTAATCTGACCGTTAATGATCCCATTTTGAGACTTGAGTTGGTAGGTGTCAAGAAAGTTATTATTTATTGCCCTGAGGTTTCCAACATAATGTGATTGCCAGGCCATTTTTATTGGACTTGGGCTAAGGCAATGAATTAGTGAGGCATAAGGAGTTAGACTTTCAGCAGTCTCCAGGGCAGAATTTCCTTTCCCGATGATAAGCACTCGCCTGTTGGCATAGATCTCGGGATTGTCTATATCTTCATAGTTTTTGCTAATATCAATGTTCTCTATTTCAGGGATATTGGGCTTACTCAAGCCAGTTGCAACCACCAGATACTCCGACTGGTAAATAGCATCCTGGGTTACGATCTCAAATGTTTCATCAGTCTTCTTAATTTCATTGATGCAACTGTTATAATTCACGTTCAGGTCATGTGTTTTGACATAGTCATTCAAATAATTGACTAGATGGTCCGGGTCTGGGAAATATTCTTTCGAATAATCTTTGAATTTAACATCGCCTTTATCTGACAATAGTGAATTCCAATCAAATCTCATGTTTACCTCCGGGTCATCTGACCCTGTGTAAACTTTGTTAATTGAAATCAATCTTCTTTGTATGGGAAATTTCGAAAAAAAAGATCCGGCTTTATCGTTTCTTTCTAACACCAGATAGTCCACCTTCATTTTTTCCAGGAAATAAGCCAGTTGTACTCCTCCTGGACCCGCCCCCATGATAATAACCTTCTTTTTAGTCATTTGATATAGATATTAATTGATTTAGTTATATAATAATTAAAGCTTGACTCTATGAAATTTTGGATAGTTAAAACTGTCTTGATATTGAATTATTTTAACTCTTTCTTATAACTCTTTAAGGTAAAAGAAATACAATATTTTGAAATAAGTGCTCTTTAAAATGGAGAATAAATTCTCATTAAGCTGTATTGGCATAAATTTTTAGAAATAATCAGATAAGACGAACAATGATAGAGAAAATATATGTCTTTTGAAATGTAAAAACATCCCATGAAACTAAGATATTGGTTTACTTAAATCAATGATGTTTCTTAATGTAGTTGATGATTTCTTAAAAACTTCTTCCATAAGTCTCCTAAATTTTTCTCCCTTTGATTTGACGCATTAATTCAACTCATTCTGAAGCCTTCAAATGAAGATGAACATGGTCTTAGACAACAACTCCTTTCAATATCCGGATGACCATCTCATCACAGATTTCTCTGAGGCTTTTTTATTTGGAATTTTTGAGGACAAGAAATTGGATCGGGCGAAATCCCGTAGCAATCAATTCTTCTGTGAAGCAATAGTGGAAGTGGAAGTTGCCTTCTAACAAAAGACTTGATCTATTTGAGTTTTTCAAACTAAAATGAGCAGAAAAGAATAAGGACGACCAGTCAAAAAACGCTATTAGAGCCAATGAATCAGTATTTCGTCAATATCTAAATTGGTGAGATAATGGGAAAACGACTACTTCTTATATCCTATTGTTTTGCCTTATAGTTTTCAATTAATCCATCTCCCCACAGCGCTTCTATGACTATGAAATTTGTGCGTATCCATATTACACCGGAACTTCATCTTCACATTGAAGATAAAATTTCTTTAAGACCATTCAAAATACCAAATGACTGAAAATCCCATCATTATAAATTAATAAATAATCCAATTCCCACTAACAAAAAAACCCTCCGAAAATCAGAGGGTCTTGTTGGGGCGTGACTACTACCTAAATTAATATTGAGATGTTTTTCTATTTCAAAACAGTTTACACTTATGCAACAGCGTTTTGGATTTTCGCTAAATCGTCAACCTGCACTAAATCGGAACTGTTGACGTATTTGTCACCAGTTTATCGTTTAATTCGTGTGTACCACAATGGAGTAATAGCTCCGTTTCATATGCAGGAAATTTTTCATAGAAGTATTGCTTATTTCTCATCTCCTGGACTTCTCTCTCTTTCGGGTTTTTCTTATGAGGAATATGTAAACCCTCGGCACCCCGAACCAGCTTAAATCCTACCCCTTTGGAATACATATGATAGCCCAGGTCCACATCCTCCATGCCCCAGCAACCATCATAATTTGTATCAAATCCGCCCAACTCCAGCAACAACTCTCTTCTGGCAGCCACATTACAAGTCCAATAGAGTACCCAGGGGGCTGGCAAACCATTTAATTCATCCTGGCAGGACTGATAATCCTGTTCCCGAGCATCATAGAACTGTCCTGACGTTCTAAAGAGTTCAAATGTCTCTTTAGCGGTCCCTTTGACCAGATCGAAAAACTGCGCTTTCAATTGTTCTCGAAAATATAGATCATCCGGCTCTGTCCCATACATATAACCTATCGTCGTTATGGCCTCGGGTGATCCCTGATGCGCCTGGTAATGACTTTTCACAAAATCAGGGGCAATGACCATCCCTGCATCGATAAAAACACATAATTCATTTTTTGCCTCCTTTATCGCCATATTCCTCGCAGAGGCTACACGAAATCCCCTATTCTCCTGAAACAGGTAATTCAGCTCCAGTCTTTCTTTATATTCGGCAATCACTTCTTTCGTACGATCACTGGAACCATCATCGGCTACAATCACTTCCAAGGTTAAATCACTTAGGTTTTGTTCGACTACACTTTGAAGTGTAGTTCGCAAAAGAGCATCTCGATTGTAGGTAGGTATGATTAAACTAACACTCATGTTTCGAATATTTTATACCTCACTTAACTGACTTCAATTCCTTTCTTTCTTCAAGAGCCGTTAGAAAATTCCGTCTCCATGTATTCACATTATTGGAAATAAGTCTTCTTCGCATCATTCCCATCCGTCGATTCTGTTCGTTCACTGTCATCTTCAATCCACGCCAAATCGCATCCCCTAATTCGGTTATATTAAAGGGATCAATGATCAAAGCTCCGATATTCAGCTCCTGACTTGCTCCCGCCCATCTACTCAATACCAAAACACCTTTTTCTTTCCTACTGGCCACGTACTCTTTGCACACGACATTCATGCCATCACTCAGAGAAGGGATAACCATTACATCACAGGATCTGTATATACTGGAAAGTACCTGATCATTTACTGATTTATACCAGAGCTTCACTGGCTCCCACCCTGAACTACCGAAATCAGCATTGACTTGTTCTACTTTTGCAAATATTTCTTTTCGGATGTCCTGATACGCCACTACATCTTCGCGAGAAGGGACCAATAAAAGCACCAATTTCACTTTGGTCCTTAAATTTTGGTGCCGCGACAGCAATGCCTCATAAGCTAATAGTAAATTGGGAATACCCTTCGTATAGTCCAATCTGCAAACGCAACCGATCACTTTTTCGACATCAAATTCTCCTCGCAACTGGCTGGCTTTACGTCTAACAACATCTGTCCTGGATAATTCGAAGTATTTATCAAAGTCAATGCCCATTGGAAAAGCCTTAACGCTAAATTCATTAGAGCTGTTTTCATCTGCAGTAGCATCATAGAGGGGATTAAAGTAGGCTATTGTGTCCTTAAAATTTCGGATATACTCATCTAAATAGAAGCCAACTAGATCTGCACTTTGTAGGGAATCAAGCAAAGCGGTAATGCCAGGCATTCGTATCGCAGTTTCTACTTTAGGAAAAGGAATGTGGCTGAAAAACCCAATTTTATTCATCAACCCTCGGCTTCTCAACATACCTGGAACAAGCATCAACTGTATATCATGGATCCATATCACATCTTCAGGGGACGCATATTCCGCGACTATATCAGAAAAGATCGCATTTACTTCCAGATATGTGTCCCAGTAACTATCACGTGCTGATACCCTGGATAACTGATCATGGAAAACAGGCCAGATCACGGAATTGGTAAAACCATTATAAAAGCCCTCCACCTGATCTTCTGTAAGTGATACGGGTACCAAGTTTTGCTCAGAAAGATCAGCTGCAATTTCATTTAACTGTTCTTTATTGTCTTCATCGGCAACTATTCCGTTCCAGCCGATCCAAATGCTATCTTCTCCCGGGTAGATGGATCCCAGTGCGCTGATGAGCCCCCCGTTACTTGCCTGTACCTCAAATTCATTTTTGTGCTGCTCAATCGTCACAGGCAAACGGTTAGAAACTATAATTGTTTTTTGTCTCATGCTTTAATCTTTTTTGGTAATTAAAAAAATCGTATTTCTTACTATTTGGAAAACCTCATATGACAGGACATCAATACAATAATTGTGATTGGAATCAACGTCAATAATTACATCAACCAGGGAGGTGAATGCACTTGCTACACACTGCTTAAAAACTAGATCTACCTAATCGTGAAGTGAAATCTTGCGGGTGTTATGTGAATCGCAGCATACATCCATGACTAGCATCATCAAGTGTATTCGGGTCAAAATTTTCTTAGCGGTAGCCTTTAGTTTGTTGAATTCGCTTGCATTAAAACGCAATTCTATTTCTATCCAATCAGTTCTAATGCCTTGATCGAACTTAGTTGCTCGAAGAGCAGTTCATTACACTTTTGTTGAAACGCAAGTAGTGTCTTTTTAGTCATTTGACGTTGACTGGCGCAATAGTGCAACAATAGCCCGTTATTATATTCGTAGGCGTAAATGATAATTGGCGAACGTGTCCAGTCCTCTGACACCTCAGTATTGCACTTACCTTCAAAGGACTCATCCAGGCGGTTGTGCGAAATCCAAACCGAACGACTCACAATCTCCTCAGCATCTAGTTCAGTCTCATCGTATATGATCCTGCGAGACGCTTTAAAATATTCCTGTCGCAGTAACTTTATCCAATCTTTAAACGCTCTATCTTGCCGTATAGGGATCAGCATATATACCTCACTGAACAGTGGGCCAATCAAATCCTCTTTCGTAAGATGTCTCAAGTTAAATACCGACCGAACCAGACATTGCTCATTGGCCGAGCATTCAGAGGTGGTCGCCAACATAGCTGCAATAACAGCTAAATGCAGTGAATAAGCTTGCATCTCTTTTCTGGCGTTTTCCACATCGATTGGAATAAATGTACTGCACGCATATCCTCGATCTGTCTCAGATTTGTCCGGCGTATCCTGATTAAAGGAAACTTTCCAATTTTCATTTTCCAGACGTTGTTTCCAATACTGAACAGATCGTATGTTTTTACGGTGCCATTGCTCAAAATACGGATAATAACGCGTTTCAAGACTTATCACATCCTGTTGCGTATCTTCTTCTTTATTGAGTGATTTATAGATGGTGTTTATCTCCTGTCGTATTATGTCAAGCGAAGGCGTATCGTAAACCAGGTGATGCATGAGGATCATGAGATAATCCTGATCTCCTGAAGACAGCAGATAACCCTTCACCACACCATTCATAAGATCAATCTCTCGCTTGGCCTGTTCTACAAAACCATCAATGGATTCACTGTTTGATAAAAGGACGTGCTCTAAAGGAAATTGTTCAGCAGATCTGATCTTTCTGTGGTAACCGTCTTTCTTCCATATGTAGCTGCTCCTTAATATTTCCCACTTTGTCATGAATATACGAAAACTCCGTTCTAAACATGCTTTATCGGCTTTTGTGGCATTGAGCCTTAGCTCAGCGATCAGGGATGTACCCAGGTCTTTCGCTCTAAGAACGGCTAAAATGGCATTTTCCTTAGGTGACAACATCGGTTACAACTTTATCCTCTGGGGATCTAAGAACGGCAATACCGAGAAATTCAGGGCCTACAACAACGCTCATCGCAAATCATCTTCAAGTTTCACTTCAATAGAAATTATTAATGACCTGAGCGTTGTTATCAAGTTGGCCCAATGGGTTCAAAGTTTGTTTACCATAAAAAATCAAAATCACCATCTGAATACTTATCACCAGAAGCACTATATCGCCCAAAGTGATTCATTGGGTCTTTTCTGGACTTAGAAACGATACCGTCCCCAGTCAAACTTCCGGATTGATCAACCGTTTTTGAAATATCTTGAGATAAAAGTTCTTCCTCACTCTGATCCTTTGTGACCTCTTTGGTCTCTTCTTGACCAAGCCCAAACAATCCTCTTAACATGCCAAGAAAATCTTTTCCCTGATATGCATCCACCGATAAGGAACCAGTATGGGAATCTTTCTTTATCGGAAATTCCTCGCTTTTCTGTAAGTCTTTCATTTGACGATATTTAAAAAATTTAAGCGTAAACGAGTTGATCTTTCATCAACTCATAGTAATAATTCTTGTTTGAAATAAGGTGATCATGACTTCCACACTCTACTACTTTCCCATCGTGTAGGCATAGTATCGTATCGAACTTCAAGATCGTACTCAGGCGATGACTTATCGCCAAAATTGTCTTCTCCTGATAGTTATTCAGGATGGCCTTCCATAATTTCTCTTCTTTCAGAGAATCAAGAGCCGCAGTAGCTTCATCAAAAATCAGCACTTGCCTATCAGTTAATAAGGATCGCGCAATGGCTATCAACTGTTTCTGACCTCCTGACAAGCGTACTCCCTGGTCCCCCATGGGGGTATAATAGCCATGGGGCAGTTTCATGATATCTCCATCAATTCCAACCAATTTTGAAGCTTCCTTCGCTTGCTTCTCACTGGAATTAAGGTTTCCGTATTTGATATTTTCTACAATCGAATGGTTGAAAAACTGATGATTTTGTCCGGTATAATAAAGTGTAGATCTTATTTGAAAAGAATCCATGCTTTCAAGATCCGCTTCATCCAGATAGATCGATCCTCTCGTAGGCGTATAGTACCTACCCAGTAGTTTCATTAAAGTACTTTTCCCCGCACCACTTTTACCTACCAGGACATAATTTTTACCTTTTTCGAATCGAAAATCGAAATCCCTGATCAAGGATTCTCCATTATAGGAGAAGTTGACTTTGTTGAATAAGATGTGCTCCTTCAAATCGAGAGGACCGCTCATAGCGTTGACAGGTTCAACTGTAGGCAAGCTGAAATAGCTAAAAACCCGCTTCATGTAGGATTTGGCCTGTATCAATTCTACATAGAGCCTCATTAAATCCCTGAAAGGAGAAAACAGGCGGTTCAGATATTGCAGAAATGCTACCAAAGCTCCTACGCTCATTGCTCCGGTCATCACTCCTTTGCCTCCCCAACTAAAAACAATGATTGGGGCCAGAGATATTAGGAAAGTGATGATCCCTGCATTACCAGAGGCCAGCAATGTTTCTTTCAAACTAAAACCGATAATCGTATAACTGCGTTTGGTAAGATTATTCACTTCGTAACTCTGCCGGTTCAAACCTTTAACAAGCTCTATGTTCTCGAGCCTCTCTAACATGAAAGCGATAAAGCTCCCCTCCTTCTCCCGTAGCACCTCTGCTGCCTTTTGTATACGAATCTGAAAGAATCGTATGGTCAGATAAATAATGGGAATAACAGTAATCGATAAAAGAAAGAGCTTGAAATTCAGCATAGAAAGAGCCACACCTAATCCAATAATTGTCAGGATATTATATACAAATCGTATGGCACTGCTGGTCAAAGCGCGTTCTATGATATCTACCTCGTGGCCTAACCTTTGTATGATATCACCTTTCTGAGTTGTATTAAAAAAGCTCATTGGGAGTCGTAAGACATGTGAAAACAGGTCTTTCCTGATATCCAAAATGACTCTTCCACCAATCCAATCGCGCAGGTAATCAGAAATGATTTCGATAAGGATGCGTAAGACATTGACGATGATAAGCACCCCCAGAATATTCAACAGGCCCTCGTAATCTCCCGCCGGAAATAAATCGTCGATAATTACCTTTAGGATGTAAGGTGAGGCCAATGTCCCGAAACTGGCCAAAGATATCAACCCCAACGTCAAGACTAGTTTCCAGGTGTAGGGTTTTAAATACCTTAAAAAGGTTAGGATAATTTGGTCCTTCATGGTTGATTTTTAAGGTTATTGGATCAGCTCGATTGTTCTTGCGTTATTGAGTACACTCAGGAAATAATTCACTACTTTCCCAGGTAAATCAATAAGAATCTCCTGGATGTCAGCTCCACTCAATACCTCGTATGTATTCAGTCTATGAATCAGATCCAGTAGCTGCTCCGAATAAATCATATTGATCTCGAAGCTTCGGGCATATAGAACCATTGTACTTCCTGACACAGTGTAAGTCAGGTAAAAGGGCCTAATCAATTGTATTCTTGTCTTTTTGCTAAGGAAAATCTCTGACTTCTCTTTCTCATTGCTTAAAGAAACAGGCTTTCGACTCCAACCTCCGTTGCTAAAATTTTTCTTCACTCGCTGCTCAAATGCACACCAAAGAAGGTCTTCAATAGAAGACTTATGGTCGTTTAATTGTAAGCTTTTCAGCATCTGATTAAACTTATCTTTTATGTTGTGTTCTTTAACCTGATCTTCCGGAACCACATGATTGTCTGCAAGTACATTTTCAAGGTAATCGTCCATTAATGATAGCGTGACCTTCTTGGAAGGGTGGTTGTCAAACCAAACTGTTACACTGATAGATAATTGTTGTGTTTCACCAAGGTGATAAACACCCCAGGGCATGAAATACATGTCTCCTGGTCCTAATACATGCTTCTTTGAAAAGGGCAAAAACCGATTTACCTGAGTTTCATTGACCTTGGGATCCATGCTTTCATAAACTTTCGTATCCCAGGTATGCATTACCTTATAATTCGGTCCAAGGTGAAAACTGAACACATAAGCATTGGCTGTATCCATATGGATGCCAATAGGCGTGTAACCATAGTTTCCAATGAATGTCGTAGTATGCAGTCCGTTTACCGGCAAGCCATATTTATCGATTACGGGTTTTAATATGTTGGAAAAGAATGATGCGAAATAGTTATCAAATCGTTCTGCATAATTCAAGATCAGGCAAAATGGATCATCGCCAAAACCTCGCTCTGCCCATCCTTCCAGCCCTGCATCCAGGTTCGAACAAGATTTGCTCATCAGTTTTCGGATGTAGTTGAAGTCCTTTCTTTCTTCCGAAACCCAAAGCCTAAATCCATCACTGTACGCTTGTAGTTTCTCAATCTTCCTCAATACCCGAACCAAAGCAGACTTGATCGAGACAATATCTTCCATGCTTAAAAGATCTTTTTCTACATGGATTTTTTGATAACCTGAACTCTTTTCATCAATCTGATTCCAGGCATCGGAAACTTCGACTTCATTACTATTGTACCACATGTTATAAGAAGATTTTTAGGTTTTTAGAATTATCAACTTCACTTTTATGAGAGATTAAAAATCATTTCAAAAAGACCAGCAGAACATTTTAGTGATCTAGTTATATGACCCTTTCCATCGGAGTAGATATCGAAGAAATAGCCACCATTGAGCGCCTGTGGAATGAACATGGCGATAAGTTCCTTAACAAAGTTTTCACCGATCAGGAACGATCTTATTGTTTGGACAAACCCTCACCACTTCCACATCTTGCTGCCAGGTATGCGACGAAAGAAGCCACTATGAAAGCTTTAAAAACAGGTTGGAACGACGGCATTCAATGGAAACACATTGAAGTCGTCAAAGAAGCTCCTGAAGGATTCCCTGCTCTAAAACTTCATAAAAAAGCGCAAGAGGCATTCGATACCCGAGGATTTTCAGCCCTGGATATATCTTTCAGTCATTCAGAAAATTATGTAGTAGCTACCGTCCTTTTTTCATAAACATTTAGACAGCAACTTCCCGCATTGGCTCTTTTTCTTGATCACAATCCTGTGTGCATACCATCCTTATAGTTTCTTCCACCCCTCGGATCATATGAGTAATTGTATCTTTTTCAAACTTGAAAGGCGGATACTGGAATTCTAGCCGAATATTATGACTTAAGTGAACAATCAATGAGAACAAAAAGAGCTCCCCACGTTTGTTATCATACTCCCATTCCTTTCTTGGCATTGGTTGTTTGTCCAGATCATCAAAACCTCTTTCATTCAAGAAGTTAAAAGCAAAATCAGTATGTGCAGCCAAATTACGACCAACCAGATAGTGCGGATAGCCCTGGTTTTTGTGCACCATCATCAACTCTTTTTGCACTTTCCGAAAGAATTTTACGAATGTCAGGTCCTGATCAAATCGATGTTTCAAAATCACAAGGTTGATAAATAAGCCCAGTACGGACTTCAATAAAGGAGATTCCTGTCGTCCCTTATACACCGTTATTACCGGAATATCATCGGCCCCTGTCCACTCCCTAAGCGACAAAAAATAAACTCCCAGGAAAAAGGTCACAGGAAGGATACCCTGTTTTTTGCAATAGTCTGCCATCTGGAAAGAAAGTTCTGAATCTAGCCTCACGAATAAGGATTTCCTCCTTCTGTCCTCTACATGAGATACATCTTCTGAATCAATTAGCAATTCAGGGATGATACTTTTGGACAACTTTTCCCTCCAATAGGCAGCTTGCTTTCCATCTCTCCCCTCAGGAGGTACCGACTTTTGCCAAAGAATGTAATCCAGATAATCAATTGAATCTGAGTGATCATTAAGCTCTTTCTGCTGCTTCAATGATCTGTAAACTTCACTCAACTTTGTCAGAAATAAATGGCATGATTCGGTATCTGAGACAAAATGATGAAAGACAATAAAAATCCGAAACCTGTTTGAAGCTATCTTGATCAAATGCATCCTACATAACGGAGCACGGTCTAAAAGAATCGGCAACTCATTTTCCTGACAATAGATATCCGATTGAGATTCAGCCTGATTACCTAGTGTGCTAAAGTCCACATACTGAATTTCGTCGTTAGCCTTATCCTTGATGGTAATCTCACCTTGACCTTTTTCGAATTTCAATGTAATCCTGAAATATCTTTCCGTAGCTAAGAGATGCTGATAAGCCTGATTCAGTAAACCCGGGTCAATTGCATGATTGAAGTCCCTTGAATATGGCAATACATGCTTATTCAACATCTCAGGAGTATAGTTAGCGGTAAAGCGAACTTGTTGATGTGAAAGAGGATAACCTGACTGGTCAGGTCTTCTGGTAATATTGGATTCCATTTCGACTAAGCTTTGGCGTATTTCATCGCTAAAGTGAAGCGAGACTGAGTACAAATTCTTGTGGGTATAGTACCTACATGTTCAATATTTCCATCAAAAAGAACAAAACGACCGGGTCTTGGTGTGATGCTCGTTACTGCCTCATTATCCTCATAAAAGTGAGTTTCACCTCCCCAGGTATAATGCCAATCGGTATTTGCGTAATAGAGCACAGTGATATCATCTGCTTTCACATCACAATCAAGGTGAGGGTATTCCATGTCTCCATAATGACACATATTGATGTATGCTCTATAAAGTTTATGCTGATGGGGCTTCAACTCATCTAGCAGTTTTCTTCCCATTAATCCAACTTCAGTCTGCGTTTCAAACTTTTCACTTTGAAAGTTGACACTGAAAATCGGGTATTTATCATCCTCATCATCCAACTCTCTCCGACTATAAGGCAAACCGGATATCATCTGGTGAAAGTCGTCCACAGTGTCCTTATCGACAGCATCGTCCACTACAAAAACAGACCTTCCACAAACAATTCTTTCAGAAACTTTCATATTTATATCGTATTTAATCCCTTAAAAAATTCGAATTGATCCTACCGCTATATTGTCAGGTGCTCCTCGACAATTTTGCTCATGGACTCAAAACCTTGTTTTGACTTTTTCTTTTCAAAATGGGCCAGCACGTTTTTATAATTAGTTTCATTGATGAAGTTTTCCGTCAACGAAAAAGTCGTCTCCAGGTTAAGGATGGTATGCCACCAACCCGAAGGAGTAAAAACAGTATCACCAGGGTATTGTAAACAATACTTAGGCCGTGCTTTAGCCAGATCGGGATAATCCTCCAATGAGGCTTTAAAAGGATCTACTTTACCTTCATATAGGTAAGGGTACTGGGATTGGTCGAAAAACAACCACAACTTCACTCCGGTAATCAGATAATTCCAGGCACTTGTATCCCAAATATCCAGATGCAACCCACTTCTGGTGTTTTTTGCTCCGATATAAATCCAGGAAAAATTGTATTTCCTTTTTTCAATAGGCAATTCAGTATACCAACAATTGAAATAATCCGGCACTTCATAATCATCTTTCATGGAGGTATAAGCATGAAAATGTATGTTGTTGAGATAATAAGGATCTTCCTCCTCTACAGACTCCAGGTATCTAAAGTATTCTTGAAGTTCAAAAACTTTATATTCAGATCCCGTCTCAGTGACCCGTTCACCTTTCACTTTGAATTGTCCAAAATGTGTCTCCAGAAAGGGCAAACTCCACTTATCAGGGAGAACCCAGTCCGCATCAATTCCAGAAATAGTTACAGGTTTGGCTGGGAAACCGTACTTCTCGTTAAAGGTTTTCTTATCCATATCACCAGAAGACTCGATGTGTTCAAGCTCTTCCAGACTCCAGGGGAGTTTAGTCAATTCATTTAATGACATAGAAATTCATTTAGTGCTTAAGATTAATCACGGAGTATCCAGGCTTTTTGGACCAAAAATTTGCTTTCCCGCTTCACTCAGGCTTACACACCGTGATCAGTCCTTTTAGGACAGTGTCTGAGAGTTTAATGTCTTTCGTCTCAAAACCTGCGTCCCTAAATTCCGATTCGATAGATTCGATTGAAGGAAAGAAGTGCTGATATTCGGTACCTGAATGGATCACATCACCAATCTGGTAGTTCATATTACCTAATATTATACGTCCTACCCATTTACTAAATATCGATAGACCAGGTGGATAATTTGACGCTTCATATTTATACTGACAGACCAGATATCCACCTGGCTTCATCGCCTCATTGAGACTCCTTAACATGGCAATTCGTCTCTTTCTGGAGGGTATCAATGAATAGAGGCTAGTAGATAGCCATACCAAATCATACTCTTCACAATTTTTGAAATTTAAAGCACTTATATCAGCAGTAAACGCCTTTAACCTAACTCCAAATTTCTCAGCATTCTTTTTGGCTCCTTCTACCATTTCAGGAATGAAGTCTATACCTGTCACCTGATACCCACGTTTGGCCAACGCTATGGCTTCTCTGCCTCCTCCAACACCTAAGACAAGCACTTCGCCTTTACTGAAAGGGACAGTGTTAAGTAAATACTCTTCGAAATCGTAGAGTCCACGAAGCACAACATCTTCTGAAATCCACGAATCAACGACTTTCTGATCATTGTAGATACGTTCGTTGAAGCTCACCAAATCATCAGGTCGCAGTACTGCTACCGAGAGAGATTCCGAAATAAACCTACCCAGGTTGATGAAATTGTCGGCGATCGTAAGTCTAAGATTCATGGTCGTTAATACAATTCGACATTAATCATCCGCCTTAAGCGAATGGACAGGATTTCTATTAATGGCCTGAAGGGTGTAGTATGCAGTAGTTACCAATGCCACCGAGAGAATAATCACCAGAATAGCGATGAATAAACCCAGTCCTATTTCCGCGTGAAAGTAAAATTGTTGAAGCCATTGACGGCTTAGCAGATAGGAAGCAGGTGCAGCAATAAAGAAAGAAACAATGATCATCACCATGTATTTTCTGATCAAACCATAAAATATCTGGTGTGAAGCAGCTCCCAGCACTTTCCGTACGGCTATCGACTTCTCATTTTTCTTTGTGTTGTATAGAGAAAGGCCAAACAATCCGAGTATGGATATAATCGTAGCAACGATCGCCAGAATTTTATTCAGCTTTTCTACAACCATCTCACCACTGTAAAGACTTTCATATCGATTCTCTAATAGAGAGAAGTCTACAGAATAACCTGGTGAGTACTTTCGCAGCAGAATGTTGAGGCTATTAATCATCACATTATCTGGTTCCCGGGTAAATCGGACATAAGCATATGCTGTCTCTTCAGGATCAAACATGAGGATCAATGGGTCAATGGGGTTATATAAAGATTCGTGGTGAAAATCCTGAGTAACTCCAATTACAGGCGCCCGGCCGTGCCAAAAAGTCATGGCCTTATTTAACATGGAAAGTGGTTCACCGTCCATGATAATGGAGGCAGCTGTAGCATTGACCACATAAGCCAACGAATCCGAACCATAGTCCCGTGAAAAACCTCTACCTCCCTGGATGGGGATCTCAAAGGTCTCCAGAAAATCATGGTCAACTTGCACCAGGTTAAAACTGTATTTTTCGTATGGATCTTTCCAGGCCCAAGAGGCATCAGTACTCGAATTATCAATATTGAACGGAGCATAATCCGCCCTGCAGACACCTTTGACAAAAGGCAATTGCATCATATCCGTTCTGAACGGCTCATAGTTCTGTCGAATTTGATCGGAAAGCACAATCTCGACTGTGTTTCTATACTGGAATCCCAGGTCCTTGTTGATCACATATTCATTTTGAATTCTCACAATCTGGCTGATCACCATCAACAAAATAGCAAGGCAGAACTGAAATATGACCAGACCACTTCGAAAACTGGTTTTCTTCTTCCCTGCGTCAAAATTGTTACCGGGAAGACTTTGTAAGGGATTGAGTTTCGTGAATAAAATTGCCGGATAACTAGCTGATAAAATCGAAGTTAACAGCACACCACCGAAAATCAACAGGATGAAATTAGGATCAAACCATTGAATAGATATGTCTTTTCCTGTCAGCGTATTGAAGTAACCGAGGAATAGTAATACCACGATCAAAGCAATGAATAGTGCACCTATCGTAAGCAGCAATGCTTCTGTAAGGATATACATGATCACGTTCTTTTTGGTCGCGCCAAGGATATTGCGCAGTGCGAATTCCTTGGATCGGTCACTTGCAACCGCGGTAGCCAGATTCACATAATTGATGCAGCCAATGATCAGAATGAATATCCCGAATATGATGAATGCCTTGATATAAACAATCTTACCTGTAGGATCTTCCTTACCTGCCGAAAAATCTGCATGGAGGTAATAGTCTTCAAACGGGTAAAGAAACAAGCGATTCGTTCTCCTCTCCTGCTTTTGATGAATAAAATCCACGATTTTAGAAGAAAACTGATGCGCTGACGCATTACTGTTGAGTGTAACAAAGGTATTGATCGCACTACTTCCCCATTTGTTGATCCATGTGTGTTGCTTTTCCAGAGTCACAAATGGGATTAAAAAATCAAACTGAAGTGAAGAATTGGCAGATTTGCTATCGACGACAGCTTGCACCTGAAAACTACCCACCAGTTCACCTGCTGCCCCATTGATTTTTACAACCTTACCTATGGGATCCGCTTCTCCAAACAGGGCTTCGCTGACAGATTGTGCCATTACTACTTTATCTGGCGAGGACAATAATTCTGTCTTTGGTCCATTGACAATTGGAAATGAAAAGATATCCAAAAACTCAGGGTCTGTATGAGCTCCATCAGTACGTATTTCCTTCTCTTCCCATGAAATGACATAGTTCCCATCAAAATTCTCGACATATCTGGTAATGAACTCAACCTCGGGGTTTTCACTGGCTAAACTTGGTGCAAGCAGCGCCGGTGTGCTATGGTAGATATCCACTTGCCCATTTGCCCGGGGCATTTCCTGCATGATCTTATAGATATTTTCATTATCATGAAATTGATCTACACTCAGTTCATCGTTTACCCACAAGTAGGTAATGATCAAACAAAACAGACTGACTGATAGCCCGAGGATGTTGATCACAAATAAGACCCTTTGTTTAGAAAAGGATCGAAAGAAAAATTTAATATCAAGCTTCAACATTTTCTAGTTCTTTATGTTTTTGGATAAGGGAAACAATGGTTTCTATGCTTAAAAAAAAGTTTAAATCAACTTCATCATCATCGAATTCGAGATCAAACTCCTCTTCGATATACATGACAAAACTGAGTGCCTGACTCGATTCACTCAGTACTACATGCAATACATGATCGTCCAGATCACTCTTCAAGTCCAGGACTTCCCGGTAGTCTTCACCGAGTAATTCCTTCAAAATTTGAACTAATTTCTTCTCTATTTCAATCGTCGACATGAATCAAAACGTTATTTGAAAAAATTCTGAATTTCGCGTAGGATGAGTGGTTTATTGCGCTCATCTTTTATGTTTATAACTGGTATATGCAATTTTTCTGTAAGCTCTGAGGCTTTAGCCTCAAACTCCTCCTCCTTCAACCAGGTATCGGATACAAACCTCTTCCCTTTCAATTCCCTGACCGACCTCATTTTAGGTGTCATGGCAAGGAACAATGGTTTAGCATCATAATAGACCCGCATGACGTTTAGCAGATTTTCAATGATTTCGACCGGATCTTCAGGACTTACGGTACATATGAATGCATCTGGCCTGATTCCCGACAAGAAATGCATGGAAGAGAAATCTGCAATTTTATGGGTCACTCTGGGTATGGTCAAACCCTGTGTACCGCTCAGGATAATCTGAGGCGACTGATATCGCGCAATTCCATTGGTGACCGCATCAATGAAACGACCCCATTTTTCTTCTTCCAGAAATACGTTGGAATTGTGCCCATAGGGAAAAAGAAAATCAGCTCCTAATAGCGCAGCCTGAGGTTCCGTCGCTACATGGCCCACACGGTATCCCGCGTTGGAAAGTACCTGCTTCACTGTTAATTGAGTCGTAATCTTACCCTGAGTATTTCCCGTACCTACTACTGCAATGGCAGGTACGTTGTGATCATAGAATCGATAGTTGATCACATCTTCAAACAAGTCATCCCCGACTGTAGGGCAATAGATCACTCCCTGGTAATCAGGAAACTCATTTGATTGTATCCTAAGGGCAAGTTGATGAACATTTTCATCCCAAAGAACAAGGTTCTTATCAGCACCTAATGACCGTTTCAGCAAGTTGATTGAAAAGATGATATTGGCATCAAAGAGCTGATCAAGAAAATACCCCATGACCATCGTATCATACTTATTCAGGTCTTCATCTTCCATTTTCTTTTGCACCCGAACACCACTTCCATTGATGTTTCTTGTATCCAGAATACTTCGAGGATAGTCAATCAATAATGCGATTTCAAAAGGACACAGCTCTTCAAATTCGATCACTGTTTTCATCTCCTTCTCAGAGATCCCTGTAATCGCTAATCTTCCCACATTGGGAAACGGTAAATTCCCATGGAACAGCTCCTCACCCAGGGCATCAAGGTTCTTGCTTTTTTCATTCGGAACGAAAGCATTTTCGGCTCGCTTTATGTACTGTAGCTCATATACATCATTGGAAGCATGCCTCTTGATCAACTCCAATAAGGATTTATTATCAATGATGGACCAGTCTTCTTCCTGAAGCATTTTCGCCAACGTTCCACTAAAATGTGCCGCGGCAAAACTGTTTCCGGAAGTGATTTTGTAACCGTTATCCTTCCAAAGCAACCGCTTGGTTGTTCCTTTTGCAAGCACATTAATATGACTTTGATCCAGAAACCCATAGTCCAATTTATCATTGGCAATCCCAGTGGACACGGCAATTACTTCAGGGAAGAAAGCTGGATAACATTCAAAACCAGGCACATTGTGAACGGCGGCAACAATGATCTTTCCTCGTCTTGAAGCTTCTTTGCAAACCAGGTCCAGCTCCGGATTGGGCTTATTCGTCGCAATACCTAAACTAATATTAATGATCTTGATATTGGGTTGATCGAGACACCATTTGATCCCCTCTAAAAGTAGCAACTCATTAAGTGCGTCTTCTTCCGTATGCAGTTTCACTGCGATCAGGGTTTGATCCGGGACGATGCTGTGAATGATACCGGCAATGGCAGTACCATGCCCGGTATCATCTTCAAAGTATCGATCATTTCGCGATACTTTACCGTCCTTTTCGAGGATCACAACGCCATCAAAACTGCATTTCGTGAGCTTTCTGTGAGCCACTTCTACTCCCCTATCAATTACAGCTACCTGAAAAGACATATGTGAATTTCAATTTTTACGTATACATTAATCAAAGCCAAAATGATCGTGCTACTTATTGGCGTGTCCGCCGTTTAGCACTTCATTCCCGACAGGGTTGGCAATAATTTCAGGATGATCCAACATCATGATGTACTGGTCTTTCAAGACAGATTCGAGGTTAGATTTCCAAATCGTACAAGGAGGTTTTTCCTCGTGTCGATACGCCTCAAATGAGCAAGTGTAACTATCGCAAACAGGTAAGAATTTGCAGTTTGCACAGATATCACTAAACTCATGGCGATCATAGCTCATGTAGTGTTTGAAGTCACTGATTTCATACCCATCTGAACAGTGCTTCACCATCTGTTTATCATCGTGAATTGTTTCCCAACATTTATGGACATTACCCTCGGGATCAAATACGATGTGATATGGATTGACCCAGGTCGAGCATTCTTGCTGAACGGTAGGCAGGTCCCAACCTATTCGACCTGTTTTCTTACCATTTTCACAAGCCCAGGCGTTATAACGCTCCATTTTGGTCATTTTGAACTCATTATGAATTTTTTGATACGCATCAGCATCCAGTCGATCCGAAGTATCTTCTTCATTTTCCTCATAGGATCTCAAGACTGAAGAATCTACTGTAATCGTATCACTCTTCTGTGGCCATATTCCATAGTCATACAAATCATCGAAGAACTGACCAAAGTTGCTAGCCACCTTTTTGTCCGTATTCACTCTGATGGTCAAAGTCATATCATCAGGTTTCGCCGCAATATTTCTTAATATCTTCTCGTAGTTTTCACCACCACTTTTTAGAGGGCGGTACTCATTATGCGTCTCTTTTGAACCATCTATTGTGACTTGTAAATGTGATACCTGAGCTTCATGAAGGATTTTCCAGGCTTCCTCATCCAACAGAATACCATTGGTAATGATCTGAGCATCAAACTTTTCAATGCCATTGTCTGCACAAAACTTATGGATCATCGGAGAAAACTCACGGATCAATTTTTTATTGATGAGAGGTTCACCACCGTACCAGCATAGTGAGAAATTCGCCCATTTTTTTACTGGTGCTTTATCTACAAGCTGTTGCAAATACCAAATCATTTGCTTCATCACCTCAGGATCCTTCAGGGTCTTATTTGGTTTGACGAATTCGAAGCAATAGGGACACCCCATATTACAGGTGATTGTAGTTCCTATCGTGATGGTGAGTGATGCCTTATCAAGATCAAAAAGGTTTTCCCGTCCTGAATTATAGATATCCTTAAATGCCGCTTTTTCATCATGATTCTCGTGAACCAGATAATTGCGATCCTGTAAATAATCGATGAAATCTTTAAATGAAATCAATTGATCCGGATCAAAAGCGCCATCATCGATCCAATTCTGAAATATGTTACCCTCTTTATAAGGCAGCACTTCCAGTCCTCCAGACAATAGGTTATACAATAGGTATTCGTTTTTTTCCTCTATAGGAATAAGTACGTTGTAAAAACTAGACTTTAACATAGCTCAACTGTGTTTAATTGAAGTGAACTCCAGAATCATGATTGATATCATCTCCTGAAAGGAATATTTCGGTTAATTACCCGGTAGATGAGGAACAGAAACCTGATCGCTCACTGGGTTGGTATAAAATCAAGGTAGACGGACCCCTTGGTTGTTGGTTATTGTTGTTTTGAATGGAGAGTGAATCCCCGATGGAACACGCTAAAGATAAGCGTGAATTGTTTAAGGAAAAGCTAAAACAGAGAGCAACATCGAGGCTGCTCTCTGATTGATTTGTGAAGTGTAAAATGGTCTCTGATTAGAACAAAATGTCCTCTTCAGAATCCGCACTTTTGTTACCGTCTCTACATTCGTCGCGAGACTCACAATAAGATTGTACAAGACCATAATCCATTTCCAGGTCTTTTGAAGGTTTGATCAACTCCTGGATCGAACCTTGGATGCTTCTCTCAGAAGCAGGTTTTGTTTGCTTGTTCATATGATATAGATTAAAAATTTACTATTTAAAAAAGGATATCTTCCTCGGTATCCGCACTTTTGTTACCGTCTCTACACTCGTCGCGAGACTCGCAATAAGATTGTACAAGACCATAATCCATTTCCAGGTCTTTCGATGGCTTGATCAACTCCTGGATTCCACCTTGAATGCTTCGTTTGGAAGCTGGTTTTGATTCTTTGTTCATGATATTAGATCGTTTAGATGATCAATTAAAACAAGATATCTTCTTCGGTATCAGCGCTCTTGTTGTCCTTTCTACAAGCATCTCGAGACTCGCAATAAGATTGTACAAGACCATAATCCATTTCCAGCTCTTTCGATGGCTTGATCAACTCCTGGATTTCACCTTGAATGCTTCGTTTGGAAGCTGGTTTTGATTCTTTGTTCATGATATTAGATTTTAAGGTGTTCAATTAAAACAAGATATCTTCTTCGGTATCAGCGCTTTTGTTACCTTTTCTACACTCGTCTCGTGTTTCACAATAAGCTTGTACCAGGCCATAATCCATTTCCAGCTCTTTGGAAGGTTTAACTAGTTCTTTTACAGAACCTTTCACTTTTTTTTGATTTTTCATAGTATTAAAAATTAAATAGTTACTCATTCAAAAAAGTATACCTTCCTCTGTGTCCATGCTCTTAGTAGTGATGCTACAATTATCTCACTCACCACATGGATTCCCTGCTTTCACAATAGTCCTGCACATCCATAATCCATTTCCAGATCTCTTGTAGGTTTTATCTATCTACCACCAAGTAGCTCTACACCTTTGTTCAACAATGTGTTTTCATAAGGAGCCAGATCATAGATGGAAGAATACTTCATCCACACATCAGGTTCTATTCCCTGATCTTCAATCACTTTATCTCCGGGGAAATAATTTTTATCAGCCGCGCTATTGGTTCTGAACCTAAGGCCAGAAGGGAAATAAAAATCATAAACAGATGCCAGGCTCCCTCCTGTATTATTCCCTGAAAAGAATAGCACATTGTCCAATCTGGTCATGGCTAAAATAAATTCCTCAGAAGCACATCCTGTCAATTCATTACCCAGAATCACCACTCGCTGGTCCACAGGAAAGCTGCGTTCCTTATTAGGTTTTATAACTGTGGTTTCTTTCTTGTTACCGACATAAGAGTAGCTGTAGTTATAAGGCTTGGCATGCGGTATGAATAGAGAGAACATTCGCATGGCACCCAGGGCTTCTCCTCCACCGTTGTTACGCAAATCGATGATTAATCCCTTGGCTTGCTGGATTTCTTCCCAGTGATTGAGGAACCTCAGGTATACCCCCAGTTGCCATTTGAGTATTCGGAAGTAGGCAATATCGCCTTCCAGCATCTTGAATTCATAGGACTTAGCCCTAAAACCTGGTGGAACCCGGGGCTTTCTTGTTCTTTCTACTACTATTTCTGTAGGGTTACAATTCTCCTCCAGGTAAGTAATGGTAATCGCATCTGATTGAAAAGCCTCCGTCATTTGTGTAAGTGCAAGCCTTCTTCTTCTGTCTTGAGCGCCATATTGCAGATTTGTCAAACTGTCCAACAAGTAGGACGCTTCGATCCCATTCACCTTGATCACTTCCTTATTCAGCAACGGATCTAATTCTTCTTTGAAGGATGCAGCGATGAATAACTTGTTGTTAATATCATATAGCCTCAGTGGAAAAATTCCGCGTTTTGCTTTCTGCTTGGGTACTTCCACTCGAAAATGAGGGTCCTGAAACGTTTCAAATACGAATTGTTCAAGTTTAGGTAAAAACTCGTCTTCTGGCTTGTGCTGATGATTTTCAACAATCTGCTGAAAGTCATTATAAATCTCTGCTTTATCTAACCCTTTTTCCTCATAATACGGATAGTACTGCAATGAAAGGTCCAGGATTTTCACCACTAAAGGAGCCTCTTTATCTTCTTCACTTCCTATCACTGAGTAACTACCTCTGCAATCTTTGCACGCATAAAAAGACTCTGGTGAATTCGCAATCAGACTTGGACTGTATCCTGAAGGACGCTTGATATCATAACCGAGTAAGGGATCCCTGTCAAACAGCCGGTTGATGAATGGCTGCTGCGCTTCAACTATTTCCCGATAACCGTTTCTAAGCACCAGGTCTCCAACGGTAAACTCATATGCTCGAGGTTCTGCCTGACTTACGGTGATTGCCATCTTGCCCACCCTGAAATACGCCGGCAACTCCTGTTCAGACCAATCGGAAATATCTTCATCTCCGGGTACCTGATAACCTTCATGTTTTATCGAGTACCTCTTGGTTAACCAGCGTTGTTCATCAGGAAGGAAGAAATGAATGGCATAGGCATCAATATACCTGGCCAGAACTCGCTGATATAAGATGGTCGAGTCTGCATAAAAATCGAGCATCGGCTCGAAGTTTTTCTCCCAAACTTCCTGAAGCTCACCCGAAGCAAGCGGCAATCCTGTCTTTCCTTCCTTACCTACTGCTTCAAGTAAATTATAGCCGTCGGTCAAGGGTTCTTCCAGGTATTCGTATGGGGGAAAATAATAACCTGGCTCGCTTTGGTAATTATCCGCCCTCAAGGAATAAAAGTCTTGTTTGAGTTGCTGTTGAGAGAATACGACCTTCCACTGGGCAATTACAGGCGCTTGAAAACCGGTAGTAATGATCAACACTACCAGGCCACGAAAAATTCTATTAAGCCGTTGCATATGTCAATTCATTTATATGTCTCAATTCAATATCGTAAAGACTCTTAAGTCCTTCAATCACCTGATCCTCAATGAATTGCCATTGATCTGATGGTGTATAACCACTGTGACGTGACCTGCAGATATCGATGAGTGCCGGTTGTACATGTAGTTCTTTCAACTTATTGATCATCAGATCAATTCGATGTTGGATCTCTTCCTCTGATACCTTAGCTACAGAATGATACATTTCCCGAAAGGAATTGATCAGAAAATAATACCTACCCTCCTCTTCAACGGCATATAGCTTTGGAAAACCAAGGAAATTCATTCGGTGATAAGGATCGTTCTGATAACGTTCATATTCTTCCCTGGTAATTTCCACGACCGTCTCTCTAGATTCATAAGCATCCGTCTGGCAAGAGAAATAGTCCAGGTCAATATCAAGGATAACAGGTTGATCCATGGAGGCTAAATCTTCTATATGAGATTTAGTGAACATGAAATTCTTGTTATCGAACTTGGAGCGGGTGTTTCTGATATCATCTACTTTACCAGCAATCAACTTCTTTCCCGACTGGTTGAACGATCTTACAAACATCTCTTTCGTGCCTGCTCGATCGTGTCTTTGTCGGACCCAGCACATTCCAGTAATGATCTCCAGGTAAAGGCTGGGAATGATGAAAGTAGCAATATCAATTTCGTTATAAGTAAAGTAGTGCAGACTTTCTGTATCTCTTTTGAACTCATTCAGAGAAGTACTGAATCGTGGCATTTGCAAATCGGAATGCTCATCGAAATGCAGCAAAAAATTCCCTTTTTCAGGAATAATACCTTCGTTAATAGCTTGGTTCCAGATGAAGAAGGCTTCGTTGTGTTCTTCTACGATGAATGTGGGTGTGATCTCTGTTTGAAAAGTCATGATTCAAAATTCTTTATCTTGATTAGTAAATTCAATGTCGTTTTTTGACTTGTTCTATCGTTATTTGACTCACGATAGCTATGTGCTAGGCTGAAATGATCTCTATTGCATGTATCTCATACAAAGCAGCCAAATGGTTATAGAAAGTTTCCTCTTCATAGCTGCCATTTTGTGATAATCGCTCATGTAGTTCAAGCACTGAGCCCTCCCAACCATTGTTCACATATTGGACCATAGACAGTAATGTCGAATCCATATCCAGGACTTTTGAAACACCACTATGAGAAAGTATCATTTTGTCATTGTAGCGCTTGAAGAAAACTGGAAAATCAGCATCGGAAAGGATATTTGTACTGGAGCTCAACAAAACAGAGGTTCTAGGTTTCAATCCCTTGTTAAAACCCATTGCACTCATTTTCCTGGTCCACTCGGAATTCAGAAAGAACTCATATAAACTCTCTTTGTCAAAGTTTTCAATCAACAAATTATATCGTTGTTCGAGGTTGTCCGGTAAGTCCATCTGTTTCTGTTGGTCAGGCTCAAAGACGAAGTAGTCCAGATCGTAGTACGTTCTATGATTGGCAGATTCTTGTCTGACAACCTTACTTAATGCCTGAGTCAAGACACTATCCAGATATGTTTGCTTGTCTGGTTGGACATAATCCACATTAATAGACCCGGAGAGCTTGCCATCGTTTTCACCAACGTGCCAGTACTCCATTGGCCAATACAAAACATCTCCTGGAGACAATTCAGCGACAAGTGCCTCACTTCTGAACGCTTCATAGTCATGCACTATCAACTTATTGTTGTCAGGATTTCCAAGTACGTTTTTCCATACATGATCTGACCATAATAACATGCGCCTTGTTCCAAACAACATGAACATAAAATTGGACAACTGATCTCGATGGGCTCCAAAATTGGTTCGTTGATAATTTCCAATGAACAAGTCCGTATTCATTCCAGCCGGAGAGATCTTTGTCCCTTCAAAAATTAATTTGAAAACCGGTCTCATCGCTTTCCAGATATGTTCATAGGTATGAGGTGCATTGGAATACAAGCAGAACTCATTAAACCTTTCATGTTCGGTAAGACCAAAAAGGTAATCTGAAAGATGCTTCTCTTGCCCATCTGGCAAATAGGGTTCTATTCCGGTGAGATACCGTCGTGAAGCATGAGTCCCCGACAAGGAGACTCTATGCTTATCGTACAAAGTCAGTTCTGCTGTTTTCCCGTCAAGGATTCTATTTCCCTGAAGCTGTACCAGCTTCAACAAATCCTCTTGAGTGAGCACCGGTTGCTTCGAAAACCCCTTTATGATCACAGGGGATTTGTCCCAAAATTCCTCCATGAATCGATCCCAATCTAATTCGTCCAGGATCGGCACTGTATTGATTTGCAAGACCTCCATATTAATCTTCTAATTCTTCAAATTCCAATAATGATATATTTGGCTCGTGACCCCTCTGCTCATCCTTCCACAGTGAATACTCCAGTGTCTTTCTGAACAAGTTGTCTTCAGGGATGTCTTCCCAGTTCATTGGGAAATTTTCCTCTAATGGTTTTTTGTTCCACCAGTTGATCAATAGGGTCATGCGTACATCATCATTGATATTGTCGTCACTGGCACTCAAAACTCCGTGTCGTAAGTTTCCTGGAAATAATAAGTACTGGTTGTGGTCGGGTGATGACATGGCCCCATGCGTAGGGACCTGAGGCCGGTGTTCCCGAGTTTCCGGATCAGCACTTTGATCCAATACCAACGTGGCACCGCCATTCTCCCCAAAGTAGAAAACACTTCCCATCGCTGGAAAAGCAAGCTTGCTTTCCCTGGCAAACAGCTTTTCATCCTTGTCAAAATGAAGTGGCTTTAATTCATCGGCCGGACGAATTCTCATCCACCATTCAACACCTTCGAGATTGCCTTCTGGGTCGACATAAGAAGATAAGTAAGTGATGATCTCCTCAACTACATTTCGTGGTGGAATATTTCGATAGTCGTACCACAGGAATTTACCATGCGTTTGAAACCCTTCCAATGAAGCGAATCGTTGCCTTAAAGAAAGATAAAGGTCATTCGGAAGAACATTCTTTATCAATGTTACCTGCTTATAATCTATGTTGATTTTTACTCCCAGATCATTCATGATTATCAAAGATTATTGTGTCATTAATATGGTTTTTCCCACTTCGCACCAAAAGCCATTCATCCCTTTAACCAAAATCAGCTTTCTGCATTCCCCTGGTGAGTATGGGAGTAGCTTAGCGAAAAAATCATAGAACCTTTTTTCACTGGTAAAGCCAGATAAATGAATGATCTCCTTCATGCTAAGGCCCTGGTTTCTCATCAATTTCAATGCATGACTTACTTTGAAATACAACAAGAGTCGCTTGGGGCTGATGAGGTCGTACTTTTTAAATTCTCGGGATAGCGTACTATCGGTCACCTCCACATATTGAGCTAACTCACTGGTATTCAGAATATTGAGATATTCTTCCTCAATTTTGTAGATTGTCTGATTAAGGATCTTTGATGGATACTCATCTTTCAATCCAAACTCATACCGATATACTTTGCTACAATTATCAATGATCAGATCATTGATCACGCGCTTCAGCATAGCTAAGCGCGAAAGGCTCAGTACCCGTTCCACGCCGATTACTCCAAAACGCCTGATCACATCAAAATCTATGTCATTCGGTGTGATACAGACGTGAGGAACTACAGGAAATTTCTGCTTCAGGTTCTCGATGATAGAAGAGATCAATTGTACCTGATACTGAATCTCGAATATGACACAATCAATGTTATCACGTCGTAGGGCGTTTTCGATCGTGTCGTTAGGATTGATGCTCTTATATGAGAAGTTCTCCCCAAGTAAAGTACTGACCTTCTGTTCGAAAGCCTTACTCTCTGAAACTGTAGCGATCTTCATAAGAATTGATTTGTAGTACTTAGACTGTTGCTGAACCCTTTGTTTTGAAGGCAGGATTTCATGTTTGGATAGAGCTTCGCCTTGTCAGTAACATGTTGTAGATTACTTAAAAAGGCAAAGCCAATTGGTCAGTTGGAAAACTGACGATAATTACAATAGCAGTGGAGACTAAAAATGACAGTCAAAATTTCGTACAAGAATGCTAATTCCTAAAAACGATCTGTCGGGTCATACTGCTACTTTTTCCAAACTAAACGCGGGAAGTACCACAACAATGAATTGATTAATTACTTCCACACGTACGGCCACTTTGCTTTCACCTCTGTCTTCCAACAGGATGCCTTCCAGGCCCTGGAAAGCACCGTGACCGATTTTTATCTTATCACCAGAGATTAACGCTCCGGTTTTAATGCTAAACTCTCCTTCCAACAAGGTCTGGATCGCAGACATGAGTTCATCCGAAATGACGTCAGGATGCCCCTCGTTGGAAACAAAGTTTACAAAGCCATTGATGGCATAAATCATGTAAACTTCTCTTACATTGACGCGAACAAAGATGTATCCGGGAAAGACCAGGACATTCATTTTCTTCTTGCGGTCGTGCCACTGTCGCACTTCATCCCTCGAAGGCATGAAAAACTCGATTCCTTTCGCTACCAATTCAGACGCCACTTTTCTTTCGAAATTGGGTCTGGTGTAAATGACGTGCCAGTTACGGTTGTCGGAAGCGTTACGGGAATTGATCATCTCTTCTTGCGTTTTAACTCTAACTAATTTAGAAAAGGCACCTCTTACATTAAATAGTTTTTGACCAATCTCAGTTTGCTCGGTACGAATCTTTCAAATCGGCCCAAAAACACTCTAGATGGAGTTAATATGGATTGATAAGTGCTTTTCTGTTCATAAAATCAAACTTTGGTAAATACATGCGAACGGCATCCATCATTTTAATTGGTGACAGGTATCTATTCGAAATAAAAAGCAATGGGATTTCATCTAACCTGAGGTATTCGACCTTATGATCGAAATGCACTTAGGCTACCTTTTTCATTTTGTTCATCCTCGCTACCCTGCTTTTGTAGTGCTTGACCATGAAATAATACAGGATCATTTCATAGAATCGTTGACGGGAGGTAACCAGCCGGTTCACGGACATGTGAATCAGTGAACCCACGAGACCTGGTTGCCAGTCCTCTATCCTACCGCTATGCCTGATTTGCATCTCATTCACGATCTTTTGAATCGCTTCGAATCGTTGAGTTGTAATCTTCTCAAAACCAGTTGTTTTGTCCTTTTCATCAGCAACCAGCATTTGATGGATCTCTTGTTGATATTTGCGATACTTCAAGTCCAGTTCAAGTCGAAGCTTCTTATCTACTTTGAACTCTTCCATGAAACTATCCCGGTACGACTCCAGTAATTTCAGCCGATCTGGTATTGCCAAATGAAAGGCCTTCAGCGTATCATCCATGACCTGCATTCCAAACAACCACCGGGTTTGATCCATCGGAGCCTCTTCTTCAAAAGTCAACAATTTCAGAAGGGCCTCACTGTCCTGATAGAAATATTCCTCCGCCATTTCTATAGTATCGACTCCATATCGGTTGATCTCACGTTCATAGCTGGCTATTTCAGTCTTCCAGATCATTTTTTGCTCCTCTAGCAGATCGAAGTAATCTGCGATCAAGGTAATGGCGTCTCCGAAGAATGCCCTGTCTTTCAGGTGTACCCGAAATCGAAGGTGTGGATTTCCGTCATCGTATCGAATAAAAAACCATTGATCGATCAGTCCCTGGGATTGCAATTGTGCTACCATGGGCCTGATCGCCTGTCTCAGGATCAGATCACTGGTCTGATCACCTGCATAGACTTTATAATACAGCCATTCCGAGCCTGGCAAAAATTTCCTTCGGATCTCTTGCCGTGCCACTGATGGCAATGTCGTACTGTTCGCTGAGCTGTTATAGCACCCTTTCTCACTGACTAGACAAGCCAACATTTGATTTGCATGGCCGCCAGATGAAGAGGAAACGACCGGCTTATTTTCAAATCCCATCGATTCCTTCAGTATGAAATGGTCTTTTTTCCTCGACATCTCCAATAATGTCTGAACATCGTTCAAATTAGACAGGTCAAGCAGTAGTTCATTATCGCCCTCAGCAAAAACTACATTTCGGGGCAAATGCCATTTATCTCTTAACAAAGCCAGATGAAAACGGCGGTCTATGGAATTTTTCGCGGCCTTCAATTCACAGATATCCTCGGCTGAAAACCGCCATTGTGCCGGACTTAATATTGCATTTTGAAACCTGACACGTGGGAAAAAAGTGAATTGCTGCTCTAGCGCACCCCATCTAAAAGACAAGGCTGCACTCTTCTCATGCGTTTGTAAGTCACATAAAAATTTATAGACTGGTAGATCTGATAACCTGAAGTTATGAGCTGAACTCAATCTGGGGATCACACGCTTATTCAGTTTTCGCGACCATAACTGGACCTTATTGCGCTCTACCTTAACGTACAGATCCTGAATATGGACTTGAAAATCTTCGTCGACACCCGACTTAGCCAGGTAAGGGATTTCATAGGGCCGGACAGCTGGACGCTGCAGAATATTTCCCATTCTGCTTTCTGGTAAATGAGCGATCTCTGCAAACACAACATCTGGGTTTTGCTGTTCTTCTTGATGTACCACGTCCTTCATAATATCGTGGATTTCCTGACTACCATGCGCAAAACGACCCAATAGATTAACTGCACTTGAACCACCTACGCTTTCAATGAAGACCTCCCCTTTGTCTCGATCTAATACCCTGAACATGACGGCCAGCGATGGCATCATTGCCTGGTTTCGTTCCTGAAACTGCTCTAGATCTTCTTCAGATAACTCGAATTCATATCTTCCATTGTTTTGCAAGGCCACCAATCGCTCAAAAGCCCAGGTTTCAAATTCATTCCAGGCCCGGCTTCCACCAGAATTTTCGGTGGGTAAATCAAGACCGTCACCCAAATCAAGTAAATCCGAAGAATGATGCTCAGGGTAACCAATGCCCGTCTCAGGATCAAGCACCTCCGACAAAGGGATGAGTTGTCCTTCGTATCGCTCTTGAAAACGCTCCACAAAACGTTTTATATCCTGGTTCTCTTTAGTCGAATGCATACGCATCATGCAGGCAATACCTGCCCTAAGATGTTGCTGAATATGGTTGTTGACCTTTGCTTCGCTAAAAGCAGCAAAGCTATCCACCTGAATCAAACGATTAGCATTTGGTTTTACACCCAAGCCCGAAAGCTTTTGAAGGACTCTTTGATACAACTCTTCGGAATTCCAAATATTGCGGTCCATTTCATCAAAGAGCCCCTCTACGGCTCGCAATGCTTCATAATATTGCGCTGCGGCTGGTACGACCCGTAGCCTCTCTAAAATATGAAGTAACTGCTGGTAATATTCCGGCCCTGTAACCGTAGGCTCAAGCTCGCTGACCAAAATTTGCGCTTCCACAAGTTCGGACAAATACATCGTAGCGTCCTCACTTCTGATTTCTAACTCTGAACAAAGCAAATCAAATAGGTCCATTAGTAAAATCCCTTCTTCGGCGTGCTTCAATACCAGGTTTAGGTGACTGGTTCTTGAAACTGCGGAGATCTTGTAACCATTACGGTCTTTGTGGCTCTCAGATTCTAAAAACCGATAGTCCTCCCCCATGATGTAAATGCTGCTGTTGGGGAAAAACTTGAGGTGATTGACAATTTCAGCATCTTCTTCCATGTCCATGGCAAGCTGATATAAATAGGACATGTCCAGTCTGGTTTTTCGGGCAATTCTTTGCTCACTAAGATGAATCTTTGTCTCCCCTGCTGCTGACCAATCTGCCACACCAACTGACGCAAAAAGTCCGAACGGTGTGGTTCGAGTACACATCCTACTCCAATATTTTTGAACAGACCGACGCAGTTTCTCGAACTCTATGTCCGTTAAAGTGCAGGTACCATCCAGTACATTCATTAATTGCTGATGAAGGTCTTTTGAAGAGATACTGAGGGCCTCCAAAAAGGCTTTGTTCTGAATGATCTCTTCCCAATCACTTGCCTTTTGTTGTAGTGTGTTTGTAGGTGTGCGTACGACTATTTTTTCATGAAATTCGTATTGTTCTAGTGCCATAACTTTGGGTCATGAGGCAAATTCCATAAAGTGATGCCAGTCACAACCTCAACGCCATTAGAAAATCCAGGCAACTAAATCAAAAAGTCAAATAGGTAGTATGAGGTTTCTTGACATGAAAATCATCAGGTAGCAACACAAGTAAAGAAAGGGGAAAGAAGGTTATCATGTATCATAATGGAAATCAAAATCTTTGTCCTTGCAACACTAACCAGTGCTCTCGCACCAATCTCTCCCCATACCATTGGAATTATCCTCGGTCGTTTAGAAGTTGAAAAATTATGTAGAAAATAGATAGACTTCTCAACGGAAGTCCGGGTAACTCACACTTCGCTTAAAACTCTGTGAGTGTTGTAGTCGGATCCGTTGTGCAAATCACACTGGAAGCTTTCGAATTTCTGATGGAGCTTTTGCGTAGTTTGGTAACAGTCTTTCTTTTTAGTTTAAGGTTTTTAGATGAGGTCATAATAAAAATATTAAAATATGAAACTTGAGACCGAACCTATCGAATAAGCTCTGATGATTGCAAAAAAAATACACGAATAGCATTATTATATGTACCAATTTTCGTTTTAGGCTATATTTATCACAAAAAGATCAATCAAAAGCCTAAAGACTGATTACCATACTGTTACAAATTCTAAAAAACAGTGAGTATCCCATAAAGGTCTGCTTCATGAACAGTTCATCTTTGATCATTCAATCAAAAACGAACTCACCTCTTTCAAAAACATATTCGTCATTATCATTCCATTGTCTGTCCTTGAAATATCCCTATGTATACTAAATAGGTATAAACAGTTCTAATGAGAGACGCCAGTTGGTTAATTTTATACGCAATTGAAGAGCACATTGCTATCTGATCTATACCATGAAGATTGAAAAAGAAGAAAGGAAATTTCATCTACTCGGCTGGATCATCTGGATCGGAATACTCACCTTGAATGTCCGGTTTAGGGGACCGAGTATTACGCTGTATATCCTTTCCCCAATCTTGTACTACGCCATTTTTATCGTTTACTTCTACTCCATTTCCTTTTATATATTGCCACGGTATTGGAAAGTCAATTACTTCAAACTGATTGCCTCGTTTCTACTGCTGATGGTCGCTTTTTTTGGTTATCGCTACTTTACGGTTTACCACTTGTTGTATTGGATTGATGCGGATTTTCAAAAGCCCCCATGGACGATTCAGCAATACTTATCCGCCCAGCTTCTTTATTATTCAGAGATCACGTTTCTAGCTATCGGTTACTTCGTTTTTAAGCAAAGCATTCAAAGTATCAAGCAACGGGCACAGCTTGAAAAATCACTGATCAGAGCGGAGGCCTCTTTCTTGCTTACACAATTTAACCCTCATTTTTTGTTCAACGTACTCAGCTACATGTATAGTAGGGCATCTCGGGTTTCGGATGAATTATCACAGGCCATTGAGTTGCTTTCTGAGATCATGCGCTATTCCCTGAAGAAAACAAACCCCGGAGAAAGAGTACTGTTGTCAGATGAAATCGATCACATCGAAAATTTTATTGAGCTCAACAGGATGAGGTTCGATAATGAAATCTATGTCAACTTTCAGGTGGAAGGAGACATCTTTGGCAAGAAGATCATTCCTCTAATCCTCATTTCGCTGGTAGAAAACGTCTTCAAGCACGGTAAGATCAATGACCCGGATCATCCTGCCAATTTCAAGCTGATCCTTGACCATAAATCCATTATCTTTAAATTAAGCAATCACAAAAAGAATAACAGCCATGAGCCCGGAATTGTCTCTCACGGCATTGGCAATGAAAATGTAAGAAAGCGCCTTGCCTTGGCGTATGGAGATGATTTCGAGCA
The DNA here is from genome assembly GCA_033344775.1 of Cytophagales bacterium. Classification (NCBI taxonomy): domain Bacteria; kingdom Pseudomonadati; phylum Bacteroidota; class Cytophagia; order Cytophagales; species Cytophagales bacterium. The sequence goes on along the minus strand of JAWPMT010000002.1, from coordinate 281,364 downwards.
AATCATAGAGGAAGACGAGACCATGTATCACTACACATTGAGCATTAAAGAAAAGTCTTATGCAATGTCTTATAATTGATGACGAAAAACACGCGATCGATATCATCTCAGGTCATATCGAACGGACCCCCCATCTGGAACTGGCATTCGCTACAACGGTAGCTTCCGAAGGACTTGCCTTCCTTAGATCCAATCAAGTAGATATAATGTTCCTGGATATTGAAATGCCCGAGATGACCGGCATCGAAGTATTGAAATTACTGAATCAGCTCTCGCTGGAAAAGCAGCCATATGTGATGTTGACCACTGCCTACTCAGAATACGCAGTTCAAAGCTATGAATATAATGTGGTGGACTACATGATGAAGCCCATTACCTATACCCGTTTTTTAAAGTCCCTGAACAAGGTGGATAACTTGTACGGCATCAGTAAGAAAGAATCCGATACAGAGGAAGATTACTTTATTGTTAAAACCGGGGTTAAGGGCAAAATGCTGAAATTAAATTTCAGGGACATAGAATTCGTAGAAGGATTGAGAAACTACTTATCCATTTCTTATCAGAACCGAAAAATCCCCGTTTTATACAACCTCTCCGATATGGAGAAGAAGTTACCTGGCAGCTACTTTGCCAGAATCCATCGGTCTTATATCCTGAATTTAAAAATGATCAAAGGTATCGAAGGCAATGAAGTAGTTCTTGATAATGACAAAAGGATACCCATCGGATTAAGTTACCGGGAGGACTTTTTTCATTCCATCGATAACAAGATCCTGAAGAAGTAATCGATTAAGAAAAGCATTTTTTCAGCTCTTTCTTTCTGTATTCTGAATTTCATTTCATTCCAATGAAAAAAGGTGTCGTTATGCTAATTGAATTGGAATACGAGAGCTACCAAATAGTTCACCTATAATCACCAAATGTCAAGCAATTGGCAAAGCGTGATTTGGATTAAACAGTCGGTCAAATCCCCTCGTATGCTAGGTACCTGGTTGATGATGAAACCTATGCCACCAGAAACTTTTGATCTTCTGGAAATCTGTTTCATTCTTTGACCAGTGATAAAAACCAGTTATCAACATCGACTTCAGTTATAGAACAAATGAAAACGAAAAGAATATTATCCGCCCTTTTTCCAGGCTTACTCATCATGGTTTTGGCCATGACGACTGCCTCTTTTATTGGCCCTGACCCTGTAGATGAAGTCAGGATGGAATACAATGTAGATGAAGAACACGTCGCTGTAAAGGGCTATAGTGTAGTCGCTTATCACAGAGATCAAAAACCAATCAAAGGGAGCAGCAGGTACAGTCATGAACACAATGGCATCAACTATCAATTCCAGAATCCGGAAGAGCTGGCGTTATTCACAGATGCTCCGGAAAAGTACTTACCCAAATACGGGGGATACTGCGCCTATGGCGTTTCAATTGGCAAGCGTTTGGATATCAATCCGAAAAATTTTAAGATGATCGACGGGGAATTGTACTTGTTTCTACTCAAAGAAGATTTTGATTCTTTGAAAGAATGGGAAAAGCACAATGAGAAGAAAATGGCCGACAAAGCAGACGCCAAATGGGAGGTACTCAGCCGGGTTTGGTAACTATTTGGTCGTGATTATCTTATCTTTTTCTAGGCCTCGATCTGCATAATTTGGTTTTAATCAATTCCCCCAACAGTTCCATGGCTTCCTTATCAATATCCAACGTCAAATACGCTCTGCATAGTCTTTTGATTGGGGAGGCACTCCGTAAATTCTAAAAATATGATTCAGATTTACCCACTTACATAAGATCCTTCAATATTTTGTACTTAGTAATGCTTTACGTTCTCTATTATTTTTTGTAAATTTATAAAGCATTATTAACCGCCATTTAGAATCCGCCATGCCTACTCCATTTCATCGATCTGTTCGATCGTTACTCAGCCCCCGTCCCTTTAGTCAAGTCTTAATAAACTTATCGAAGCACTTATTTCAGATTCCATCGTAAGCCTCGTCCGCTATGAAAGATCTAAGCCGTCTGATACATGCGGTCACGGACGAAGAATCGGAATCTGTGATCAGGTACTATTCCCTGAACAACAATGGGTCTTCCAAAAGGCTCAAGCTGTTCAATATGGTGCGCTGGAAAGACATCAATGATGATCGGCTGGCCGCTAAAAAACTGTACAACTCCAGGCCTTGTGCTGCATTTAGTCAGTTGAAAAAGCGCCTCAAGGAAGATATCCTCAACATCCTGCTTAGTCGGGAAACGGCCACCGGAAAAAGTCCCAAGAACTTTGTCGATGCGGAAGCGCAGGCCTTGAAGTATGTCCTCTATGGGAAAATGCTGCTCAACCGGGGATTGACAGATGAAGCGGTTGATGTGCTAAAAAAAGCTTTTAAACTAGCTCGGGATCATGAGGCTTTTGAAGTAGAGGCCCTGGCACATTCAGTCTTTAAGACCTATTCCATCAGTCAATATTCGGAGGAATTGGCAGATGCAGAACAGAACTTTGCGGAGCATGTCGATGATTTCTACCAACTCATGCGACTTAATCTGCAATCTCCGCACTGCCATACAATCATTGAGTCTAAGGAAATTCCTGATAAAAGGAAGGACAGCAATGCTTCAATCCGTCTCAGTTTCCTCCTGGCGCAACAGCAGTTGGAGGGATTTCTAAGGACCGGACAGTATTATAAAGCCCAGGAAGTAGCAGAAAGTACACTACACAATGTACGTAAGAATGGTCATCTCCTGTCTTCAAGCCAAAAAGCCCGATTCTATCTCAGTCTTTCTAAAGTGAAGCTAGGTCTGGAACAATTTGACGAAGTGATCTATTATGGCAGGCAGTCGTCTGAACTATTCAAGCCATTTGAGGAAAATAAGCTGGAAGCGCTGACCCATATTTTCAAAGGTTATTTTCATTGTAGAGAACAAGAGAAAGCCAAAGCCACCCTCAAAACCTGCAATGCGATGGCACAAAGTCTGAAGGATACTCCCAATGAAATCCCGCTTTTTCAGGCCTATTTATTGTTTCGGGAGATGAATTTCCGCGGATCATTGAAGTCATTAAATCAATTTTTCCGGCTATCAAAATCTCCGATAGAGGTTGTCCTGAATGGGCGTATGCTTGAACTTCAAAATCTCGTGGAAACGGAGGATTATGACTGGTTTGATTACAAGCTCGACAGTTTCCGAAAGCTGGTGAAGTATCATGCCTGCGAACAGTTATCGGAAAGATTCACCCTGATCTATAAAGTATTTACGGAGTTAAAGCGATGTAACTACCAAAAAGTATGCTTGAAGGAGCATAGTAAAAACGGATTCCTGAATAAGCTCAGTGATAAAAACAGTGATTTTTACTGGAACTCGTTAGGGTCAGAATTGGTACCGGTGCATCGGTGGCTCATGGGAGCGTAAAGATCAGGATATTCAATTCGACGAATGTTTGTCACGCTTCCCTCCTCTGAATACCTGCGCCACGATTGTAGGTGGCAACCAGATCGGCGTGGTGAGTACCACCCACTTGAAGAAAAAGAAGATGAGGTAACCTATCGCTGGTATCAACAGCCAATAGTACATCCAGGGCTGGCTCAGCATGTAAATGTCGTATTCAAACTGATACCAGAGCAGCTCGAGGTAATTATTGATGTGGGGGTTCATGAGTTCTTCGCATTTATCACCTGATGTTGTGCAACCATCTTTAGAATTGAAAACTTTATAAAAGTAGGATCATACGATCTAGATAGGGTACAAATTCTTTTCTTTTTGATCTTACCTGCGACAACATTTCGGATTGAAATACATCCAGGTAATTAACCATCACATCATCCAATTCTTCTTCAGTATATTGATCATCTGCCAAGATCAACTTTACTTTCTCTGCGTATCCAGGTTGAAAGAATTCTATGGCCTCCAAGAAGTTTGTATTATACCGCTCACTTGAGCGAAAAGCCATTATCCCTCTCTCATGGATTTGATCAAGACAAATTGACAAAACACCAGTACTATACAGTAATTCGGTGTAATTTGACTTTGCAACGCTCCCATCATTGTCCGTTTCTTGAGTGAAAAAGTCCAGGAGTAAATCCAATAGTCGGGAATCAGTAATTCCAGCAAAAAAATCATCTATGTTCATTTCGCTTTCAATAACAGATTTTATCTTTTCATTTCTCTGAGTTTCTGGAATACAACTTTCATGTGATAAGGGCTTGGATTCGATCTATACCAATCACGTATACCATTAGCTGTCAAAGGAATACCTGCTGAAGTCATCGCTGCAGCTAATTGAGTTCGAATCTGCCCTTTATTAAGCCCTTTGTTCTCCATCACTTCGTCTCGTAAAGCTAAATATTTATCATAGCTATATTGTTCGTCAAATCGTTCCATAGATCTGACAACTTGATTTATTTTCCCTCTCATCAGAGATTCATTCTCACCTTCCTCAAAGAAGCTAACTTTTCTAATGATTGTAGTCCCATCCTCTTTAGATTTCACATCACCCAGACTATCGGCTACTTTTCGTAAATAAGAAATTGTGGTATCGAAACTTAATCGGCCTTTGCTCCTTAAAAAATAATTTTTGAATCCCAATACTGTGTTGATTGATGCTGGTGCCGCAACAATGTAATAAGCTTCTGATTTAAACTTTGTATGTGTCCTCAATTGGTCCCGACCACTTTCCATTATAATTAGTGGCAGCGGACTATCTCGATTCCTAGGTGGTTTAGGAGGTATTTCAATGTCAAAGTCTTTTTTAACAATACTCGAACCTTCGGTGTAGGTGCCTTCTTTACGATCATTTTCATTCAAAGATCCAGCTTCTACATGCACTTTATCGGGGAAATTTGGATAATAGGGTGCTCCTTCTTTCGGTTCCCTATAAGCAACATTGGCCTTGAAATAGAAAATTCCTTCCGGTTCAGCTTTTAGAGCTTTCTTTACTGGATCTTCTACTTTATTCTCATAATTTATATTGTCCTTCTGTGATGTTGGAATTAAATTCCATTTAACACCTGGACCATGTAGTTTTTGATTTAGGATATGAAAACGAACCCAGTTGGGGATGGTGTAAATAGTCTTACCTCTCTTCTTACTGGCTTTTTCATCTTTGACTTCATCAAAAGACCTTACATGATCCCATCCTGGAGGTTCTTCACCTGGTTTAGTACCCTTGGTATTACCGGGCTTATTCGTCAATGGCCAGGCAGTTACACTTCCTGCCTTTTGTCCATCTTTTTGATAGGTAACTGCAGAAGGTGGCAACTCAGATTCATCATCCATCACTTTCTTTAGGTCTTCGCTTATTTCCTGCAACCCTTTCGCAATCTTAGTTTGAAAGGCTTTTTGTTCTGCTTCTGTTAGGTCTCTTTCAGATTTCGTCTGTATCTCACTTATTAAGCTATTGTATTTAATTTCAAGTGTCGTTGCCACTCCACTCTTTACCGGATCCGGATCTTTCTTTAATGCCTTTATTTTATCTTCCAAAGGCTTTTCCTTACTCCTCACATAAAGTTTTGCTTTTTTCCCTTTGCCTTTGAAATAAAGTCGATGATCTTTTCCCTTTTTATCTTTGAACTTCTTGTCTTTCTTCCACCAATTCAACAGACGCTGAACCGCTCCCTTCACCTTCTTCTTCCCTTTCTTCACCAAGTTCTTGAAAGCCCGCTTCGCCTTCTTAATGATCTTATTGATCGCTTTATCGATGCGTTTCCGGACTTTCTTGATGATCTTCTGCACTTTGCTGGTAAGACCAGTCACCCCGACTAATGCTGCCAGGAATCCTATCAGCACCGGAATAGCTTTGACCAGGGCCTTCTCAATGGCCTTAGCTACCGCACTAACATTGCCACTGGCGACTGCTTTGATCCCTTCGATAAAAGCTTGAACCAATTCAAAGATCTGAGCCGCTCGCTCAACAAAGAACTTCACCACATCGATGATCAGCATTGCGGCTTTGATGAAAGCACCTGCCGGATTCAACAGCCCTAATATCCATTTGATCCCTGCTTCAATAACCTTGGTCACAATCATGTCACGAATGGCATCCATGACCATCTCTTTCAGGTCGGTAAACTGCTCTTTGATGTGCTCCCAAAGTCCAGCCACTCCATCTTTCCGGATAATCTGGAACAGTTCAAAACCTGTCTCCATAGCCGAGACCAGAGGCTCACCTAACATTTTCACGGCTTTGTCCCGGAAGTAATCCCAGGTGAGCCCCAGGATCTGCGTGACCAGATCAAAGATGCCACTAAGACTGAACAGGTTGTCGGGCATGGTGATCCCTACATTCCCTAGTGAGCCGGTAAGCCATTCAATGAGGCCCGTCATCACATTATTGAGGATGTTGGAAAAGAAGTTGTTAATGCCCTGCTTGACGCCCTCAATCAGGTTGCTGAGGAAGCCAATTGGATCAGAAATAATGGTCCCTATCACTTCCAGTGCTGCTGCCAGCAGTTCGAACAACAAGTTCTTGATCTTCAATATGGTCTCAATAACCCCAATCAGTGCTCCAAGGGCCATATCGATCAAGCCCCTGTTCGCTGCCTTCATTTCTTCAATGCGAGCATCGACGGCCTCCAGGCTTTCCTGGTACATGCCGGCGATCGTATCTACCAGTTCTTCTCCTTTGGCGATCACACTCTCTTTCAACTCATCGAACTTACTATTGATCGCATCAGCTGCCTCTTTCCCTTCCTGCTGAAGGTTCTTAGGCAAGCTCACCACATAATCCTGAATATCCTGCTTCCCTTTCTGGATGCGGGTCTTGGCAGCTGTCAATTCTTTGGCCACATGTTCAGCGATGAGGGTCAACTCTCCATCCATGATCTCCAGATAGAGGTTTCTTCCTTCCGTAAAGAAACGATTCGCTTCATCAGGAAGTCCGGCGAATAAGTCTTTGACCCATCGACCTTTCCCTATCAAACCAGAGTAACGCCGGGACTTGTAAGCAGACATGCGGCGATCTACCAGGTTCTCAAAAGCATTGGTAGCCTTATCCGCGGCTTTGTCAAACATGGTTTCAACCGAAGTATCGAGCGTGGTAAGGATGTCTTCTACATCTGTTTTGGTTTGTTCATAAATGCCATTGATGTGATCTGCTACCTTCTGGCGCACAGAAGTATCACTGGTGGCCGTATTCTGCTGATCGGCTGACACCTGCGCCATTACTCCGGTACGGTCGTGATGCATAGCAGTCAGCTGTGATTCACCTGCTGCCTGAGCGCCTGCCTCGCTACTGGCCAGGGTTTCCTGCTCTTGCTGTCGGAATTGAACCGGGGCCTCATGTGCATGCTGCTTCGCTTCGTCCGACTTATTTACTGCATCAGTAAAAGAAGGTTCATTTCCCCTGAGCAGTTGTTCATCCGTTACTTCCGCATCTGCCTTTGCTTGCTCAACCTCATCGACGTTTTGGTCAAGTGGGGCATTCACTTCTGCCGCTCCCCTGGTCGGAGGCATGGCACTACCAGCGGCAATATCTACTGGTGCTGGTCCCGGATCTTGGGGGGCAAGCGGCTGTACCTGGCGCTCGGGAACGCTGTTGGTGTCTGGTTCTTCCTGGGTCTTCTGCTCAATGTCTCCAGCCGCACTCTCCTTCTCAGACTCCACTTGACTAGTGGCCTTATTCTTCACCTTGTCTACCTTACCACTATCGGCAAACTTATCCGCCTCATCATTGTTCTTAGGAAGTATGGCAGCAATGGCCTCCATCAGCATGGCTTTGAAGGATGCAGCATCAAACACACCAGGTTCTTCCTGATCCATCTCATTTACCTGCCCGGCTTCCGCCATACTTTCTCGTTCATTCGCAGGAGAAGTGGAAGAAGCTTGTGCGGCCCCAGCTGCGGCAGCAGGTTCTTCATGTGTTTGTTGTTCCGTAACTGTATCGTCCTTTCGAGCGACGGCAGCCTGGAAATTTGGATCTTCCTCCGGGGTACGTGGCGTGGTATGAACAGGTCCCTCCGGTGCGTCACCTGCTGCACCTGTTTCTTCTTTTCCTTCCTGCTCTTCTTCCTCTGATTTAGTTTGTTCAGCCTCTGCTGTTGGTTCTGTATCCCCATCTGAGGCTCCTGCGTCTCCACCACCTGATCCACCGACATCAGAAGGGGCACTTGGCGGAGCATCCGCGTCTGAAGGAGGCGCGCTACTGTCACCGGACGAAAATTCCTGTGCCGGTGCTTCCTGTTCTGCTGCGACACCTGCTTCATCTTCTGTTGTCAGGTTTCCCTCCATGGGTGCAACGGCCGCTGGACCTGCCACCATTGGAGCCACTTCCATAGGCGATGCAACAACGGGTTCAATCGTAGCAGTTGTAGGTGTAGTTGAGGTTTGTTCGGTAGTTGTTGTCTGGGTCTCTTGAAAGGGCTCTCCCTGGATATCTATCTCCGGAGAAATCACAGCCGAATCCTGCTCACCATGAGGTGAATGCTGAGGCGCTACGGTCGGTTCGGCTGCTATGGGCATATGACGTATTTACTTTATCTAAGAGGTTTCTTCAATAGGATTCTTGTGCATTACCAGGGCATAAACCAGGTTCAACTGATGATCGTGAACCCGCCATAACCAGGGCTTTGTGAGTTCAATCCTGGATATGTTTTCAATAAGGGCAGTATCATTTTCGCAATCATTGACGATGGCATAGGGATTGCAGCCTGCAAAGAAATTTTGGTCAATCAATAATTTTTCCATCATCAAGTTCAATTGATCTTCAGGCCACTGAAGTAAATCGGGTGCGGAAGCCGTAGAAACCAGGTCAGTTATGAACACCAGGACTCCTCCGGGGTTCAGTAGGGACAACAAATCATTCAAGTGCTTTTTACGAAGTGTCCGTATCAACATACTTAGATCTCCTTCGGGAATTGAAGGATGGATCATGTTGATCATTTCTGAAAATACAGCATCAGAAACAACCAGATCAAAAGTCCGGTCGGTAATCTTTGTGGGTTTTGCAGCAGCGGCCACCCAATCATTCATTGTTCCAGGCTGGTCGAGGCGATCATATAAGCCAGTAAAGTCGATGGCTCCCAGCTGCTCTACTTTGGAAAAATCAACCAGCGGATGCACAGCGGAAGCATCATCCAATAATTGACCATTGATATCAATAAGTGTGATCTGATCAAGTAACGATTGCCATTGTGCCAACTCCAGGTCCAGGCCGGACCCGGCACCTAAAATAGCCATTGATTTTACAGGCTCCGGCCTGATCAGTGCTGTGATCAGCTGTGAGGTTTTCTCACGATGAGACGCATATCGCTCCCATTTTACGGTTGCTATATTTTCTACCATTAACTGTTCCATTCCAAATAGCTTTAAGGGTTGACTGTATCTACTTGCGCCTTACTTACTCGCTGGTCCGCACGGGCTCCACAAGGGGTCATAATGAAGGCTGTCCCATGTCCTAATCCTAAATAATGCCCGGCTTCATGTGGCAGTCCCCAGCCGTCGCCACAAGTCGCATCAGCGATCATGGTATTATTGCCGAGATTAGCTCCACCATTGGTACCTCTTCCGTCTTGCAGGTAATCCCAAACTCGGAAAACGTTGTAATCAGCTCCGGTTCCCGTTGCAGTAACGGTATGCCACTCACCACCTCCCAGTGCAGTTTGCCACTCCACTGCTGCGCCCAGATCTCCAGGCACCACGACATTATGGAAACCCGCATCGGTGAAACGAATATTGGCCTGCCTGTGCCATACACGATTGAGTAGCGATCTCATCTCATCACCTGAAGGCGCACCGTTGGAGCTATGAGGACCTCCTGCCGCCGCGGCTCTTGAATCTGAAACATAGTGAAAAGCCACACTCCTATCAATTTGAGCTTTTACGGATACGCGTAGTGTTGCCAGGATCGTAGGTCCGTTCCTGGCGGTAATATTCGCGGTACCTACTCCAACACCCGTTACGACGATTCCATCATCGGTTGTATGAACAGTAGCTACTCCTGGCGTATCACTCACGTAAGTCGGCACGGTACCAGCAGGAGTGATAGCTACATCTGCCCTCCGTCTTCCATTAACCGGAACGACTAACCAATTCGGCGCTGCGGAAGCGTCATATCCTGCAAAAGTTTCGTTGGCTGCTTCCGAAAAAGCCGCCGTAGCGGGAACCGGAGTTGGAGCGGGACCAGTAGAAACAGTTCCGCCAGATATATCCATATCCAATAATCGTAAGGTATTCTTTCCAACCACTCCATCGATAGCAGTGCCATGATCGATCTGAAAAGCCCGTACCGCCTCTTCGGTTTCTTGTCCGAAATCACTATCCGCTCCATGAACGGGCAGTGAATATCCTTGAGCCAATAAAGCTTGCTGTACCAATCGAACATGGCGGCCCTTCTTGTTTCTTTTTTGACTAAATGAAGACCTTCCATCAAAGACTGTTTCCAGGTATCGGTTACCGGAAAACCTTGATGAAGCCAGGTCTTCCGCCTGTTGTAATCCAGGTGCTCCAGTTGTTGCCGGTGCTGTATTCCGGACGGCTCCTTGCTGCATAGTATGCGTCAACTCGTGTGCCAGTAAGTGCTTACCTTTTTTGGTTCCGGGGTTATATTCTCCCTGATTAAAGTAAACATCCTTGCCTACCGCAAAGGCTTTGGAACCGAGATCACTGTTCAATTGTGCTGCCTGCTCATCTTTATGAATCCGAACAGAACTAAAATCCGCACCCATTTTCTGCCCCATCTCCTGGGTTGTTTGTTGGCTCATGGCCATACCTCCTCCCCGAGTTTGAGAAATTCGCTGGGCAACATCCGAAGCGGCATGTCGTGCCCCTCCTGTACTGGTTTGAATGGCTGGTTTCATTCTTGCTTTTTCATTTTCACAGGAAGCACATTTCATCTGCATTTCTTCATCCTTCGTCATATCCACTCCTTCCTCTTCCTTCATTGAAACGTCCTCATCTTCTTTCATGGCCATTTCATCATCTTCCTTTGTGGCGACCTGCTCCTCGTCCGTCATCATATCCACCTTCTCGTCTTCCTTCATCGAGACGTCATCCTCTTTTTTCATGGAGACATCATCTTTTTCTTTGAGCGAAACCTGTGCTGAATCCTCCTCCGGATCCTCTTTCATTGATACCTCATCCTCCTTCATTTCCACTTTATCTTCCTCTTTGGCAGCGACTTGTTCTTCATCTGCCATCATGTCCACTTCCACGTCTTCTTTCATGGAAACCTGGCTTTCATCCTCACGACTCATGGCTACTTGTTCTTCCTCTGCTTGCATGTTCACCGTTTCTTCTCCCGTCTTCATCGCCACGGAATCTTCGTCCGATGGGGCCATCTGAACTGCTGCATTGGGGGCTGTATAGGACACAACCCGATCAGCCATAGCATCGGCTTCCTGCTCATATTTATCTCCAGGTTGTCCTACCTTAAGTTTTGGTTGGACCACTGTTTCTATTGATTTTCTCCTAATGATACCTCTTGCCATATGATGAATCGTTATAGGGTCATGCCACTTTTATGAAATTCTCGTCGGACTCCTTCGATGATGTCCTGCAATCGGATGGTCTGATCTTCTCTTTTCAAAGCCATCAAGGAGCAGTATTGCACAATGTTGATGATGGATCCACCGGCCAATTCATACTTCTTAGAAATGTCCCTAAGATCAATGCGTGATTCAAGTGCTGCTACTGCCGGAAATCCCTGCTTCCAAAGCTTCATTCGCTCTTCAGGTTTAGGAACAGGGAAATGTACCATGGTCTGGAAACGGCGGGTAAATGCATCGTCAAGGTTCGACCTGAGGTTGGAAGCCAGGATCACCAATCCATTGTAGTCCTCGATTCTTTGTAGCAGATAGGCCACTTCCTGATTGGCGTATCGGTCATGGGCATCATTCACTGATGTTCGCTTTCCGAACAAGGCTTCCGCTTCATCAAAAAACAGGATCCAGTCCTTATTCTCCGCCCGGTCAAACACCCTTGAAAGGTTCTTTTCCGTTTCTCCAATGAACTTGGAAACCACCTTGGACAAATCTATCTGGTAGACATCCGCTCCGATCTTTTTACCAATCAGAGAAGCTGTAAGCGTCTTTCCTGTTCCGGGAGGACCATAAAACAGTGCCCGGTAGCCTGCTTTCAGTTTTTTGTCCATGCCCCAGTCATTCATCAGCACTTCATGATGATGCAACCAGGTCTCTATTTCCAGAATGCGATTACGAACGGGATTGGGCAACACCAGGTCTTCCCAATCCATGGGAGTAGTGAGTAGTCGCGCCGGAAACTGTTGACTGAATACGGGCTTCCGAACCTCACCGGTGGTAAACAGGTCCAGTAATTCTTGAGAGACGGTAAGTGCACCGCTAAGGAAGGGTTCTCCTCCATTAACATCCTCAAGCCAAAGGATACTTTCTTTCGCGAAAATATGACCATTCTCAAAGAGTCGCTGCAGGTAAAACCTTTTGGCCAGGTTTCTCCCTGCCAGGATAAACATGGCTGTCTCCCCGGTAGGTAAAAATCCGGCATGATCTTTTCCTGTCTTCCCTCCAAATTCTGTGTAGATCTTTTGGGTCATGTTGTTTTTGACCAAAAAGGCGTCCAGCAGTTCCGGCTTGATATGAGGTACCAATGCCAGGATCAGGATGAACCGCTCGTCGAAGTTGAGTTCGTGCGTGCGGACAAATTTCGAATAAGCAGAAGTACTGCCATTGAAATAAGGCGGATCAATCTCTTCGACCTGTTTATAGGGTGTCTCCTTATTCGAATTGAGCGCCGAACGCGTTTTCAGGATCTCCTTGAACCAGGTAAGTTCCTTCTCCAGGTCGGAGGCATTATCGATGATCTTTTCCGTTACCATTCTACATTGATCAGGTTATCCATCCAGGGCAGTTTCACGACGCTGTAACTCCACGGCAATCGGTCCAACAGAATGTCAAAAGCAGATCGCTCCACGAAAAGCTTCCAACTGGCCATGTCTTTTTTCAACAAACCTTCCTTTTGCAGGAATGTCTGCCGCAATAAATCCACTGAATTACTTTTCAGTGCTTTCCAACTTTCTAATACCGTCTGCAACAGATGTTGGGCCTCTTCCAACTCTTCGTCAGTAAGTGCCACATCAAAAGGCACCGGTACCTCCGGTTGCATGCCTACCAATAGCTTATTGAATGCCAACTCTTGTTCTTCCGTGGCCACTGCGCCGGTAGCCATGTATTGTAGAAAATGTATGGCACGGAATTGATACTCCTCGGAAACGAACGCACCGTCTTTTACCCAATTGACCCCTTTGAACAGGATGGGCAGGTACGGCCAAAGCAACGCAAGTCCGGCATTGCCGATCTGAGCTTCTTCAATGATCTCAGGAGGCTTTCGCCAAAGGGGTGCCACAAACCGATCCTCCGGATGAGGAACAATCCGATTCATAGGACGCACACTCTCATTCAAATTTGAATCAACATCGTCCGATGGGTCTATTTGATCCCTTTGGGATCGATGCTTATGTTCTTCCGAAGGATCATGATTGCTTGAAGAGGAAACTTTAGCCAGGTCATCAATCTCAGCAGCTTCTTTGTCAACAGGTTTTTGATCATGTGACGAGTTGGCATATCTCGTATCCGTGATTTTCTGAGTCACAGTTTCAGAAGTACTTTGATCTTCCGGGCGACCTAATGGTTTTTGAGATTCAATTTCCTCTGGAGTACTTTTCTGCTGATTACTTTTCGTTTGAGGAGTCCCCGACATTTGGGAAGGACTTGTTTCTAATCCATCCGATACTTCCTGATCTGATCGTTTGTCATTTGGCATGATCACTCCTTCATTTTTCGAGCTTCCGTCAGCTTGTGATTGTTGCTCCCGAGCACTGGTATCAGGAATAGTATTATCCTTGGTATCAACTGAAGATTGTACTTGTATGAAGGGAGCTTTTTCATGTGACTTTTCCTGAGTTGTTTCCGGCTCATCTTCTACATTATTTTGTTCCGATGCAGTTGGACCTTGCTTTTGAACTTCAGCATGATGATCACGATTTGCCCTGATCTTGTCAATGGCCGAAGAGTGACTGTGAGTAGACGTTGATTCCGTCAAAGTGGACCGGGATTGTTCGGATTCTGATTGTGTATAGGACTTAGTTTTATCAATACCATGGTCGGCGCTCTGAACTCCTCCGGTCAATACTTCTTTTGTTCCTTTTCGAATTTGTCCTTTGCTCCCTTTGTCAGTTTCAATTTGTGTATCATCATCGATCCGATGAACTTTTTCCAACCTTTCATCATCTGACCTGGCAACAACATCCTGTGATCGATTTTCCATTTCCGTATGTGATGTGGCTACATGGGAAAGTTCGTCTCCTGATATTTCCTCATCCGAATCGGCCGTGTCGATCACATGATGGTCCGTTGTTAATTCGACATGTGATTCAAGTTTTTCCGTTTGATTAAAAAAATCATTTGTTCTACCTATTCGTTGATCAGTTTCCTTTTCTTCATTCACTGCCTTGGCTGGATCATGCCGTACTGGCTTTTCCTCTACCGGGACAGTTTGATCATTCTCGAATCTAAGACTAGTTGACCTTTCGTGGACTGCTTCTACAACGGACTTTGAAGCAGTAGATTCTTTGTGATCACCATCAATAAAGCCACCTCTTTTTTGAGTAACATCACCACCCATAACCACCTGTAAATCAGACTTATAAGTTGATTTTAAAGAACTTTTAGTTTCAACATCCTTAACCAACCTGGTTTTGTAGCCTTTAGATACCGTAGCATCTTGCTGTTCCAGGAATTTCAATAATGGATCATGCGCCTGTTTGAAAGTTGATTTGATTTCCGGCTCCAATAACGCCTGATGTATTTGTTGGATCAGAACGCTAGACAAATTCGACTCAATTGTTCTTGTATATCTCCGTAAATGACCCTCCCAGGAAGTCAATAAATTAGCCACAACCTGCTGGACCAATGCTAAGGAAGTTGCAGGTTCTTTCCCCTGATATATGATGACTTGCAGCAGCGTTTCTCTGACTTGTTGTTCCCAGGCCTTTGGAAAAGTTGATAAAACGGAGATCCGCTTTCGAAGCAACAAAAGTCCTTGGACCAAGGCAATTGCCACTTCACCATGTGCCGTTGAAAGCAAGAAAATTAAAGACTCGAAATCAGCCATATTGAATTGATATCCGACGCGTTTACGGACATAGTCATGGCTTAATTCCCGCATCATGATCTCCCTGGTTTGGGAAGAGGAATGCTTCGAAAGTTCGACAAACAATTGCGTGAGAGACTGGGCTTTGAAGGTACTGTTCCAGGCATGCACTCCAGTACGAAGTAAATATTGAAAAGCGGCTAGTTTGGCATCGCTCCATCCGACTGTGACAGCCTGTACCTGTCCTGGAATTCCTTCTTGCCTGTGATAGAGTAATTTGGTGATTTCTTCCTCAAGCAATCGCTCCACATGCAAGGGTAACTCCTCTTTGAGGTAGACTTGATCAATGTCCCCCAGATTGATTTCTAACCGATCAATTTTCAATACCTGCCCCTCTTCTGACAACTTGTCGAATAATTGCTCCATCCGGGGGATTACCCTGGACTTGAACACATCACTGACTTCTTCCTGAATGTCTCTGGCACCCTGATCATTCACTATTGAAAGCTCCAGCACCTGTTGTCGGATGATGTGTTTAGGGTTTGACATTAGGCTTGATCTACGACAACAAATGAGATGTTAGTAACGCCACTGCTGAGCGTGATCGTACGCTGCTGTGTGTTTTTCGTCTGTGGTACACGATAGGTCAATACATCGCCCACGCGTGTCTGGATCGTATATCTTCCCTGATCATCTGTTTTAAACTTAGTTCCCAACAGTTTACTAGAAACCTCGCCGGGAGCAGGTTCTTTATTGATGAAGATCGCCCCTGTCACTTCTATTTCCTGATCTCCCTCAACCATGCGTTTTAAGGATAGATTCCAGTCTCCTCCTGTAGGAGCCTCAAAATTCGTGGCGATATAACCATCAAACTCATAGGAGACCGGGGTACCTTTTTCAATTCTCAGCTCGTAGTTTCCTTTGGCATCTGTGATGGCCTGTCGGTCCCCATTGGTGACCACTACTCCTGCAAGCGGTTGGTTGTTATCCTGATCAGTGATCCTACCTGATAGCACTTCGGTATTGATCTCCTCAGACACCCTAGGAGTCAACACAATTTCCATGAATTGAGAAAAGTCCGTAACAGGCACCTCTCTAGATATGTAGCCATTGTGGCTTACAATGAGTGTATCACTTAAAGACAGACCAGATAAGGAAAACTGACCATCAAGATCGACGAGCGTACCAATGGTTGTCCCTTTTATAACAACAGTGCCCCCAGGCAATGTATTTTCTCCATCGGTTACTCGACCTGTTACCGTTCCATCTTTCGTATCCGGATCTTCATTTTCAGGAAATAAGACCACCCTTGCCGCACTATCCGATCCGGTAGTGATCTGAGACCTGTTGCGGTATCCAGGCGCCATGAATGTAACCGAAGTTCCCACTTCTACTGTGAAACTGAAATTACCTAATGAAGTAGTGAACACCTGACCTGAAAGCTCATAAGACGCATCTTCGATCACCTTGAATCCATCACCAATGTCTTCGAAAACCGCACCCGATACCGTTACCTCCGTATTCGAGACAATTGGTACCAGATCTACATCAATGATCGCATCTACATCACCGACCATGCGACTTTGTGGAATGAAATTGTTTAGGCTATAGTCAGTACGGAATCCGGAATATGCTTCAAGCGAGTAAAATCCCTGGCTGCTGGTCTCCACCGGTGAACGGCTAAAAGGGGCAACGCTGACACCCTCGAGTACTTTTAATGATTCCACGTTTTTAACTGTCCCGGAGATCGAAACTACTTTACGACTCATGACCACATCCACTACTGTCCGGTTGGAGACTGATTCAAGTAATGTTTCCAGGGTAGGTTTGCTAAAACGCAACGTGGCATTAGGTAGAACATCAATGCTATAATTCCCTTTACCAGTCGTCAGCACGAAATTACCAGTACCTTCTTCCTCTACTCGTACATTATCCATATCGATAACGAAAGGCGTATCATCACTTACTGTACCAGTTACCCGGATGGGCGTATCATCACAATCACAAGTAACAAGAAAGAATACTTTCCCATGTTTGACTTCCCCGTCCACCATGGCACGATACCGCATTTTATCATTGCCCTGAAAATCTTTTTCCGGATCATATTCGATCTCATTGTCTTCCAATAAGTTGATCTTTCCGTAAACAGGTGCTCGGAAGATCTGAAAATCAGTGACCTCCTGATCAGGACGGTACAGGTTGAATCGTCTAGGTTCGTTTTGCAGCACGTTGATGACTTCTATGCGTTCATAGGCATCCACAATCACAAAAAAAGTCACACATACCCTGACCTCTCCAGTGGTTATGACATACCCAAAACTATCCGTGCCAGCGTACAGTAGTGCTGGTGTATACTTGATATATGGTGTCTTTTCGTCTCCTTCGGCCACTTCTGCAGTAGCACCCTTTACCGTAGGCAGTACATTGATCGACAGTGTTGCTCCATCTGAAACCTGCTCAGGGGTCAGGACATTGAGGTCAATGGCATTATCCATGAACGTGTGCTCCACCTCTACTTGTCGATTGGTATCAACAAGCACGTGGAACTTGCCACAAGCCACAGCTTCAGCATCCATGCTGTCCCCTTTCAAGATGATATAGTGAAAAGTATCCAAACCGATGAAGCCGGCTGGTGGTTGATACTTGATGCCCTGAGCATTCACTTCCGCCACACCATTTGATTGTGTAGCTATGCTATCTGTCCACTTTCTCTTCTCTTCGTACAGCTTAAGAACGTATTTCTTGTCCTTCATGGCAACGGTCAAAACCTCGAATACACCACTTGTGTCTTTGCAGACCGTTTCTATACGGACCTTTTCACAACACTCGACCATGACCTGCATGGTTTGGTAATGCCGAATGCCCTGATCATCCTCATAAGTAAATTGGAAAATGTCGAGACCGGTGTAATCCAGATCTGGGAGATAGCTGAGGTATTCTCCGGAGCCATCTTCTTGGACAGACACTTCACCATGGAGTGTTTTGAGGTTTTTCAGCAGGTCATTACGATCCTCGTAGACATGCATACTCTTCTTCCCTTCTTCCAAAACATCGAGGCGTGTTCTGGAACCACAAATGACCCGACGTAAATAAGTTTCTGTACACGGCATCACCAGAATCTCTAGTTTCACGCGCCGCATGAATCCTTCTCTATCGGTGACTTCATAGACAAAAGTCTCTGTGCCTTTGAAGTAAATATCTGGCTGATAATACAGGTAATGCACTCCGTCTCTTTCCCTTACTTCGATAAAATGCCCATCACTTATGATAATGGATTCCATAGGTTCTCCATCTTCATTGATCAGTGTCAGGCTTGCGTTTTCATCGATTTCTCTGTCGGTCAATACCAGAAACTCTCCGGTGTTCCCCTCACAAATAACCTCAAACTCCATACGGTTGCAGCAAAAGACGATGACCTCTACCTCTGCTTCAGATGTCTCGACCTGCAAACCTCCGTCGGTCATGAACTCATACTCCAGCGTGTACTTGAAGGTATCCTTACCTTCCCGACCATACACGGGTTGGTAAAGGACCTGATTATCGCTGAGTAAGCTTAAAGGCGCACCAAACGTCGATTTCGGAGGAAGGATCACTTTGGTCCCCGGATACTCAACATCATTCTCCAAAATCCGGATGGTAACGGAATGATGGTTGTTGGTAGCCGCCAGGTCATCGACCGCCTGAATATGCTTGCGATAAGGTGACACTACCAATACCTCGACAAAGGCCGTATCCTGTAGCGTGTCATCCGCTTCACTTTCTACGGTATATTGGAAGTGGTCCTGCCCCGTAAAACTTTTGAGTGGTTCGTAGCGCAATACAGCATTGATGCCTGCATGACTAACCACTTTACCTCCGCTAAAAGAACGACCTGACTTGAATTGATCCGAACTATCAATAAATCCTTTGCTATCTATTTTCAGCAAATCCCCGTTTGGTTCCAGGTCATTGGCTGTGCTATCAACCAACCAGGTTTGGCCCTGTGTTAATAACAACGATTCTCCTCTCGCCAACGGAGGCAGTTTGGTCTTCTCCAGCTCATCGTCCAGAGGGATATCGATCTGATCAGGATCTAAACGGTAGGGCAAAGTGAAATTGGCAAAAACCTCCTTCTGAGTCGCATCTTCCTCCGATTCCTCGTATATCAGGATGTGGGTGCCATCATTGCGAATAGCATTAAAACCGACCCCTGGGTGCACTCGGAGGAAATTACAAAGGATGGAATAATGATTTTCCTGTAAGAATTGGTATCTCGCTACGAAGCTGTAGTACAGCTTATGCAACTGGAAAAAATCGTTATTGGACATGAAGTCCATGATACCATGACACGGCCGATCGATCCAGTTTTCCCATTGATGAAATAACTCTGATTGTAGAACATCTATTTTTTCGTGGATCAGGATCTCACTGGCATATTTAAGTCTAAGGAGGTTTTGATTCAGGTTTCGTCGAAAATTTCGATAGGCGGTATAGTAATCTAAGAAGGGACTTCCGGGTCCAGACTGATCATAAAGTGCCTCGATACGTGCTGGCAATTTTGAAACCAACTCATTCGCCTGCTCAAATAACCCACCAGCATTAGTGATTGCAGATAAGACTTGATCTGCTTCGAACTTGAAATTATTAACATTGACAGTAGTCAAACCAAAATCAATGTCCTGCGCTGCTCTTTCGAACACTTTCAAGACCGCAATCAAATTCTTGAACGTGACATTGAGTTCTCCTTTGGACACATTATACGCCGTTTGCAAGTCCTGCCAATGGCGTGGGTCCACAATGATGTTGTCCGGATTGGGATTGATCTTGACCGGCAAGATGGTAAAAGGTAAGTGGAAAGTATCTCGAATTTCCTCCTCTCCCTTCACCACATCTTCCAGCTTTTCTCCGAAAATGGCTTCTGTCCGAAACGTACTTTGGTAAGTACGATAATGCAAAGGCGCACCCACATAATCATTTTGAGCCGGAAACAAGTTGCTTGGCGTGATCCAATTCCGATCATAAGAACGAACTCGGATCGGCGTTTTACCCGTGACCGTCGTTTCAAAATCCCATTCTGTTTCCAGGTCGGTTGTTTGTATGCCAGGCACGGAACCTTTTTGATCAGGGATCAGGTAACGTGGGATGGCCCCTGCTTCGAGATCAAGTGGTGTTATTTTGATGGTCTCATCTACTCCAGACACTGATTTTTCCTTGATCACATTGATCTGAAAAGATTCCACCAATAAGATTAATTTTCGGTGAATGGAATTCAGTTCTTTGAGTAATACCGATTGAGAATTATGGATCTTGGGTTGTAAAAATTGTTGCCGATATTCCGAACGCCCCAGGAGGTTCCATTCGTCCATAGATTTCTTTTCGTCCCACATGATCTTTCCCAGGATCAAGTGCAATGAAAAATCTTTATCTGGACAGCAATCCTGAGCGATCCGGGCCCCTACATCAAGAAAAGTGTGATAGGAATCGATCAGCAGTTCGTAAAACTCATAGACATATTGCACACCCTTTAGGTTGTCTCCGGTCGCACCTGCCAAATAGGAACGTAAGGCATTTTTTACCTTTTTGAATTCGGAGTTATTAGCAAATGGATCCTGATAATTATAGGCAGGCTCCAATAACGGCTGAAATTCGGTATAAGTCTCCTGAATCAACCCCGTGTTGTCCCCCTCTCCAAACAACAGGTGATGCACACAATCCTCCTTTCCACTTTCATAAAGCTTAGCCTTGATGTTCATCACAAAGCTTTTCCTGACTTTGCTTTCATCACCGTCAGGATCAAATAGTGGCTTCTTCAGGTCTACCCGAAGGAGTTCTGAAGAGGGATAATATGGATTTTCAATACGCCCATTGGTCTTGGTCAAGATCTTTTTAAGTCCGCTTTCATTTACCGCGAGTTTACGTGTCGTAAAGATCCGTTCTTTCCCCAGGTCCTCGCAGTTTTTGCCAAGACATGACCGGGGATCTCGATCGAAACATTCCAAAAAGATCAACAAATACTTGTCTTCAAGAAAACTCAACGTCAGGTCCTCATGCGTACCCTCTTCAGGCTTTTTACTGAGGAGTTCATATAAAATAATGTCATCGTCCTGGGTGAAAATATTGTCGTCATCGTAGCTTCCGAATGCTTCATAAGCAACCGTACCGGGGAGGAAGTAATCCCGCTGATAGCTCATGGTACACTCCGGCATTTTCACAATGAACCCATCGGAAGTGATCCCAATGCCTTCCGATAGAATCACCTGATTTTTGTACGTACGGATTTGTAACCCGCACACGGTCCCAATACCAATGAGCCTTGAACGAGTGAACCTGTTCTGTTGATCGAGGTATTCGAACATGCCATTCAATTGCTCGCTAGTGAGGACCTGACTCCCTTCGAATACAGGGTAGTTACTGATAATGCTGCCGTTGATAGTTGGGATACTCATGGTACTAATGTTTTATATTTCGCCGAGGGCAGTTTTATTCAAAATGATCGCGCCTTCTGTGGTTTGGCTCTCATCACAATCGTGAAGGGTTTTGACCGGATATATATTTCTGAATTGATACATGATGTCCACCAGATCACGGTGGGCCTTGGACAGATCGGTTATCTGTGCTACTTCTGCTTCGCTGTAGGGTCTGACCGGAAACTCGTATTTATTTTCCAACAGCCATGTTTTCATGTTTCTCTCGAAAACTTCCATCTGATCATATCCGATCCAACAGATGTTCAGAAAAACATGGGCCGGAGCCTCCATTCGTATGGTCTTTTCAAAAAATCTTCGGAAATCAATGTTATCAAATCGCCCAGGCCAGGCCGGCACAACAACTTGCGCGATATAAGTATAAGGGTTGTCCACTTTGCAGGCGTCACAGTCTTCCCCTCCTTCAATATCATTGTCGATGGTAGGCAGGTAGATGGGCAGGAGCTTGTCCTGAACCATCATTTGATCGAGCTTCATCTTACGAGTGGCTTCGTCGACTGATGCTACTCTGAAGAAGCCATATGACGTTTCCTGTGTGGCGGACACCAATTGAATTTCGGACCATGGCTCCTCTCCTTCAGGTCCATGAAGATCCAGCTTAGAAAAGTCTGTGCCCGCTTTGAGGGTAAGCTCGAACGTTTCCTCCTCAATGGCCACCACCCGAACCAGACGTTCATATGTGATTGTCAAATCGGAGCGACCATTGAGTTCCGTTGCTATGTTCTCTCTTGCGATTACATGTGTTTCATTGGTCGCATTATCATATGCGTAATTAAGCACCTTGCACCCGTAAGTCTCTCCGCCAAAATGAATGGTCAATGTCAGGTTAAACCGCAGGTCATCCCGAAAATCTCCATCAGCAATTACGATTTCTGACCCGGAAACTTTCGCCAATTGTGTGAGTTCCGACTCCAATGGAATAAAAGTATCTGTCTCGGGTACCAGTGTCAGGATGTCTGGTCTGTTGATGATGGGCACCCAAAGGCCATTGATTTTTGGTCGTAACAAAATATGTTCTACCAAATGAAGTCCTTCCTGACGATGGAAATTCCTTCCAAAGAATGCACTCAAATGTGCCACCGCTTGTTCAAAATCAGACAACCCTTCTTTCAATACAATGCTTCCTTCCAATAAGGTATTGATCTGTGCTACGTCCCCGGCAGCAATGTCTTCTCCTAACCGCGTATCGATAATTGCCAGGCCATATTCACGTAGTATATATTGACAATCGTCTTCTCCGAAAAATACGATCTGCCAGAATATCTCCCTTACCTTTTGTTCTGCCGCTATTTTGGCCTCTTCTTCCGAATCCTGATCCTTTACTTCGATCTCGCCCTCCAATACACCACTTAGCAATACCTGATCATCCGTTTTTTGAAAAGGAGAAGCAAAAAGTTTAAATCTGATCTTGAACGTATTGTTGGTAAGATCAATGTCACCTGCTTCGAAGTAGGTGTCGAAATAAGGATCGAATGGCAAGGAAAAGTTATTTCTATTGGAAAGCGGATTGTCCAGAAATTCAGTTCTAAAAACACCGATCAGATTGTTCAAGGCCGTCCTGGCATCCTCTTCTGTTGTGAAGTTATCTTCTATGGCTGCAACTACTTCCGTGCCCATAAAAAGCTTGATACTGAGCAGATGATCTCCCAGCTCCTGTCGACAGGTAATTTGGTAATTATCCTCACAAAGACCATAAAGGATTACCTTTTCCACCACGGATTTAAGCTCCTTCATTGTGGTGTAAGTGGTCGAACTGAACAGCAAGGGGTTTCCTTCATATAGGATCTCAAAGCCAAAATCTCCTTCTGTTCCGGTTATATGGATATGATCCGGATCAAACTGCAGATCAACAAGCTCTGCCGGATCAATTCCCGAAATGAAATTGACTCGTTTTACCAATCCCGAAACGTTATCCAGGTGCCAGAGCAAAGGGTTGATGTAATTGAAAGCCTTACCGCGATTGGCACTGATCTCCGGGTAAATGTTCAGAAAGTCCTGTTTGTCTTCAATGAGTTCCAGGTCAGTTTTAGGTCCATCCAGTTTATAAGCCAAAAGTGCATAGTCTGTGAATTGCTCCGCGAAGCGTCCCATTAGGTGATCCAGGAATTTATTTCTTCTTTGCGAAAAAGTGTCTTCAGTTTCCGTCAGGGATTGTAATACCTCCAGGTGCTCCGCTTTAAAGGCTGCTTTTTTTAGTTCTCGGGCGGCTTCATCGTCTGTAGGATTGAACCCATCAAAATCCACATAGAGATCAATTGCAGCATCCACCACATCAATCAGGGGCTGTGAATAGTAGGTTTTATCCACCTGAAAATCGTAATTCTGATGAAAATCCTCGTCGGCAACCTTCAATTTGCGCTTGGGGTTGAAAGAAAACAGATCCTTCACGTGATCTAGCTGGGACAAGTAATTGGCCAATAACTGATCAAAAATCATTAAAAACCCTTTGAGCTGCCGGGCATGGGCTGTGCGTAACTTGGCAGCATCATCATCCAGGTAATCCAGTGGCACACCTGCCGGACCTACACCGTGGGTTATGGGCAAATCATCCTGAACACTGACATAGTCGGACAACTCCCGGCACTCACCAGCCGGCACATCAAAATCCAAGATCGGATCAGCTGTTTTCTGCGGCCGTTGGTTGGCTTTCTTTTCCTCAAATAATCGTTCTACTTCAAGGCTATTGGCCTGAAAAGGCAATTCGTTTTTGTAAAAGGTCAGTTTAGATCGACCGGGACTCAGGCGTGGTACATAGTCCTGATCAATGGCCATTTCCAAACACCATCGTACACTTTTTGCCAGGATATCGGGATTTTCATCCTGCGGAAAGTTTGCAATCTGCAATTTCTTGACTGCTTCCACACCTTCCACATCCATGATCAGGTTGATGATATCTGAAGCATGAATGAACCGCTTGCGGTCGGCTATTTTCAATTCCTCATTATCAATGAAGCCATTTTCCAATGCCGGACCTTCAAATACTTGTTCTGTCAGTCTGTTCTCCTCTTCACTCAGCTTGCCAATGAACAAATAGCCCCGATCTGAATCGATCAAACTAAGCACGGACTCTTCCACCTTCAAATCGGTGTAGGTTGATTGAAATGGATTGATTTCGGCAGAAACAAGGGTCACTTCCAGTACCTCCTGGGCAAAGCCCGAAAGGCTGATGATGTCTCCGGCGTTGAGTTCCTGTCTGATGAGCGAAGAAACGGTCAGAATATTCTTATCCCGATTGATGTTGATCACTTGATATTTCTTCTCTTCAGAATCCCGTATCAGGATCTCGGGCAAGGAGTAGAAATTCACCGTCGGAGACAGGAACCGATCTAACAGGAAATAGATTTCCGCCTGGACACGCTCCACATTGGCACTGACTGAAAGCTCAATGTCAGCACACAATAGGATTTCTTCTATTTTGAGGGCCTTATAGCTGAGAAAATCTTCACACAAGTTTCGATGCGCATGTAATCGTGATTTCACCTTAGCCAGTATCTCCAGTATTTTGAAAACTTTGGTCTGATAGGTGACGAGCATGCTAGTTGCATACCCCAGTACTTCGTAGTTTAGCCGGGTGGTGATCTCGTCAATAAAGGGTACAGGGCGGCTTTTGAAATCTTCGTGGATGCTTGCCAACAGGATATTGTGATCTTCATCCAATTTGTGCGTGATACCCAGTTCATCAGGCAAAAAGAGATAAGTCAAGACAATAGATTGGATCGACTTCTTGACTTCACGAATGTCCGTCCACTTCAAATCGACCTCATCCCACCGAGGGAACTGCACTTTTACCCGAAAGGTCAGATTGAGCAACACTCGGGTCTGAGCAACCACCTGGTCAAAATCTTCGGCACTCATTCCTTCCAGGCGCTGGTAAAAGGCCCGATCGTGCGGCGCCATTCCAACTAACGGCTTATCAACTGGATTACCCTGAATGAGCGCAACCACATTTGGATGGAATGCCTGTACAGTATCTTCCAGATAATCTACGTTCAGATCGCCGAATACTTGTGAATCACTGAATTCCAGTACCACATTGTATAGCGCTTTGATTTCCAGGGGATTCTGATCACCCAATTTAGGAGGAACGTAAGCAAGCAAATTCTTATCACGATGAACAAATACATCGTATTCCGCACGGTCTGCCACCGTCAACCAGGCATTTTTGATCCCAATGATCTCGCTATTCTCATTGGACTCGTCCGCCAGCACACTCACATCCATGATGAGTTTGCGGTAGTCCAGTATGGTCAGGGCGTTGTTGTGGAGGATTTCTCTGGCCGTAAAAAACTGATAGCCGTCATTGATGTTGTCGTTAGGATTGGAAGCCAACAGGTCCTTCATGTCAAATGAAGTCCGATAACCCAGGTCCGTCAGGGCATAGCAAAGCACCTCAAGGAGCATGACACCCGGATCATGAACGTTGTAATCCGTCCATATCTTACCTGAAAGCTCCTGGATACGACGAATCCCCTCAGCTTTGAGGTATTGGAAATCCATGCTTCGTATAGCAGGTGTCTGACGTGATATGGCAATCGTTTCAATCATAAATCAACTAGTATTTCTTCCGAAGAATCTCCGGGTCCAATGAAGTAATTCTCATTTTCCATCAATACCCGCCATCCCAGGTCATTGAATCTTGGCAGAGGATCGAATGCAGTAGCCTCCACCTGGATAGAGTATCGATCAAACCCAAGTCCGGAACGCAAGACAATGAACCGGTCAATCGTGTTCTCTGATCCTTTAAGTTGCAATCGGTCTATGCCTGCATGATTGGCAGGACGTACCCGGAGCGTATGCCCGACATTCAAGATCAATTGCAGGTTGATCCGGGTCTTATTGAACACCATTTCAGACGTAACTTTAGGTAGGAAAACCTGACGGATGCGACGACCTGTCCTTTTGAACAAGTTCACCTGATCCCCTACCTGGATCTTGTGCGGTTTGATCAATGTCAAACGTGTATTTTTTCCGTCAAAACCGGGTCGCTTCACCACTGGCCATCGGGCAATCCGATAGAAAGAAGGATTATTCGTGATATCCGACAAGTTTTCAAGTAAAAGCCACCCCTCTTCTGTATGATTCCCTTCTAATATTATCGAGTTCGCATCAGGTACTTCCACCACCGTTGCGGACAGACTGAATTGGAAATTCATTGGAACAAAAAAGGTATGATCCCCTTTGAGTAGATACACAGAACGTTGCCGTTGTACATTGAATTGGGCATTGGTCACATCATGAATGACCACCCTGGGCATACTGGCAACCGGGGCTGGTTCAGGGATCGGTGGACACAATTCCGTTTGAGGTGGCACAGGGAATGCTCTCATATCTGGCACACTATAGGAATAGGGATCGTCCTTGTTTCCTACCGAAATATCTGTTTCATCGCAACAGCTATCGGCAGACAATACCGGAGGTGGCGGATCGATCAGGTTATCGTCACAATCTCCACAATTATCATGATCTGAAAGGACCGTGATCTTGTGATTACCATACTCATTGATCCCTCCTGCAGAACTCAATATGGATGCTGAAGTGGAAGCAATGGCCTCCGTCGTTAGTTCCATTTCAATCATGTGTTCAGGATCAGTTCCATCACTTGGTTGGATCGAATGAAACATCTTGAAGCAGGTCACAAAATCTACATATTCACGTTCGTCAATAAAGTCAATGATCCGTGATTGGTGAATGCGACCACCAAAGGAAATGTCCGGTTGGTCATAGGCCCAAGGTGACAAAAAGGCTTTGATCTCGTCTTCCAGTTGTCTTTCGTAAAAACCCTTGTCATACCCCCGACGGAATTTCACTTTAAAATCCACGGTGATCTTTTCATAGACAGGGTTATGTACATGCAATTCGATGGGCTCAGTCCGATAAGCATCCAAATATGCTTTGATCTCTTCCAGTCGGTTGAGACTTGTCCTGGGCGTGATGGGATTGATGGCGTTCTTGTTTTGCACATTGGACACCACGATGATGCTAACATGTCCTGGCGTCAACTGATTGTAAGACGTAACCTTGCCGCTGTACCGGGTATGGTTGAGACACTTGACCTTATAGACCGATGGAAATGCCTGCAAGATCAATCGTTCATAATCCCAGATGGTAATCGCACGTTGCTTATGACGCAGCCGCTCGCTTACCCTCGTATAAAACGCAGTACTTTCTTCACGAACCGCTCCACCAACTGAAGCAAAAGGCTGTTCAATGCCTCTGATGGAAGAATCACTGAACTCTAATTTGCTGACGGTTTCTGCTGTCAGGGCCTTTGACAGGTAGTTAGGATCATTTTCATTGTCCTCAAATTGGGCCACAACCGCCTGAGTGATGATGTTGACAAATTCAGGAATGGCTTTGTAGCCATCGGGTACTGTTGCCCTGATCCAGTGTTTACCAGTGGTGAGCAGGCTATCGGTATTGGTGGTGGTCTTATAAAATGAGAAATCGATGATCCCAGAAGTCAGTAGGCCATTGGTGGTATCTGAGAGGATATCCAGGGATTTGAAAGGTTGCCATTGATTATCCGATAAATACGACCAGGATACGTCTGGTCTAGTCGTATCCGCATCTTCACTTCCTTCCAATACCTGCATCAGAATGGAGAGGTTTTGGGCTGGTAAGAGATTATCCAAACCGATGTACAGTTCCCCTTCATTGGGGTACTGTGGTAGGAAGTAATAAGGTTCGTTGGCATTGCCCGAAGCCACTTGTTCCGTCGCTCCAAAAGGATGCAGATGAAAGAATTTTTCAGGAACCTCTATCTCAGAAGACGCTTGTTCCGTGCAATTAAAGCACACGGAGGACTTATAATTCAGCGATACGGTTTTGAGGGTAGGATTGTAAGGCTGATTCGGAATTTTGGCGATGGCATTATTCTTAACTCCTGCCAAAATCTGATGCGTGAAAGCAATCTGATAATCCTTATGCCCAAAATCATGTTTGGCTAATTCCAGCCGCAAAAAACCTTTCTGTGTTTCAGTATTGAAGTTATCCGATGGTGACAATTCCCAATCTCTATTGACCGACGCCAGTTCCGTATTTTCTATTCGGATCTGATGCAGATTAGGTACCGGATCCGAAACCGGTCCTGTGGCATCAAATAAATACTCCTCCTTGGCCAATGCATTCCATTTACGTCTGTCCAGCAAATCGATATTCGCTCGAAAGGCCGCATTATCACGACCGAGATTTGAGGCACTTATGGGGTTTGAGCCATCGTGCTGATCTACGCTAATATCGTAATACTGATAATAGGATGCGAAATCCGATTCAGGAATACCGAACCACTCCAGATTAATGTCCAGTCGGGTCAGTTGCTTTTGGAATACCTCATGATTCCCAATATAAAATGTACTACCTAATACAGGTGTAATGCCAAAAGGAGCCATGTTCTTGGAAGGGTCCATGACCGTGCGATCGTTTTGTACCACCAGCGTTCCTACCTCCCTGACATCAACTTCCAGGTCAATTTGTTGGATCTCCAGGTGCTCCAGAGATTCATAAATGTAGGGTTCATGTTCTGCTGATCCGGGATTGACCTTGCTGGTATCCAGAACCACCTTCATGGCCGGCTGATTGGTATCCAAAGGATCAACAAGCACTTCCTGATTGTAGGGTACAATGGCAGGTTTGTCTTTTCCTATGGTTCGGGTAATGATCAATTCCTTCTTGGAAACACTGATCAAAATGTTATTGTACCTATACGCTGCACCAAACGTGTAGAGGATGTCATTGATCTTGTCTACTCCTACCCCCTCTACTGCCCTGACCTCTGTCAAGGACGTGAATTTCTGATCCGTTAATTCCGCTCGTTTCTCAAGGATGTCTTTTGCAGATTTTTTACCAATACCATAATCATTGACCTGATCTCCGTACCCTGTATAAGGGGAATCAACGACATCTCCTGTAATTTCCTGCCATGTCTGAACACCATTCAACCATTCGATGGCGGCTTCTTCGGCCATGGCCAGGTACTCCTCACTTTGCAATATGGCTTCATCCATTTCGGAAGGTCCGATCCACTCTTCTTCTCCACTGAAGTAGAAATTGAGGGCATTGTTCAGCATTAGCGGATGCAGGTTGGAGAATGCCGTTAGCTGCTCGTCATTGAATTCCTTGAAAGTAAGTTTGACCGTAATTCTCCGGATGCCTTCCGCCAGGTTGAGGATCGGAGAAGCAAAGGCAAAACCTATTTCTGATTGCTTGCGCGTTACATTACCAAACGGATACCAACTACTGGCATCATTCAGGATCTCGGCCCCCAATCCATCTTCAGAGTTTGACATGTCCGATTGGTGCAACAGCTTCGTTTCAGGATCTCTATAAATGCTTTTGATCTCACCAACCGTAGCTTTGTTGACCCCAATTTCTGATTGAGCCGTATAGAAGATATTGCTCCCGATCTCGTCCTTACCAGCTTTGAAGCGCGTACCTTCTTTGATTACGTGTCCGGTATTGGCGACGTGTTTGGCTAATTCTAATATGATAAAAACCTGATCCGGTACCGGCGGATTTTCTTTGAGTCGCAGGACATCTTTGTAATAAAAGTCGAGGTGCCTGGCCGTCAGGGTATTGAGGTCGCCCTGAGCAATGCTGAACAACTCCAAAAAAGCCTGAAACAAAGCAAAATGTGGCTCGGTCCGCTGATCCTGACTCACTTGCTGATCAAAGAAGCCAGACCAGTCTCCACTGGTTTCGTTGTTATTGTCGTAAAAGTGCAGTTCTCTGGAAAATTCCAGCACAAAAGTTTTCAGTTCTTCAATCTTCCGTTCATCCACTGCTACATACTCCGGCAGCAAGGCTTTGGTGAGTCTTTGTTGCTGACTCACGCCATCTCTGATGATCGGATTTTCGAAGCAGGTCTTGGCCATCAGCTGATATCAGTTCCTTCGGTGAAATAGAATGGGTAAACCAGGTTCGTTCGGGTGTTGGTTGCCCGGATCGTATATTCCAGGGTAATGTCGATACGTCCATTAGCGACATCCTGTACATAATCGACATTATCCAGTTCGATCCGGGGCTCAAAGTCCAGGATGGCTTGCTCGATCTTCCGGGTCAACAGGGCAGCCGAAGTGACCGATAAAGGTTCGAAGATCATATGGACCAGGTCGAGTCCGTACTCTGGTTCGAGTACACGTTCCTGCTGAATGGTTGACAAGAGAATTCGTAAGCTTTGCAACACATCTTCCTCGTCCTGCACCAGATTAACTGAATGACTTGCCTGGTTAAATGAAATTGGGAATCCCCAACCACGTCCTAAAATGGTGTTGTTATTCTCTTCCATGAAGTTCATTCATTATCCAATCGTTACTGTGGGTTCTCCAACTGCCGCACTCGCTCCGCATATGCAGGTATCTCCTACCCTTACGGCAGGTTTTCCTCCGATCAATACGGTTGTACTGCCTGAAGGAAAAGGGCTCGCCGTAGGCTGATGCGCATTGGGGGGTAACGTGCAAACGTGATTATCTCCCAACACCGCTGCTGGCATGCCTCCGATCAAAACCGTGGCTTCTCCCGGTCCCACGATGGACCCACCGTGGTTCGTGGTATCTGTTACTCTTGCTGCTGCAGGCATCTTGTATTCGTTTTAGGTTCTTGTTCTTTCTTTTCATATGATCTTGAACTACGGACTAGCATTTTCTTCCTATTCAAAATCTTTCGCAGATACGCTCCGTATCCTTAATCTTTCAAATCGCCCTGTTCGCGGACGACTATTTCAATTGATGGCCACAAGGGCCCCTTTGATCACCGCCTGACCGCCGGAAGAAAGTTCTGCCCCGGCACTTCCTTCAGCGAGGTACTGTGACTGTGCTGTACTGGTCAGGTTGGTTCCTTCTATGGTTACATCACCAGAAGCTTTCATGATCAGGTCGGCGGCACTCTCAATCATGATACCGTCTGCACTCATCACCAGCTTATTGCCATTTTCATCTTCCATGGTAATGCCACCTTCATCTTCACTAAGCACCATTTTATTGCCTTTAGGCGTTTCCAGGGTCACACTGATCAGGTCATCATCAAAGACCAGCTTCATTTCACTCTTGGTATAGAGACCTTTCTCGTTATTCTCCTCTGCTGGGTTTACAGGAGAAGCTTTGGCGCTACTGTGCAACATGCCAAGGACCACCGGATCAGTAGGATCGTCATTGAAAAATCCAACGATAACTTCATCCTCAATCTCTGGTCGGAAAAACAAGCCACGATTGGCTCCAGCATCCACTGCGGCCACCCTTGCCCAAACTCCTTCATTTTGAGGATCAATTACCGGAATCCTGACTTTTACCCGGAATTCCCCATCGGGATCTTCATGAACATTGGTAACTACACCATTCTGCAATCCCTGAATAGGTGGTATCAACCCAGAAGCAGGTCGGGCACTGACATTTTCGTATTTTTCTACAAACCAATCCTGCGGCAAACCAAACTGAATATCACTATACCAACCCTCCTCTGGTGTGATGGTATGGGTCACGGATGAGATGAAGGCCTTGCCATTGAACCGATCTCCAAAACCCACAAAATTCAGGGTCTCTCCCGGTTTGGCTTTATGACCGCCATGGGTC
Source organism: Cytophagales bacterium (assembly GCA_033344775.1). Taxonomy (NCBI): domain Bacteria; kingdom Pseudomonadati; phylum Bacteroidota; class Cytophagia; order Cytophagales; species Cytophagales bacterium. Next base: position 249,288 of record JAWPMT010000002.1, on the reverse strand, counting down.
TTCACCCGACCCTGAACATGGGATAATCGACTTCTGGACAACTTGGCATCGGACCAGGCTTTAAGCTCCTGATCGGACACTTTGCCTGAGTGTACCTGATCAAAAGATTCCAGCCCCAGTACATCGGCCAATTCCTTGGCTTTCAGGTTTCCCTGTTCCTCGAAACCCGGATCTTTGCCTTCTTCTTCAAGCACTTCTTGTTTGGCATAGTCCCAGGCCATACTCTTCGTGGTTGCATATTGATCCCGAGCGTCCACACCCGCTTCAAATTCCAACACATTGTGCCCATAGGCCAGCTCTGCAATTGGCGATGCACTCAGGTCGGGCTTTTTCACGGTCACTTTGCCATCATCCACGAACACCACCTGGCCGTTCGCTTCAGCACGTGTGACCATGAAGTCCCAATCGCTCACGTAGTACTGCACCATTTCCAGATGTTTCACCTTGGTGGTCTCCACATCGGGTATGAGCTTACTGTAGGTACCCAGCAACTCCTCCATTACATCACTGTCCGTCACTTCTTCGAAGTATTTGTTCTTTCGTCCTGCGGTCATAGCTACTACAGCATCTTTGAGGTCTACGATCAGTGCAGAGCTCGCCCTCGACGTTTTGATACTATGACGGATGACAATGCCTTTGAAGATAGGATCTTCCTTCATGCTATAGCCCGCGTTGATCTCCACTTCCTTGCCAGGAATGAACATGTCGCCACTACTGATCTCAAAATCCTCTTTGGCTACATTGCCATCTTCCAGAATAATTCGAGCTGTCGGAATCCTGTTGATGGTTTTGGAAACGATCATTGATTTCAACCCATACAGTCCGCCCAGGTCTTCCCCTTCTACCAATACCGTGTAGGTAGACAGGGCTAGTTTATCCTGAACAGGCAATTTTCTGTTAGCCATTTGCTTCCGTTTTTAGTACTGGTGGAAAGATCAATTTTTGTCCTATTGTGAGTCTTCGGAAATTATTGACGCGATTGATACGTGCCAATTCCAAATAATATTGAGGGTCTTTATACTCCTTATTTGACATCAACGGCAACGTATCTTCTTCCCCAACCAATCTTCGTTTGGTCAGGTCAGGTGATTCTTTCTTCACCTCCTTGGCCTGTTGATCCAGTGACTTGTGAGTCTTAAAGGTACAATTGACCGTAGATCTGACTGGATAGCCATTGGTATCAAACAACTTATGGGTGACCGTTGCTTTTTCGGCACGACCTTCAAAAAGGAAATCGCCCCATTGCAACCTCAGGTAACGAGGCTCGTGGGTATCTCCCTGCACCTTGAAGGCAAACGCGAGAAAGGAATCAATGACCTTATCTGTTCTTTTATCTGCCAGGATCTGACGGGCCATATTAGAACTACCCGAGATAGACGTGCCCAGTGCATCGAACAGAAACTCAAACGTCATCGTAGGTGATTCCGTCTGCTTGTACATCAGCGTTTTCTGGCTCCCTTCTACTTCCCCTTCGTCAAATACATTGGCGTATTCTCTGGAGTAAGTCGTCGGGTTGTACATCAATTCCAAAGGCTCCTCTAATGATGGCGTTTTGTAGTCTTCATCTTCAAAGGGCGAAATGGTCATTTTGACCAGCTCACCAGTGGGTGCTTGTACGTTAGAAGCTGGCATCTATCGCTCGTTCTTATTGTCTAATCCTTTCAACAATTCTTCCATAGCGGAAACATCCTTTTTAGAGCCGGAACTTTGAATAACCCCTTTCGATTCAAGGGATTTTTGGGTCACATTGGTGCGTATGATCAATTCACGAATTTCTATCATGACCTTCTATAATAACCGTTTGTAGTATTGATAACAGAACTCAATGCTCTCGATCATCAAGCCATTGTTCTGGGCATTGAGCCCTTCCACCGACCACTTGATCGGCCAGGCTTGTATAAAGTTCCAGGCTTCCAAAGGCGCATGGTCTTTATCCAACAAATAGACCGTAAGCCCATAAGTTTTGAACTGAAAACTCTCTACTTCTTTTTGAAACCATTGGATCACCTGAGAATTCATTAGCATACCCCGCTTCATGACCAGGTTGGCATATGAAACGGGATTTGCCAGTCTATGCGCAAATCGATTCTCTCCACCTTCGCGGTATTCTTCCATGCCTACATCGGCCCCGATACCGGAGATTTCCTGAAATCCGATATCGGGTACTCCCTGATGCTCGGAAGTGATCCCTTCAATTCCCACGGAAAAGTGGAAACCTACAGGCGGATGACTATCGAATCTGGGCATCTTATGCGAATTCTATTGTCAGTCCTTCATGTGCTAACTCAATGGACTCAATGGCCACTTCGTTTCCGGTAGAATTAAGTGTAGGGCCTTCTACTTTCACGGGAAACGCCTCTTTGACTTTCCAGGTGACTACTGGTGCATGCTCTTCATTGAGTAGGCTGATGGTCAGGTCTCTTCGCTCGATGTTATTCATACGAACGGTACTGATCCAGGTCACGAAATCGTCATCGGTTCTTGCGATACCGCGCTTCATCGTGATGTTGGAAAATTGAGGGATACCGGGCATTTTAGTAACCTGATATTCCTGGGCATCACCTTCCCGGTAATCGATGGTCTGTAATTCAACGGTCAATCCGGATACTTCGGTGAAACCAATTCTGGACCCACCCCAATCGACCTGGAAGTGAAAAAGACTGATAGGATATGACTGTGCCATAATGACTAAATGTTTTTGCGTTTAGATTTTATTGTTATCTCTTGTTATGCTTGAATTAAGACTCCTGAAGCTTGTGAGAGAATTTCAGGATGATGAATTCCGCAGGACGCACAGCGGCCATCCCTATTTCGACATTCATGCGACCTTCGAGGATGTCCTGAGCGGTCATGGTGACTCCCAGTCCTACATTCACGAAGAAGGCATCTGAGGGCGCGGCACCTGCCAGCGCTCCGTCGCGCCATAATGAAGTCAGGAAATTCTCGATCATGGTTTTCACTCTCAGCCAGGTTTTGGCATCATTGGGCTCAAACACCACAAATTCCGTGGCCTTCTTGACGGACTCTTCAACAAAAATGAACAGTCTTCTTACCGGCACATACCGCCACTCATTGTCATTTCCGGCTAGTGTTCTGGCGCCCCAAACCAGGGTACCTTTGCCGACAAAACTTCTTATGGCATTGATGGACTTGCCACTCGTGGGGTCCACATTGAGGCCATCCTGAATATCATTGGTGATCTTGACCGTAGGCCCAATCACATTATTGATACTCACATTGGCGGGGGCTTTCCAAACGCCACGATTATTATCTACCCTTGCATAAATACCGGCCATGGTGCCCGAGGGTGGCAAAGTCACGTACATAGCATTGAGCTGCGCCTGGATATTACGGTATACATTGGGGTATTCCCGCTGGATATCCGCCAGTGTTGGTGGATCTGAAGCATCCACACTAAAGGAACCCGCAGCACTCAAATCAGGATCATCATTGGTTGGAGAAGCCGGAGTCCCAGTGTGAGTAATACTCACCTCATGGTCGATCAGGAAATTAAGCGAAGTATTGAGATCAGGATAATAAGTGGCTCCATACTTAAGATCCGACATACCCAACTCACCACGATACGCTGTAAAATCATCTCCTACTACATCGGCAATGGTGAAGCGGTCTTGCAATAAGTTGCAATGCGATAGTGCTTTTTTCACAACCGTACCATAATCAGAAAGGCTCAACGTGGTAGCATCAGGAAAGACCAATAACGTAGGCTCATCGACCTTTTTCAGTTCATCAATCCCACCAGTGATCTCCCCGGCTGAAACACCAATCGGACTGTATGTTCCGACAGACATGACGTAGCAAGCGCCACCGCCATTGTTGTAGAACATCTGCATGCTGTAATACAATTTGAAAACTGAGGGATCATCGATCGATACCATGATCTCGCGACTGGTCAGTGCGGCTCCGTTCCTGGTATCCTTTACCTCGATGGTGGGCACTTCCTTAAAAGGTCCCCCAAAGCGCTCTTCAAAATCGAGCATCGAAGTAATCTTGGTGGGACTACCGTCACCCGCTTTTTCGGTGTAGCCGATGAATGCAGGAATGGCCGTTTCTACCGCGGCCACCGAAGCGGGCAGGGTCGAAATCTCTTCTATGTACACTCCGGGTGTACTATAAGTAGGCATATCTTATTGTGTTAAGTGTTTTTAAATCAATTTCAAATCAGGACTCCTGCAGCTTATGGGAGAATTTCAGAATGATGAATTCTGCCGGTCTGACTGCTGCAATACCTACTTCTATGTTCAATCTGCCTTCCAGAATGTCCAGGGACGTCATGGTTTCACCCAGGCCCACTTTCACGAAGAATGCATCGGAAGGTGCTGCTCCAGCGAGTGCACCGTCTCGCCATAGGGAAGTCAGGAAGTTCTCGATCATCCCTTTCATTATCACCCAGGTATTGGCATCATTGGGTTCAAAGACAAAAGGTTCACTGGCTTTTTCAATGGATTCTTCGATGAAGATGAACAGCCTTCTGACCGGCACATAGCGCCACTCATTGTCATTTCCGGCCAACGTACGTGCTCCCCATACCAGGGTTCCTTTTCCTGCGAAAGATCGAATCACATTGACGGATTTTCCGGTATTGGCATCGACATTCAGACTGCCTTGCTCATCTGCGGAAACCATCACATTGGTTTTTTGCACCATGCTCATGCTGACATTAGCTGGTGCTTTCCATACCCCGCGGTTCCGGTCTACCTTCGCGTATATACCGGCCATGGCCGCAGATGGATAAAGATCAACCTTAAAGGCATTCAATTCCTTTAGAATCCGCTGATACAAGGCAACATCGGGTTGATCGCCCCCTTCAGTACCTCCTTCGAGTTCAGCGCCAGAGACCCTCAATCCTGCTGAGCCACTGTAAACCAGCTTAATGCCATTTCCGGCTTCGCCTTCTGCCAGGGCTGTAAGGGTAACGACATTGCCTTCGGCTGCGGCCGAAACCAGAGAAGAAGCTGTGGTAATTGCGCCAGCCAGCGAAGTAGCCGTATCAGCAGCTGTGTCTTTTATGATCGCCGCCGAGGCCAGCGTAATGGGTGTTTCACTGGCAATGGTGATGGCTTTATCCAGTGCTTTTTTAAATCCGTTGGTAAACGTGATCGTAGCGGTAGCATATGCTCTACCTTCTTCTGAGCCTCCTTCCAGTGTGCCTCCGGAGGGTTCAAGTATGGCACCGCCATCAGCATAAGCGAAGGTATAAGTATTCCCTACTTCACCTGCATCTTTGGCCGTAATTGTAACCTCTGCACCACTGACTGAAACGTCTACTTTACTCGCTGCGGCTGAAAGATCGATAGCATTCTTAATATTGAGTGCGGTTGCATCATTATCTCCGCCTACGGCGAAAGAAATACCGGATGTTCCAGCCACTTCGATAGAAGCAGGATCCGGCGCAATGGCACTGAAGTCTGTAATTGTAATTTTACCACTAGCCTTAGCGGGATCACTTCCCGTACCGGTAAGTAAGGTACCGAGTGGTTCCTTATCATACTTAGGTGAAGCTCTACTATCAACAATGTTTACGGTCTGGTCATCAAAATATTTGGTGATGGTGGTTTTCAGTGATGGATAATAAGCCGCCCCGTATTTCAGGTATTCGGTCCCAACCTCGTTGCGAAAATCATTGGCATCCGCCAACGGATCCAGCGAAAGCCGGGATTCATCTACCAATACATCCATCAGTGCAAACCGGTCCTGCATCTTGTTGCATTGGCCCAGCATCTGATTGTGTAGATCTGTCCTATCCACCGTATCCAGTTCTACTGCTTCAGGAACGACGATCAAGGTAGGCTCATCCTCTTGTTCCAGTGCATCTACTCCATCTGTAAATCGATCTGGCAAAATATGCGGATCATCATAATCGTACAATCCAACGGATACGATGTAACATGGACCTCCTCCGTTGGCGAAGTAATGCTGGATCGCATAATACAACAGGTAAGGAGACGTTTTCGGGTCTGCTCCTGGTTTGATAGCCGCGATGACCGGGGGATTATTGACTGGATCATCGGGATCATCCTGAATGGTGACCTTGTAATTTTCGTCGAAAGGACCGCCAAATATTTGCTCATAATCCACGAGTGAAGTGATCCTCTTAGGCGTATCCGCGGGAAATCCATTGCCTCGCTTCTGCGTATACCCGATAAAAGCCGGAATGGCCGTAGCTACCGGGGCAACCGAAGGTGGAAGCAGCGAAAGTTCCTGTACGTATACACCTGGGGTACGGGGGTTTAACATGTGCTACAATTAAGTTATAGGAATACAAAAATTTCAGAGACATCAGCACACACCCCAGCCAACGGCGGGTTGGGAAGATTCTCAATCACTACATCACCATCAACCTTGAGGTTGAGATGAAGCTTGGGCCTTTCATAGAAAGGAATATCTTCTAAAGAAGTGAACACTACGGTTTCATACCCATTGATGGCGATGTTCGGATCTGGCACATCGCCTTTGGTGAAATTGTATGAATCGTAAGGGTTGGACATGTCAGTATCATCGTCACTATCATCGTCCAGTATTAATATTTGGCTACTCAAGTCCACGTTGCCATTCTTATTAGCCACGTAGTATTTCCACTTGCTTTGTTTCCTAATGAAGGTGATCCCATAATATTCCGGGGTACCATACAAGTGGTCATCTGCAGGGTCATACGTGATCTGGATGATCCCTTGCGGATTTTGAGTATTAAGTACATTGTCCAGATAAAGGATCTCTGTTAACAGGTCCGTATCATCCGCCTGATTGCGAACGGTGAACGTGTACTTTCCACTCACCTTATGACCAAAATCAATGGGTACATTGTACAATCCCGAGGAATCAGGCGCCATCTCGGAAGTCTCATTGTATTCGATCGTTTCTACCGTACCATCAGGCCCAGTCACCTTAAGAATGGTCTCTTCCGGCACAGGTACCGGATCGAGGGTATAGGAATAGGTGAACACTTTAGGCCGCAGGGCATCCAACAGTACATGCCGGATCTCTTCCGGCACATCTGGATCATTAGATGCCGCACTGCCATCATTCTCAAAGAATGGGATCTTACTGCGACCATATGCTTTGGACGGAGAGCCTTGATTCAGATTGGTGATGTTCTGAAACGTAGCTGTATTTTGTGGGCATAGGGTAAATACGAATTGGACTTTCCCATCCTCTTCGACAAAAGGTGTTGCTGTATTAGAGAACGTACGGTACAAAACACGCTCTCCTCCGCCATCACTTTTGAAGATCATTTTAAGGTTCTTCAGCAAGGTGCTGGTTTCTTCAGTAGGCAGGATGGACATGTTTCCGACCATACCATTCACGAAGAAATTATGCAGAAAAGAGATATCGAAAAGGGTTTTGTAGTTCATCTCTCTGCTATTTTGACAGGTTGGTCAGGTCAAGATTGCTGAGTGTTTCCTGTTGCTCCATCACACGCTCATCCTGGAAATGGATCAACCGTGTTTTATACAATACCGAAGGCAGGTACTTGGCTCCAAGGACAGTCCAGAAGTTGTACAGCTGTTCGAAGTTGTAGGAAAACAACTCGACCACCAGCTTTTGTACACCCGTCCCATCTAATGATGGGGAGTTATCCGGGGTGAATACATTCTTGCCCTGAAAGAAGGAAAGTACATAGGAAAGTTGCTTGAGCCCTTCCAGGTATTCTACCCCATCGTTCTCCGCCATGGAGCTGGTGTAGTTGGCAGTAAATAAGATGTAAAGGTTGATCTTAATCTCCGGATTGTATTTCTGAGCCAGCCCCTGTGCATTGACAAACGAGGACCGCTGTTCTTTGAAGATCTTCTCTTCTTCTATATTGATGAGTGACAATCCCAGTCTATTAGGTGGGATCGCCCAGTTGCCTTCCTGGGTGGCCACATTGGTAAGGATCAGCTTTCCTTCATCTGTGGTACCATTGATGAGATCGAGATAGGTGTTCACCTCATCGGTCAGGAATTGTAAGGCGTGGTGGATCAATTTCTTACTTTTTTAAGCGGCCGTATTCCATACGCTGAACACCCTTGAAACTGGAGTATCAAGTATCGAAATAGCTGGCCTTGTCTTTATTCAAATGAACGAGGAGAACAGAGAAAAAAAAAGGAGAACTCAGGAGGGAAATTGACAGGCACTACTAAAGTATTCAAAACAGTAAGTCACTGAATTTCTAATCATTATGTGGCTTCTATATGAACAGATTTGACAGTCAAATATCAACTTTAGTAAATATTTGTGCTTACCTCAATGTGAAAACATTAAAGAAAGTCTTCATTCTACAGAATGAAACCTATAAAGTCTCTTCATGCAGGGGTTACACCTGATAGGTTTGAAGGGAATCAGCATTGCAAATACTGAATAAGATTCAGTCGCCCGCCTTGCCGAGGCAGGCAATGCATTTGCGACTGAATGTAGTGGCCTACATCCTTTTTACAACTATCAAAATCAATCGAAGGGGTATGTGGCTTTCGTCGATAAATCTTCAAGGTATTTATCTTGCAAGAGTTAGACGTCATAGGTTTGGAAGTCATTTAACTAGAAATGCCAGATTCTTTTCACTGCACACCAGGGTATTTACCGGTTACAAAACCTGGCATTAAGGTGCAACATGGATTATTCACATCCATCACCAACAGTAATAACTTGATAGGAAGTACATCCCAAATTAGGTACACTTCCTTTTTCAACGAATATGGTGTATGTGCCATTTTCAAGTCCCTGCAAGGATAGGAGGTCTCCATCAACCGTTGCTGAGCCAGCATTCGAACCTGCCGATGATCCAATATCGTCAACAATGAAACTCGCCTGTGATATGCCCGGAGCGGCCGTAAATGAACCTCGATACCATTCTATGGATAAATCGGAAAGCGGTATGGCAACACCGGCTTCCGTAATCGATACGGATGCTGACCCATCGCCAATATTATTTATGCCATCACATGAAGAATCCTCCACTGTACTCGTAAGGTTAATTACCGGATCAACCGCATCATCCAATAAAGTGAAATCTTGCATGGTAGAACAACCCGTCACCACATTCGTCATGGTAACCATGTAATTACCTGCAAGCGCATCGGTAATCTGATTATCAGTTCCTCCTCCCAGGTTACCCAGAATGCCATCCGTTCCATTGACAAATGCGACCCCACCAAACTGCCAGCTAAAGGAGTAATCTGCTAACGAAGATGTACTTACACCATTTTCCATTACACTCAGTACCTGGATAACTCCATTGGAATTGGCACAATTCGTATTATTTATAAGGTTAACATCTGAGGCAGTTAACGAGATCACAGAAGGGTCATTGTTGATGGTTACTTCAATAACATCAGATTCACACCCTACGTGGGAAGTATTATCAGTAGCCTTTACATAGTAAGTTCCATCAGGTAAGTTGGATGCCATGTTACCATTGATGTTAAAGGTTGCGGAAGTTGTCGTGGTACCCAAAGTCGAAGTACCATCTGACTCAAACCAGGAGAAAACGTAATTGGACGGTACTTGAATGACTCCCTGATATACAACATCGACGGTAGCCGATCCGGTTGCGCTTACCGCATCGCATGAAGCATCAGCCTGAGTTGCAGTAACTTGTAATTCCGGTTTTATAGACGAGGAAGTCACGGTTAAAGTACTTGTTGCCGGGTCAGGATCGGAGCAATTCGCTTCAGATATCGCCACGTCATAATCGTTTGCTGCTAGCCCGGAAATTGAATTTGCCCCGATCGTTCCCGAGGTAGCTGAAATATCCAAAACATGATTTACCAAAGCAGATGTTCCTGTAGTACCTCCAATGATCAAGTCATTGTCCGAGATACTTTCCGAAAGCCCGGAGACGGTCAGGAAGTTTCCAGATGCACCCACCACAGTGGCGGAAACACTACTCCCTACGGTTAGCGATTCTCCACTTTGAAACGTGCCTGTAAGTCCGTCAAATGGAATCACCTGAAGCATTCCTCCCCCTGAAATTGACCACTGAAACCGGAAATCTGTATAGGTAGTTGACGTAGGCTCCGGAAAGCCGCCCCCCTGCGATTGCGTGATGGTATTGATCACCAATGAACCCGTATTTCCTGCACAATCATCACTGTTGACAATGGTTACTTCACCATTCTCAACAGTCCAGGCAATATTGGACAAATCAATAAACACTTGATCATTTGATGCCTCACAGCCCGTTTCTAAATCTCTAACTGTCAATTTATATGTACCGGCCCCCACTTGATTCAAGACTGCATCATTGTCTAGTACCGTGGCAGGGTCTGAAGTATTGGCCCATGTATAGGCATAGTTTCCTGATCCGCCAGCCACGGCTCCCGAAGCATCTGCCTCTCCCGTGTAAGCGGTATTGTCGCAAGTGACATTATGTGCGGTAGTTATGTTAGCCAGAGTGATGACCGGTACCACTGAAGCATCATTTGCAATGACAAAGTTATGATCCAGAGTTTCTGAATTATCCAGGTCAGTTATCTTCATTACATATGATCCGCCAGCAAGGCCCAATACCGTAGTGGAAGACGATCCAGTTGCATTATCTTTATAAGTCACAGTCCCGTCAAGATAGACTGCACCATTTGAGATACTGGTTCCATCTGAAGTAGCTAACGCAAACGTGTAATTATTGGAAGAAACACCATCCGTTTCTGGGGTAAAGGTGATCGACCCATTCGCATCATTTGCTGCAGGATCGTTATTCGCGGGATCACATACCGTATTATCATTCAGGGTACTTACACCTGCGCTAATCACAACAGGTACACTAGCGATCGAGGTTGTCGCTGCTAACGTTCTACAACCTGTAATGGGATTCACTACTTCAACCGTATAACTTCCTGATGAAAGACTGGTAAATGAATATGGAGCCGTACTATCCTCCTCTGGAGTGCCTGAAACGTTTGTACCCGCATACAATTTGACAAGGTAATTTGCCGGCGCATCTGCTCCTAATGCCACATCCAGATCAGATTCGGAGAAAGTAATTGTACCATTATTAGAAATGGACGAATTGTCATCCGTTACTGATAAATCCGATGAGATATCAAAACTGGTGAGAACATCCTGAAAGTCATTAACAATGGTTACCTGAAACGTGGTATCACAACTGTTCACTGTATTTGAAATGTTAACCGTATAAGTCCCCGCAGGAGCAAGGGAAAGCACGCTATTCTGGGAACTATTGGTTACCGTGTAGGCTGTTGGAACTGAAGTCCCGGAACCATCGTACCAGTTAAAGATGTAAGGACCTGATTCTGTCGTGGTAATTGAAACGGCTCCATTATAGTCTCCGGCGGTGGTTACGTCACAAACTGTATTGAATGCCGAACCGGCTCCTATCGCATCAACCATGAATGTGGGATTATCCATATCATTAGAGACCGTAACTGTTACGGGTAGCGCCATACAACCCCTTTGATCATCAATTACGGAAAGGATGTAATCTCCTCCGTCCACGCCATTCAACATCGCATCATTATCAATTAAAACGCCTGGGGCAGTGGCAAATGCCCATTCGTATCGATAATCACCTGAACCTCCGGTAACCGCATTAATTGCAGCAGCGTTGGCCTCTCCTGTCCAGGCGGTATTGTCGCAAGTCGTATTATTTGAGATGGAAATATTCTCTAATGTAATTAAAGGAATATCCGTAGCATCATCAACTATGGTAAAGGCATAATCCAGGTCACAGCCAACATCAGCGTCTGTTATGGTCATTACATAGTTACCTCCCGAAAGGCCAGTGACAGTCGACACGGATCCGGTGGTAGAATAGGAAATATTAACGGAATTATGCGTACTCCCATTCACTATGGTCGTGCCACCAGCGGTAGCTAACGAAAAGTTATAAGCAGTAGCAACTGTTGTTGTAGCCACTATGTTATTAGTTGTGGTTGGTGTAAAAGTAATCCTGCCATTAGCATCCAAATCACCCGCATCATTTTCAGCGGCATCACAAACCGTATTGTTGATTTGTAAAGAAACCACGGGGTTGATCGTAGGGAATATATCCCCAATAGTCACTTGTACTGCAGTTGACGCACAACCAGTTTGATCATCTGTCACCGTAAGGATGTAATCTCCTCCGTCCACGCCATTCAATATCGCATCACTATCAATCACAACTCCTGGGCTAGTAGCACTTGCCCATTCGTAACGATAATCACCTGATCCACCTGTCACCGCATTACTGGCAGTAGCGTTGGCCTCACCATCAAATGCTCCATTGCCACAAGCCGTGTTACTCGAAATAGTGATATTACCTATAGTGATTACTGGCAAATCAGTAGCATCATTGGCAATATTGAACGCGTAAAGTGCCGAGCAACCGTTACTGAGGTCAGTCACTGACATATAGTAATCCCCGGCATCCAATCCCGTAACCATCGTACCAGAAGATCCAATGTTATCACCGTCATAACTTACTGTCCCATTGAGATGGGTACTTCCATCCAATATATCGGTCGCATCTTCAACGTTCGGTCCGTTAGCGGCTTTGAGCAAAAAGGTGTATGTTCCCAGGTCCACACCACCGGTCATCGGATTAAAGGAAATGGATCCGTTGGCGTCATTGGCTCCTGGATTATTATTGTTGGCTTCACAAACCTTATTATCAGTAATACCTGTGGCTCCTAGCATAAAAGCAGGAATATCATCAACCACAACGACTGTCTTAGCCGAAGAACGGCAGCCTGCCTGATTGTCAATTACCCACAGCATATATTGTCCACCACCTACTCCATTCAGTATAGCATCATTGTCAATAATGACTGTAGGGTTAGAAAAATTGGCCCACTCATATCTATAATCTCCTGACCCTCCGACTACTGCTCCTGGGGAGGATACATCCACCTGTCCAGTGAAGGCATTCGCATCGCAAGATGCGTTATTCGTAATCTGGGACAGAGCAAAACTGACACTTGGAGCACCCGAACTGCTATCAAAAATCTGGAAGGCATAAGAAATCGCACATTGATTCTCCAAATCTGTAATGATCATTACATAACTGTCGCCATCAAGTCCAGTGACAGTGGTAGTAGCAACCCCTGCTCCACCATCATTGTAGTTCACCGTTCCGTTTAAATGGACTCCTCCGTTCGGTATAGCCGTACCGTCAGCGGTCTCCAACGCAAACGAATAATTACCCGAAGCAACCCCGTTGGTTTCAGGTGTGAAGGTAATGGTACCATTCGCATCAACTGCCGTAGGATCGTTGGTAGAAGGATCACACACCGTGTTGCTGCTTCTCAAACTCTCAACCGCAGTTATGACAGGGGCATCATCAGCTATGGTAAAAGTCTGGGAAGTTATACATCCTAATTGTGCATCAGTTATCGTTAATATATACACACCACTAGTAATAGCACTAAGCACTGCATCATTATCGATCGGTGTACTGGTATCTTCTGCTTTGAACCATTGGTAAAGGTATTGACCGGAACCACCAGAAAGCACATTTGCACCAGAAGCATCAATCTGACCATTTGCTGCTGTTGCGTCGCAAGAGGTATTGTCGCTAATGACAACCTGAGTAAGTTCAATCACGGGCTCATTGGTAAAATCTGCCAGGATTTCAAAGGTGTGCGTAATCTCACACAATGTCTCATTATCCGTCACCACCATTTGGTAGTTATCATCTGGCAATCCCGTGACAGTGGATGTACTTCCCGAAGTGGCGTAGGCGACCTCATTGAAACCATTCGTAGAGCCGTCACTATTTACAGTGACTCCATCGCTGGTCATCAACTGGAAGGTAAACCCTCCCGAGGATTGGACACTAGTTGGGGTAAAAGTAACTTGGCCATTATGATCGGGTGCCATTGGGTCATTTGAATCGGGCTTACATACGGTATTCGGCTGCACATTTGAAACACCTTCATCAATTGTGCGCTGTTGCACATTTACGGTGAACGTTTGAGACAATGATCTACCCGCCCCGTCCGTGATTGTCACCGAATAGTTTCCGGCTTTTACATTTTCAATTTTGAACTGATCCGTCACACCATTGCTCCAGGCAATTGAAAAAGGTTGCTGTCCTCCAGTCAAGTTAATTTCTACGCTGCCAGAGGCTGATTCGCAATAAGCATCTACGACTTTATTAGTAACAATACTCAATGGTGCGGCATGCATATTCACCCAATGTCCTCCATCACAGTATTGAATCACCTTACGGGTTGGTTCAAATCGCAACAGTCCAGCATTGTCCTCTGTGCATTCTGCTTCGTTTGGTTGAATTCTGGGCGATCTGATCGGGATCGTTACACTATTGGATCCACTGATGCTCAATAACTCATTTTCGAAACTCAGCGATTGAATTTCATTGGTACTGTCAGCATCTACTCCGCTCCTGGCATAGGCAGCAGTATCAGCATATGCCGTTTGATCTACAACATACCCGGAAATCAGTGATTGTGCGACCCGAGCAGTAACTGCTTCACCGGATATCGTTGCATAATCCGAAGTATCTGTATATACAGAAGAATCAGCATAAACAGCCTGCTCACTTTTCTCGACTACATAGCCCGATGTAAGTGATTCGGCCACCTGGGCACTGACTGCTTCTTGGGATAGCGTGGCGTAATCGGCCGTATCGGCATAGTTGGCATTCAAACTCTGATCGACGATATATCCTGATATCAAAGAGTTAGCTACTTCGGCAGCATCAGATTCACCAGACCGATTGGCATAATCTGCGGTATCCGCTTTGAAACTTCGAGTAGGAACTACGTCACTTGATATTGATACGGCGAATCCGGCAGTATCAGCATAGTCAGCTTTTCTACTCTGCTCTACGATATACCCTGAAATCAAAGAGTTGGCAATTTGAGAGGAATCAGATTCGCCGGAACGAATGGCATAATCTGCACGATCACTTACCAAAGCATAGGGTACAGAAAGTATCTGGGACATGCCCATCAATTCATAACTCTCTCCATTGGTGGTTCCGTCCCTATCGAGCTCTACCTGAATATGTCTTTCACCTGAAACCCAGTCGATCTCTAAAAACTCGCCGAGGGAAATGGCACCCGCTCCGATTTTGATCGCATAAATTCCATTTTCGGTGGTAGTGGTGATGTGAGTTTCCGTGTACAAAGCAATGAAATCCTGATCTAGTATGCTTACCCGGATTCCTATTTCCGCATTTCGTATGGGGTCTCCACCATCCACATCTTTGACTAGCCCCTGGTAGTTGATGTATTGAGGTACTTGCTGGCCCTGTAATGTAGCAACCTGTATCAGGCAAAGGACACTAAGGACGTACTTTAGAAATTTTGATTCTTTTGACCTTTTCATTGTTGAAGGTAAGGGTGAGCAATACGACCGATTCGGCCAATTGCTTTAAGTTAATACTGGATTGCTTTGTAGATATTCCTGTTTCAGAGATTAACTTCCTTCCGGTAAGATCTGAAACCGTGATCGATGTAATCAATTTTTCAGAAGCAATATGTAGTACATCGCTTACCGGATTTGGAAAAACATTCACGTGAATTTTTTCTTTCTCAAGCCCAAGGGTAGTTGTAGTTACTTCTTCAATCAGATAATTGTGAATAATCACCGCATGATCACCTTCATAGGTCGTTGCTACCAGTACTCCCAATCTGAATTCATTCGCCTCAGTCGTTTGGACCGCCGGTACAAAGTCGCCGATGAGCTGTGCTTTCGTACTCAACACGAATACTACACACGCAATGCAAAGCATGCTATGTTTTGAATAGAGAAAGGACACGTTATTTTGTTATGTACCTCTAAAGTACGAAACCTGATGCTTTGATGCAATCTTATGGTAGAATCTATTTTATTGGCTTCTGAAACAACCAGTTCTAACGGAATGCATCAAAAAGAAAGTACGGAATTCACCATGGAATATGCTGCATTATGGTTATTTACCAAATTCCGTCCGCTCGTCTTGGCGAGGCAGGGAATGCAATAAAATTCGAGCTCAAAAGAGAGAAACCTATAGCCGCCATCCTCGCGGATTAAAACCTATAAGGTCTGTTCACACTAGCGTTAGACCTTATAGGTTTGTTTGGAACTATTCATCCAGTGGCATATACCTTTCTCTGATGACATTGAAATGATGGATCTGATGTGCCGCAATGGTCAAGCCAATGGTGTACAAAGGCATCTCATATTCGAAAAATACACAGTTCATTTCCAATATTTTTTCTTTGAAAGACTGGAACATCAATATCGATGATTGCCGTACCGCCCGAAGCTCATTGATCAGCTGCTCGATGGACAGTTCATTCGCATTTGAGTTCGCTCCCATGATTTCCTGGTCATGTGATTCTGGAATGGTCCCTTCTCCCCTGGCAAACAGGACGGCTCTGAAACACCAAATCCTTTCCCAGTCGATGAGGTGTTGCAGGATCTGGTGAATGGTCCATTTGTCCTTGGCATAAGTCTTCAAACCAATTCGATTCAATTGATCGATATCTAATTGATTGATCTGTTCCAGGCTTATTTGTAATGCTTCTTCGAGTGTATGGCCCTCATTCAATTCTAATACATATGCTAAGAATGCGGGATCTTTCTTTACTTCTTGATTTTTCATAAACAATAGGTGTTGTGATTCACATGCAGTAGATGTAGACTATGCCATTGCTTATTCCTATCTATAAGACTAGCCCTCAGACACAGCAATAGAACTGATCAAACACATGCAAATCCTTGATAAAATAGAATTAGGTTCGGAAGAACTCCGAACACAGAAATATTAGCCTCCGGATGAGGGGCTAACGATTAAGCTGCTATGAATTTCAGAATTACTCTCAAAGCTTGAAACATTTTGTGTGAATCAAAGATAAGGGATTTTGAGGAGCTAATGGAAAGAAAAACAGCAAGCCATTATTCCACAGAATGAAACCTATAATGTCACTTCACACAGGAGTTAATCCTGATAGGTTTAGAGGGTTAGTATTACAAATGCTGATTAAAATCCAGTCGCTCACCTTACCGAGTCGTGCAATGCAATAATAACCGAGCAGCATTTGGACGAACACAGAGTATCCTACCCACATCACTGCAATCACGCCATCATACGTTTCATAAACCCATACAGCTCGTCTTTCATTTCGTTGTTCTCATCGGTCATCCGTGTAATGTACATGGTCACCTGGCGGGCAATCTGATTGCGCTTGTCTTTGTCCTGTTCATCAATCAGATCATAAAGAAGACCAATGATCGCGGTTGAGCTTTGCTTCTGTTCGATTGAAATGTTCTCATCTGCAGATTTCAGAAAAAACGTTTCGAAAGTACCATCTGTCATTTTACGGGTAAAGAAGTAGTGAAGGTTGACATGGTATTTCTCTACAATGGTCATCAAAAATTCCTGTCTGGGCTCAACGGATTCTTCGTAAGTCGCAAGCATCCCCCTGGTGACACCCAATTCCTCCGCAAACTTTTGCTGACTCAGGCCTTTTTTAGTTCTCCAAAATCGAAGGTTGTAGCTTATATAACTCAATGGAATGTGCATTTGTCATTAACATCTTCAATTAACAAAATTATTCGCAAATCACACCCCTTATCCTCGTTCAATCCAATCAAATCGTGAAATAAGTCAGTTCCCTTTCCTCCGGTGATCAAAAAGCTGCTTCCATCTTTCAGGATAAATTCAATCTTTGCGGAAATTTTACCTATGAAGCATTTGTTCGCCTATTCTTTACTCCTGTCTGGTTTCCTTATTCCCTGGAATGGGATTTCTCAGGATTATGTATCCGACTCAACCATCGTTCGGCTGAAGGAAGTTACGGTCAATGCCATAGGTGTCGAGCAGGACTATCAATCTTATGGTGGCAATATCTCCATCATCAAACAAAGTGACCTGGAAACCGCTGATCCTACGAACATTCAGGAATCCATCAATCGAATCCCCGGTGTATACATGCATTCGGGTACCATCAATACCAACCGGATCACGATCCGTGGCATTGGTTCCAGGTCTCCTTTCTCGACCAATAAGATCCGTGCTTACTTTGGCGAGATCCCACTGACCAACGGCTCAGGCGAAACCAATATCGAAGACATTGACCTGGCAGGTCTCCGATCTTACGAAATCATCAAAGGTCCCAACGCTTCTGTCTTTGGTAGTGGGCTTGGAGGCGTTATCCTGATGAACCCCATCGCTCCCACTACAGGCAAAGCGACATTGACCAATGATCTAACCGTTGGTTCTTTTGGATTGGTGAAAGAACAACTGCGCTTCGCTATGGGAACCGAAAAGCTCAAAGTTTTTGCTACAGCCGGACACCTGACCAGTAGTGGCTATCGTGACAACAATGAGGTGGACCGCTCCCATACCTTGGTCCATATTGAAACGGCGTTGGGCAACGGAAAGCTCAATTTCCTTACTTATTTTGTGGATCAAAAGGCATTCATTCCCAGTTCAATCAATGAGACGGACTTTGAACAATCTCCCATCAAAGCCGCCTTTACCTGGGGCAGTGCCGAAGGTTTTGAAGATTATGCTACCTTACTACAAGGCGTGTCTTATAGCACGTTAATAGGGGCTAACCTGACCCTTAAATCCAGTATCTTCGTCACCAACCAGAATAATTATGAACCCAGGCCTTTCAACATCCTGGACGAAAGTACGACTGGTGTCGGTACCCGAAACCGATTGATCTTCGACTTTTCTGAAAAAACTACCTGGATGATCGGCACTGAACTGTTCTGGGATCAGCACTCTTTCCAAACACTGGCCAACCTGTACCGGGACTTTCCTGGTATGGGCAGTGTAGCCGGTGATCAATTGTCGGACCTGAAAGAACGCAGGAATTACATCAACGCCTTTACGCAATTGGATCATGAACTGGCGGATGGATTGATCATGACTGCCGGTCTGAATTTCAATAAGACACAATACGTTCTGGAGGACCGGTTTGATGCTGCTTCGGGGCAAAATGGTGATTATGATTATCAAGGGGTGCTATCACCAAGGTTGGCCCTTAACTATCAGA
This sequence comes from Cytophagales bacterium, assembly GCA_033344775.1. Classification (NCBI taxonomy): domain Bacteria; kingdom Pseudomonadati; phylum Bacteroidota; class Cytophagia; order Cytophagales; species Cytophagales bacterium. The sequence continues at coordinate 230,338 of JAWPMT010000002.1, read as the reverse complement.
TTACTCCACGACTGAGCACCTACTTTGCTGTGAGTCACGGCTTTTCTCCACCTACCCTGGAAGAAACGTTGTTGCCTGATGGTGCGATCAATCCTGATATTGAACCAGAAACGGGATGGAATACGGAAGTTGGGTTAAGGGGTTTCTTTGGCCGGGCTACTTTTGACCTTACCCTCTATCGCATGCAGATAAGCAACTTACTGGTGGCCAGAAGAACGGCTGAAGACCAATTCATTGGCATCAATGCTGGTGAAACGAGCCATCAGGGAGTGGAGCTTTCCTTTCTACTGGAATTCATAAACACACCACGAATAGAATTATCCAACCAGGGATCATACAGTTTCTCGGATTTCACTTTTGATGAGTTTGTGGATGGTGAAAATACTTTTTCTGGTAATCAATTGACGGGTGTGCCGAAACAAACCTTCTTCAATCGTCTACAGTTTCAATTTAAGCCGTTGGTTTATTTGTATCTCGATCAGCAATACACTTCAGCTATCCCGATCACGGATGACAATACCATCTTCTCTAATCAATATTTACTGGTCAATGCCACTATTGGACATGCTGGTGAAATTGGTCCCTGGAAATATGACCTGGGATTCACTGCGAGAAACATCACCGAACAAAAATATGCCTCTATGTTGCTGATCAATGCGACTGGATTCGGGGGGGCTGCTCCAAGGTATTTTTATCCTGGACTCCCATTGAATTGGTTTACACGACTTAGGGTGGCATATACCTTTTAATTGGAGGTCTATCAGCGTTGGAAAACGGAGGAAAATAACCTGAAATAACTCACTGCTGGCCTCTCCCCGATGCTATAAGTAAAGTTTAATACGCTTCCGAGTACAGCCTAAGGGAGTCCTTGCTCAAATCATTAATTAATCATCCAATTATCAAAGATTCTCATTCGGGAATGATTAATTGGGATAGAACGTCAACCTCAACTTATTAGCATTGCTTCTCTCTATCGCGGAAATAGCATATTACTTAACACGATCCGATATTCACTTTTCACTTAGTACCATGACGATTTTCTGTTAAGACTATTGAAGTCATCTCTTCTTCGGCTTATGGATTATTGACAGTATTCCCGTGATCTTTCCCTTATCACACAAATGCACTTCAGCGTTCAATCGTAGCGATTGAACGAATCTGATAAAAGAACTACTCATTGTGGTTTTCCATGCCTTCGGCAGGAAATCCAGAACCCAAAAATCACTTTCTCAGAGGTAGGAAAAGCAAAAAGGCCCATCATAATCGATGGGCCTTTCCTATTTGTTTTTTATTGAATGTTTATCTAGATCCTTTCATGATCATCACTCTTTGGCTATCCCAAACATGATCATTGTTGTAGAGCTGGAAGAAGTATAAGCCGCTGGATAGATGATCGGTGATCACTTCTACCTTCTGAGCCCCTTGTCGGATATCACCAACTACCACCCTCTTACCAGTCTGATCAACCAACACCCAATTTAAATCCATCATGGTAGGTTTCTCCAACTCAACCGTGAAGACACTTTCCGCCGGGTTAGGATAAATCTGATAGGTCTCTTCAGTACTGAAGAAATCCGGATGGATACTGGTGACCGTCTCTGGTACCGCAACCCTTACCGTTTGCTCTACTACTTGCAAAATTTCTCTTGTTACTTCATTCTGAACGAATGCTACAACAACCATCGTCACACTATCTGTTTCCGTATTGGCAAAGATGCCGCTCACTTCCCAGTCATCCGTCCAGCTCACAAATTCAGTCTGATCCGCAATGACCATTCCTGACGTTGATATTCCACTGGAGCCAGTGACAATTTCTCGCAAGACATTGCGGAAAGTAATATCTCCTTCGACATTCTCGAGGACTTCCTGACCTCCCACAGATTCCTGCAGCACCATCACTCTTGTTGACAACTGCGATTCTTCGTCAAACGGTTGCACTCCTTCAGGGTAATCAGCTTGCACCGTCAAATTTAGATCAATGGTATTTTCATTCTCACGAAGCGTTGCTTCCAGCACCATGTCTATCGTAGTAGGACTAAGCAAGTCTGTTGCAAAATCACCTCGTGCAAAACCCAGATCACCAAATATCGCATCTGGATCTATAGGACCAACAGGTTCAAGATTTGTACCAACTTTTCCTCCCAGGACAGCTTTCTCAATTTCGCTGATTCCATAGTAGGTCGATCGGGCGTTCGGGTCAGAAGGATTCTGAGTAAAGATGATATCTTCAATTTCAGGATCAGTATCAACTTCTGGATCCTCCAGGTCCGTAAAATAATTGATCACAACCACATCCCCGGGGAATTCCATCTGAATAGCATCTGTAGCTACAATGGCTCGGGTTGTCCCATTTTGCAGGCTCCGTGTTGAAGTGAAATTCTCCATCAGTGTCGTACGGTCTCTGGAGAAGATCCTAAAATTGTCGAAAGCAAAACCTTCCTGATTATCCTTAGTGGCCGCAGCTCGGCTTCCTAAAGCAAATCTGAATCGTAGTGTGGTCAGGTCATCGCCTGAAATGGCATGTACTGCCTCATCCCACAGGTCTCCTTCATCTCCTTCCCAGGCATAGCGACTAGGATTACCTTCTACACCACCAGGATTCGACGCGATTCCCTCGCCATTGTACCAGGATACTCCGGTAGTTGGCTGCCCAAGGACAGTCCAGGTATTTCCATCATCAGTAGAGATCTGTAAAACAACTCCGTCATTCTCCACAAGGTCCAGGTAATAATCAAAGGAAACTGCCGGACGTTCAATGTCTACATTGAAAGAAGGAGAATAAACGTAAGAGACTTCACTAGGATTATACTCCCCTAATCGATTAGTTACCCACATAATGGATGTTCCTCCGTCTGCATCCTCAATGATGTTAGCCCCTTCTGGAGAATTCAACTCCCAGGAGTTACCCACCAGCTGTCTTACATTTTGCGCGTTTATCGTTCCTGATACGTTACGATCTTCCTCAGCAAACCAACTTTCCAGATTGCCTCTGTCGAAATCAATCAATGTGTCACTTGAGATGGTAACCTGAGGCAGAATGTTGAAGTCAAGGCTTACCGTATCTCTACAACCACTGGTGGAGGTTGTCGACATGGTAGCGGTATATGCTCCAGCATTAAAATCATTATTAAAAATAGATCCCAGGATATCAGAACCGGTACCACCTGCTCTTACCTGATTGAAAATATCCGAGTCATTATCATCTACAATGTCCATGGAAATGGTTTCAACCAGCGCATCAGTCACATCAGGATTATTATCACGCACTCGAATAGCAGTATTATTATTCTCCGTGATGTTGCTAATGGTAAAATCAGAGATTGGAGTGACGCCAATGATCCTGTTTTCACTGATCTCAGCAAAACAAAGGGTTGTCTGATCCTCAACGGTGATATCCAGAGAAACAATATTACCGGCGTTGTAATCCTCATCAATCGACAAATTGAAATCATTTGATTCACTTCTCAACTGATCATCTACTCTCCAATCTACGAAGTAGTTGGATTCGGTAAACGTATTCATGTTCTCAACAGAGATTTCCGCCGTAATACCTACCTCACATGCTTCCGTAATGTTGATCAATGAAGACCCATTGGCGAAAGACCTAAAGTTTGGATTAGGATGTACATCTACCCTGGCCAGAGGACTTTCACAACCTACAAAGTCTACCCCACCTTCACCGGAGAACGAAACTTGCGATATGTAAATCGTTGAGTCCCTTCCTGCGAGATAAGTACTGGATTCCATGTCAAACAAGATGGCACTTTGCGTGGAACTAAGTTCGGAACTGATGGTCGCCTCATCATCTAAATAGATTCTGAACAGATCTGGAGCAGAGACTGCATCTTCTGTGAATCCAATGGACAATTGTGAACTGACATCATCACAATAATCGCGTCCATTACTTGGATCATCCAATACTGGTGCTGCCGGTATTGGTCTCACTCTGATGCTGATTTCGGTCGTATCACTGATAGCGCCAACAAAAGGAAGGTTTACTGAATCCGGAGCAACGGAAGACGAATTCGTAGTTGTACTCACAATGTCACTCACCTGATAAACCTTAATGGTATACAAACTATCCTCCGGTGTGGAACCGATACCCAGATCAGAAGCAATGCCTGCAGTGAATGCGCCTGCTGTATTAGCAGTTTGCTCGAACAACAGGTTGTTATTCACATCCAACCATCGGAAAGTATTGCCTGCTTCTCCATTCATGGTCAAGTCGGCTACTGTTTCTCCTTCACAATAGAAGAAGCTGGTCGTACCAGTCGGTGCGGCTGGTTTCACTTTCACAGAGAATAGAATCACCACTCCATTGGACGTACATCCGTCATACAACTCAGTGGTACCATCTGCTGCCAGCACAATATTTGTCACCTCTTCCAGATAGATGTATCTGTCTGCGTCGGAAGTCAATCCTGTCAACTGCAATTGCTGAGCGGTAACCGTAGCCCCTGAAGTGATCTGGGTTCCTCTCGTACCATCTGCATTGGCCGTATACCATCGGAATTCATTGGTGATTGTATCAGCAGCTGCAACATCTGAAGTACTGGCAACCGGGTTGAAATCAGCTCCGGTAAATCCACCACCACTGGCAGCAGAGAAAGTCACAGATTCAGTCAGGTTAGCGGCATCATAGAACAATGTGAAATCCACATTATTATTATTCCCCGCGCTGACAGCCGTATTACTATCAAATACCGGCTCTGTCGCATCTTCAAATACCGTTATAGCGATAAGTGTCTCATCACTTGTCGTACCCAAGAAGTCATCGGTAGCACCTCTCACATGATGTACCCAGAAATAATAGATACCTGTAGTCCCATTTACGCCATCATCATTGGTATAAGTCATTGTCGTTTGACCAGTACCATCAATGGCCGTGTATGTGGTCGTTTCACCTAAGATATTTGCATTCGTCAGCGTGGTACTTCTTGTGATCTCCGTATCACCGGCATCAAATGTAAGGTCACCATCATCCACATACCATACGTACGTTGCCTCTTCCGCTGCGTCACTGGTCGTTATTGGAGCAACCGCATCCCCTTCACAAGTAAAGTATTCAGTGGCAAACTCTGTTTCCTGTGTCACAATATCATCCACAGGTTCAAATAGATAGAGATTCGTAGTGGTATTTACGGTAAGGTCCGCCGATGAAGTAGCATTGTCATTTGCTGTTATGTAAGCAATGACCAGGGTATCAATTACTTCTCTCCCAGTGGTCACATTCGCATCCAGGAAGGCATCAATTGCCGATGGGTCAATGTCCCAATCCGTATTTGCAGCTCCTGAAGGAGAACCGAATGTCTGGGCGGTACCGCTGTAAATAAGTGCATCACTTATTTCACCACCGGCACTTGAATTCACCCCCGCACTTCCAATGCTTGTCAGAATATTGCCGTCTTGCACATAGTAAATCTCCAGATCGTAGAAGTCTGCGTTTCCTTCGTCTGTGTCAGTCGCTACATCTACACCAGAAGGGTTGCTATTTACTAAGAGGTCTTGCTGTGCTTCATCACGACCGAAATTGATCTTCTGTCCATCATCAAAGAATGGTGAAACTACTGGAGTAATCGCCAGCGTAACAACATCTTCAAACCTGGCTGAAACGCCCGATGTAGCATTGATCCACTGAAAATCCAATGGATACGTACCCTGACCGACAATGCTCGCATTGAAGGTCGCTACTGTTATATTCGTTCCAGCTTCACCAGTAATAAAAGAGTTACTACTATTTGGCGTATCTTCTTCTCTATCCGGTGTACCAATGGCAACTCCGGAAATCTGTAATTCCTGATCTAACACGTTACCTACCCTTAGATCAGTTGTTGCATCTTCACCAACTGAGAAGTTGATCCGATCTTCGGTATTGTCAATGTTATCAAGGAAAGCAAGAGAATAAATCACAGAAGAGCCTTCACTATCCGTTTCATTCACTGCAGTTTCCGTGATATAGAATGTATATACACCGTTGATATCATTCGCATCGGCATCATAATCGCTTGAAGAAGTTCCTCCTAAAGTGAGACCTTCATCCGCCAGGAACACATCAATGGTTGGTGTCCACCCTGAGGCCTTCGTAACATTGATGGACTGAGCTCCAGTAACTGGGTCAGTCAAATCCTCATCACGATAAATGGTGATCGTACTTCCTTCTACAGAAGGTGTAAATGTTACTGGTGTACCAGTAAATAAGTTGATACCATCAGTTGTTGTTCTATACATCGCGACTTCATCATCCGTATCACCATCTGTATTGGTAGCAACCTCCGTCAGGCTTATTTTTCCTGTAAATGTTCTCTCTATAGTCGCAGTTACTGAAGTAGGAGCAGCATTGTTTGCTAAATCAAAAATCTCTCCATTACTATTGGTATAAGTTACTAGAAGGTCACCTTCAGCATTACTGAAATCAGCAACCGTCAATGCGATTTCGTCATCCTCTGCTGTATTATCTACCTGAGCAGAAACCGCGTAGTTATTTGAATCTTCATCAACGACCGTAAAGTCTGTAGGATTCGTACCATTTGTCGCCACATTCTCATTGAAGGTCACGATAATTTCCGTATTACTAGATCCAATCTCCGCAGTAATCGTAGATGTTGGCGCAGTATTGTCTACTACCACACTTGAACCATCTGTAATATCTGACTCAGATACCTGAACGCCTGTATTACCAGCGTCATCATTGTAATCTATCTGGAATGTGATATCACCATCGGTATCTCCCAAGTCTACATTGAAAACAATTGTCCAAATTTCATTCGTCACATCTGTTTCGGTAATCGTTTCTGTGCCAGAAGCTGCCATGGCTACACCGCCACTTTGCAAATTGCTAATGGTCGGGAAGCCACTTGATAGATCATCATTGAAGTTCACTGTGATCGTGACCTCATCTCCGTCCTGAACAAAGTCATCGCTACCAGAGGTGTTGTCAGTACCAGAAGAACGAACGATAGTAAGCGATTCAATTACTGGATCTGAAGCGTCTACTTCGATGGAACTTCCGTCTGTTGTCGCGGTAACCTGTGTTCCCGCGATACCTGCATCATCTATAAAGTTGATAAAGAAGGTCAAAGGTCCATCCGCATCCTTATCTACCCCATCAGAGGTACCATCACCATCTACCGTATAAGTCACGTCGAAATTCTGGAAGTCTGGTGCACCAGGATTATCATGAGCCACTGTAATCGGACCTTGAACATCAATGTTGCCACTTCGAATGGTCACCGTAGGTAAGGCACTCAATACATCAGACGATACGATATCTAGTGTTACAACGTCTCCGTTTGTCGCATGTTGATTATCAGTGGTGTTATTGCTCACTAAAGTTACTGTCGTAAGCGTGGGAGCATTGAAGTCGGCTTCTACAGATGTCGCATCAGTTGTCGTGCTTACCTGAGTTCCAGCAATGCCAGCATCATCGATAAAATCTATGGTGAAGGTAACTGCACCTTCACTTTCTGATCCCAACAGTGTATAAGTAGCACTGTAATTATTGCTGCCCAGGTTATTCAGCGTAGGAGTAACCGGCGTTCCTCCTATCGACATGGTCACAGCTGGATTGGAAGCTGCTGATGAACTTAAATCATCATCCATCGTGAAGGATAAAGTAATCTCATCACCTGTCGTTGCATGTTGATTGTCCGTACTGTTGTTGGTACTCAAACTAACCGTCGATAACGTAGGAGCTATGAAATCCGCTTCTATGGAGCTACCATCACCAGTTGCTGTTACCTGTGTTCCAGCATTACCTGCATCATCGATAAAGTCAATCGTGAAGGTAATTGCTCCATTATTCTCTGTTCCCAATAAGGTATAGATAGCCGTGTAATTTGGCGCTGAACCTGTATTCACCGTTGCAGTAACTGCTGTTCCCCCAATGGAGAGACCCACTACCGGAGTAGCACTAAGGTCATCATCAGCGGTGAATGACAAGGTCACTAGGTTGCCTGTCGTACCATGACTTGCATCTGCAAAGTCTTCCGATGCCGTCTGGCTACTGACTAGCGTAACTCCTGAAAGCGTAGGAGCTGTATTGTCTACTTCAACCGTAGTAGCATCTGTCGTAGCAGTAACTTGTGTTCCCGCAATTCCAGCATCATCTACAAAGTTGATGAAGAAGGTAACATCTCCATCTGCATCCTTATCAACACCATCAGAAGTCCCTACCCCATCTACTGCATAAGTCACATTGAAATTCTGGAAGTCCGGGGCACCTGGATTGTCATGGGCCACGGTTACAGGTCCCTGTACATCAATGTTTCCACTTCGCACGGTCACCGTTGGTATCGCACTCAGTACATCGGAAGAAACAATGTCGATGGTTACTGTATTGCCATCCGCTGCGTGACTGGCATCTACAAAAGTCTCTGATGCTGTCTGGCTACTCGCTATGCTTACTGTTGTCAATGTCGGTGCATTGAAATCTGCCTCTACTGAAGTTGCGTCTGTAGTAGCCGTAACCTGCGTTCCTGAAATACCTGCATCATCAGTGAAATCTATCGTAAACGTTACTGCACCTTCATTCTCCGAACCTAACAGCGTATAAGTCGCACTGTAGTTATTGCTTCCCAGATCATTCAACGTAGGGGTAACTCCTGTTCCTCCTATCGACATGGTTACAGCTGGGTTGGAAGCTGCTGATGAACTTAAATCATCGTCCATCGTGAAGGATAAAGTAATCTCATCACCTGTCGTCGCATGTTGATTGTCCGTACCATTGTTTGTACTCAAACTAACCGTCGATAACGTAGGAGCTATGAAATCCGCTTCCAAAGATGTAACCGTATTGATGGTCGCACCAGCATTGCCTGCATCATCCGTAAAGTCTATGGTGTATTCTATTACTCCATTGTTCTCTGTTCCTGCCAAAGTATAGGTAGCAGTGTAAGTAGGTGCTGACCCTGTATTCAAGGTTGGGGTGACGACTGTTCCTCCTACGGTTATCCCTACTGTCGGATCGACACTCAAATCATCATCTGCTGTGAAAGATAAGGTGATCAGGTTACCTGTCGTACCATGACTCGCATCTGCAAAGTCTTCCGATGCCGTCTGGCTACTGACTAGCGTAACTCCTGAAAGCGTAGGAGCTGTATTGTCTACTTCAACCGTCGTAGCATCTGTCGTAGCTGTAACTTGTGTTCCCGCAATTCCAGCATCATCTACAAAGTTGATGAAGAAGGTAACATCTCCATCTGCATCCTTATCAACACCATCAGAAGTCCCTACCCCATCTACTGCATAAGTCACATTGAAATTCTGGAAGTCCGGGGCGCCTGGATTGTCATGGGCCACGGTTACAGGTCCCTGTACATCAATGTTTCCACTTCGTACCGTCACCGATGGTATCGCACTCAGTACATCGGAAGAAACAATGTCAATGGTTACTGTATTGCCATCCGCTGCGTGACTGGCATCTACAAAAGTCTCTGATGCTGTCTGGCTACTGGCTATACTCACAGTTGTCAATGTCGGTGCATTGAAATCTGCCTCTACTGAAGTAGCATCTGTAGTAGCCGTAACCTGCGTTCCTGAAATACCTGCATCGTCAATGTAATCTATTGTAAACGTTACCGCCCCTTCGTTCTCTGAACCTAGAATGGTATAAGTCGCACTGTAATTGTTACTTCCTAAATCATTGATCGTCGGTGTTACTCCGGTACCTCCTATGGACATGGTGACTGCAGGATTCGAAGCTGCTGATGAACTTAAATCATCGTCCATCGTGAAGGATAAAGTAATCTCATCACCTGTCGTCGCATGTTGATTGTCCGTACCATTGTTTGTACTCAAACTAACCGTCGATAACGTAGGAGCTATGAAATCCGCTTCCAAAGATGTAACCGTATTGATGGTCGCACCAGCATTACCTGCGTCATCGGTAAAGCTTATCGAATAGGCAATTGCTCCATTGTTCTCAGTACCTGCTAAGGTATAGGTTGCCGTATAAGCTGGTGCAGATCCCGTATTCAAGGTTGGGGTGACGACTGTTCCTCCTACGGTTATCCCTACTGTCGGATCGACACTCAAATCATCATCTGCTGTGAAAGATAAGGTGATCAGGTTACCTGTCGTACCATGACTCGCATCTGCAAAGTCTTCCGATGCCGTCTGGCTACTGACTAGCGTAACTCCTGAAAGCGTAGGAGCTGTATTGTCTACTTCAACCGTAGTAGCATCTGTCGTAGCAGTAACTTGTGTTCCCGCAATTCCAGCATCATCTACAAAGTTGATGAAGAAGGTAACATCTCCATCTGCATCCTTATCAACACCATCAGAAGTCCCTACCCCATCTACTGCATAAGTCACATTGAAATTCTGGAAGTCTGGGGCGCCTGGATTGTCATGGGCCACGGTTACAGGTCCCTGTACATCAATGTTTCCACTTCGTACCGTCACCGATGGTATCGCACTCAGTACATCGGAAGAAACAATGTCGATGGTTACTGTATTGCCATCCGCTGCGTGACTGGCATCTACAAAAGTCTCTGATGCTGTCTGGCTACTGGCTATACTCACAGTTGTCAATGTCGGTGCATTGAAATCTGCCTCTACTGAAGTTGCGTCTGTAGTAGCCGTAACCTGCGTTCCTGAAATACCTGCATCATCAGTGAAATCTATCGTAAACGTTACTGCACCTTCATTCTCCGAACCTAACAGCGTATAAGTCGCACTGTAGTTATTGCTTCCCAGATCATTCAACGTAGGGGTAACTCCTGTTCCTCCTATCGACATGGTTACAGCTGGGTTGGAAGCTGCTGATGAACTTAAATCATCGTCCATCGTGAAGGATAAAGTAATCTCATCACCTGTCGTCGCATGTTGATTGTCCGTACCATTGTTTGTACTCAAACTAACCGTCGATAACGTAGGAGCTATGAAATCCGCTTCCAAAGATGTAACCGTATTGATGGTCGCACCAGCATTGCCTGCATCATCCGTAAAGTCTATGGTGTATTCTATTACTCCATTGTTCTCTGTTCCTGCCAAAGTATAGGTAGCAGTGTAAGTAGGTGCTGACCCTGTATTCAAGGTTGGGGTGACGACTGTTCCTCCTACGGTTATCCCTACTGTCGGATCGACACTCAAATCATCATCTGCTGTGAAAGATAAGGTGATCAGGTTACCTGTCGTACCATGACTCGCATCTGCAAAGTCTTCCGATGCCGTCTGGCTACTGACTAGCGTAACTCCTGAAAGCGTAGGAGCTGTATTGTCTACTTCAACCGTCGTAGCATCTGTCGTAGCTGTAACTTGTGTTCCCGCAATTCCAGCATCATCTACAAAGTTGATGAAGAAGGTAACATCTCCATCTGCATCCTTATCAACACCATCAGAAGTCCCTACCCCATCTACTGCATAAGTCACATTGAAATTCTGGAAGTCTGGGGCGCCTGGATTGTCATGGGCCACGGTTACAGGTCCCTGTACATCAATGTTTCCACTTCGTACCGTCACCGTTGGTATCGCACTCAGTACATCGGAAGAAACAATGTCGATGGTTACTGTATTGCCATCCGCTGCGTGACTGGCATCTACAAAAGTCTCTGATGCTGTCTGGCTACTGGCTATACTCACAGTTGTCAATGTCGGTGCATTGAAATCTGCCTCTACTGAAGTAGCATCTGTAGTAGCCGTAACCTGCGTTCCTGAAATACCTGCATCGTCAATGTAATCTATTGTAAACGTTACCGCCCCTTCGTTCTCTGAACCTAGAATGGTATAAGTCGCACTGTAATTGTTACTTCCTAAATCATTGATCGTCGGGGTTACTCCGGTACCTCCTATGGACATGGTGACTGCAGGATTCGAAGCTGCTGATGAACTTAAATCATCGTCCATCGTGAAGGATAAAGTAATCTCATCACCTGTCGTTGCATGTTGATTGTCTGTACTGTTGTTGGTACTCAAACTAACCGTCGATAACGTAGGAGCTATGAAATCCGCTTCCAAAGATGTAACCGTATTGATGGTCGCACCAGCATTACCTGCGTCATCGGTAAAGCTTATCGAATAGGCAATTGCTCCATTGTTCTCAGTACCTGCTAAGGTATAGGTTGCCGTATAAGCTGGTGCAGATCCCGTATTCAAGGTTGGGGTGACGACTGTTCCTCCTACGGTTATCCCTACTGTCGGATCGACACTCAAATCATCATCTGCTGTGAAAGATAAGGTGATCAGGTTACCTGTCGTACCATGACTCGCATCTGCAAAGTCTTCCGATGCCGTCTGGCTACTGACTAGCGTAACTCCTGAAAGCGTAGGAGCTGTATTGTCTACTTCAACCGTAGTAGCATCTGTCGTAGCAGTAACTTGTGTTCCCGCAATTCCAGCATCATCTACAAAGTTGATGAAGAAGGTAACATCTCCATCTGCATCCTTATCAACACCATCAGAAGTCCCTACCCCATCTACTGCATAAGTCACATTGAAATTCTGGAAGTCTGGGGCACCTGGATTGTCATGGGCCACGGTTACAGGTCCCTGTACATCAATGTTTCCACTTCGTACCGTCACCGATGGTATCGCACTCAGTACATCGGAAGAAACAATGTCGATGGTTACTGTATTGCCATCCGCTGCGTGACTGGCATCTACAAAAGTCTCTGATGCCGTCTGGCTACTCGCTATGCTTACTGTTGTCAATGTCGGTGCATTGAAATCTGCCTCTACTGAAGTTGCGTCTGTAGTAGCCGTAACCTGCGTTCCTGAAATACCTGCATCATCAGTGAAATCTATCGTAAACGTTACTGCACCTTCATTCTCCGAACCTAACAGCGTATAAGTCGCACTGTAGTTATTGCTTCCCAGATCATTCAACGTAGGGGTAACTCCTGTTCCTCCTATCGACATGGTTACAGCTGGGTTGGAAGCTGCTGATGAACTTAAATCATCGTCCATCGTGAAGGATAAAGTAATCTCATCACCTGTCGTCGCATGTTGATTGTCCGTGCCATTGTTTGTACTCAAACTAACCGTCGATAACGTAGGAGCTATGAAATCCGCTTCCAAAGATGTAACCGTATTGATGGTCGCACCAGCATTGCCTGCATCATCCGTAAAGTCTATGGTGTATTCTATTACTCCATTGTTCTCTGTTCCTGCCAAAGTATAGGTAGTAGTGTAAGTAGGTGCTGACCCTGTATTCACAGTTGGTGAAACCATCGTTCCTCCTATTTCAAAATCTACTGATGGTGTCGCACTGAGATCATCATCAGCAATGAAAGTTAAGGTGATCAGGTTACCTGTCGTACCATGACTCGCATCTGCAAAGTCTTCCGATGCCGTCTGGCTACTGACTAGCGTAACTCCTGAAAGCGTAGGAGCTGTATTGTCTACTTCAACCGTCGTAGCATCTGTCGTAGCAGTAACTTGTGTTCCCGCAATTCCAGCATCATCTACAAAGTTGATGAAGAAGGTAACATCTCCATCTGCATCCTTATCAACACCATCAGAAGTCCCTACCCCATCTACTGCATAAGTCACATTGAAATTCTGGAAGTCTGGGGCGCCTGGATTGTCATGGGCCACGGTTACAGGTCCCTGTACATCAATGTTTCCACTTCGTACCGTCACCGTTGGTATCGCACTCAGCACATCGGAAGAAACAAGGTCGATGGTCACTGTATTGCCATCTGCTGCGTGGCTGGCATTTACAAAAGTCTCTGATGCCGTCTGGCTACTCGCTATGCTTACTGTTGTCAATGTCGGTGCATTGAAATCCGCTTCTACTGAAGTAGCGTCTGTAGTAGCCGTAACCTGCGTTCCTGAAATCCCTGCATCATCAGTGAAATCTATCGTAAACGTTACTGCACCTTCATTCTCTGAACCTAGGATGGTATAGGTCGCACTGTAGTTATTGCTTCCCAGATCATTCAACGTAGGGGTTACTCCTGTTCCTCCTATCGACATGGTCACACCCGGTGTGGCACTCAAGTCGTCATCAGCAGTGAATGCAAGTGTGATCTCATCTCCGGTTGTGGCATGTTGATTATCTGTACTATTGTCAGTAGTTAGGCTAACCGTCGATAACGTAGGAGCTATGAAATCCGCTTCCAAAGATGTAACCGTATTGATGGTCGCACCAGCATTGCCCGCATCATCCGTAAAGTCTATGGTATATTCAATCGTTCCATTGTTCTCAGTACCTAACAAGGTATAAGTCGCAGTATAATTAGGTGCCGATCCTGTGTTCACAGTTGGTGTAACCATCGTTCCTCCTATTTCAAAATCCACTGATGGTGTCGCACTGAGATCATCGTCTGCAGTGAAAGATAAGGTGATCAGGTTACCAGTGGTACCATGGTTGGCATCTGCAAAGTCTTCCGATGCAGTTTGGCTACTGACTAACGTAACGCCTGACAAAGTTGGAGCAGTCACGTCAACCTCCATAACGCTTCCATTAGTGGTACTAGTCACTTGTGTTCCTACATTTCCCGCATCGTCCTCAAAATCGATAAAGAAGGTCACATCTCCATCTGCATCTTTATCTACTCCGCCAGTAACCCCTGTTCCATCCACTGTATAGGTGATATTGAAATTCTGGAAATCTGGGGCGCCAGGGTTATCATGAGCTACCGTTATGGAGCCTACAAAATTCAGTCCGCCACTCCTCAATACTACTTCGGGTAGTGCGCTTAGTACGTCTGACGCAACAACATCTAAAAGTATCGTATTACCACCTGTTGCGTGTTGATTGTCGGTACCATTATCACTAATCAGTGTGACTGTAGTAAATGTTGGCACAGTAAAATCAACTTCAACAGAAGTCGCATCCGTTGAACTAGTTACCTGTGTACCGGCATTTCCAGCATCGTCAGTAAAATCTATCGTAAAGGTCAAGGCTCCTTGATCGTCAACATCCGTACCTACCATGGTTCCTGTACCGTCGATCGCGTAAGTCGCAGAATACATGTTACTACCCAGGTCATTCACCGATACCGTACCGACAACACCGGTACCGTTGATGAACATATTAACTGTTGGTGTGGTAGACAAAGCATCATCTGAAGTAAAAGACAAGGTTACGATATCTCCAGCCGTAGCGTGTTGATTATCCGTGCTGTTATTGGTACTCAAGGATACAGGTGACAGGCTTGGATCGGTTTGATCAAACGTTACCGTAGTTGAAGAAGCCTCTACTCCAGCTGCACCAGGAAGTGAATTACCTGAAGCATCAATGATTGGAGAGGTTCCATTATTGTTCACATCAATGGATAGAGTACCATCTCCAACAATTTCACTAATGGTAAAGTGCCATACTCCAGCACCCTGGTCAGCAAGGACCGGATCAATGGTTGCACCAAAAGTCACCCCGGAAGTGTTTATCGTAATATCTGTTACATCAACTCCTACATCATAATTGAATTGCCCAACACCTTCGGAGAAAGTGATTACAAACAGGGCTGTATTATCCCCAGTGTTGGAGGTTGAGCCTAAAGTAGGTGTGATGTCTATAGAAGAAATAGTTGGTACATTACTATCTACTGTTACCGTACTGGCATCACCCGTAGCTACCACCTGAGTCGCGGTATTTCCTGCAACATCCGTGAAGTCAAGGGTAATTGAAATTGTTCCAGACTGGTCAGCGACATCCACCTCATATCTCGCTTCCCAATCGTTTCCAGATGGGTTACTATAAGATGTAGTGTTTTGAACATTGGCTCCATCACTTTGGAATACAACCATTGGATTACCTGAAAGGGTCTCGGACGAAGTAAAGCTCAGGATCACATCATCACCAACAGAAGCGCCCGCAGTACTTACCGCATTATTAGATTCAATATGAACCGTCGCTCCGGCATTTGGTGCAGTATTATCAATTTCATAATCACCGGCGTTGGTATTGGTCTGCGTTCCAATCGAATTTCCAGCTGCATCTATTACAGATATCGTCACCAACTCACTCGCATCGTCTCCAGAAGGTACCGTCCAATCGTAAGTCCAAACAAGCGCGTCGGCCGTGGCAGACATGGCAGTGGAGCCAACACTTGAACCAATCACAATTGTTGGAGTTCCATTCAAACCACTACTCTCAGTGAACGTAGCTGTGATGGTAACCACATCGCCCTGTTTAAAGGTATCGTCATTTGCGTCATCTGGATCCTGATGATCATCAGTAACGACCACAGTTGGTGCCAAATTGTCAATGGTCATGCTACTGGAATTGGTCACATCAGTCTCTGATGCAGTAGTTCCTGCATTACCTGAGTCATCCGTAAAATCAATATCAAATGTTAAGGCTCCATCTGTATCTCCAGCGTTCACGACATATGTAAATTGCCAGATATCATTGACCGCATCCGTCTCTGTAGTAGATGGTGATGCATCGTTGATCGCAACTCCCCCACTTTGTACGTTGCTGAACACAGGTGTTGCGCTTAGGTCATCATCAAAATCCACCTGAATGGTTACGGTATTACCTGTTATCCCATATTGATTATTCGTGCCATTAGTAGATGAAATGACTAAAGCTTCAATAGTCGGTGCCGTATTATCAATTTCCACAGTTTGAGAGGCTCCACCCCCATCAAGATCAGTATTATCTGCAGTGGTTCCACCTATCCCAGTATCATCATCGAAATCTAAAGTGAAATTAACCTGACCGTCATTATCAAGAGCCGATACCGTGTAGGTAGCAGTCCAAATGTCATTCACCGCATCTGTTTCCATCACTGTAACGGAGTTATTTACGGCACCACCATTACTGGTAAAGGAGACCACAGGATCTGCAGAAAGATCATCATCAAAATCCATGGTCAAGGTCACTGTATTACCAGTTCTGGCATGTGAGGCATCTGTACCATTATTTGAAGTAATAGACAGTGCTTCCAAAGTCGGCGCAGTAAGATCAACCTCCACAGAATTTCCTGGCAAGTCTGCCTCCGTAATGGCTGCACCTTCGGAATTGCCCGCAGCATCATCAAATGTGAAGGAGAAGGTGACATCACCTTCGGTATCGCCTGCATCCACGGTATAAACTGCAGCCCAAATGTCCTGCGCAGCATCCGTTTCAGTCACCACCGCAGCATTAGCCGTCATTACGCCCCCACTTTGTAAGTTAGCTGGAAGGAGATTTACGGCCTCCATGTCTTCATCAAAGTCCAGGGTGATCGTTACTACATTACCTGAAGTAGCATGTAGGTTATCTGCATTGTCTGAAGCTATTGTAACCGTAGGTGCATTTGGTGTGGTATTATCAATGGTCATCGAACTGGCATCGGTAACATTAGTTTCGGTTGCCGCAGCACCTGCATTGCCAGCCTCATCTGTAAAATTCAGATCAAAGGTCACTGCTCCGTCTGTATCACCTGCATTTACCACGTATGTAAATTGCCATATATCATTTACTGCGTCGGTTTCCATAATCGTAGGTCCTGGATCGGCGAATGCCACACCTCCACTTTCAACGTTGGTGAAACTTGGAACGGCATCTTCATTAAATTCTACCTCAATGGTTACAGTATTTCCCGTAATGCCTCGATCATTATTAGTTGAATTGTCACTGACAATTTCCAGTCGTTCAATCGTCGGAGCAGTATTATCAACTTCCACAGTTTGCGAAGCTCCACCTCCATCAAGATCAGTATTATCTGCAGTAGTACCTGCTAATCCTGCATCATCGTTGAAATCTAAGGTGAAGTCGACCTGACCTTCATTATCAAGCGCTGATACTGTGTAGGTAGCCGTCCAAATATCATTGACCGCATCTGTTTCCATTACCGTCACCGTATTATTGATTGCACCACCATTGCTAGTGAAAGCGACCGTAGGATTTGCAGAAAGATCATCGTCAAAATCCATGGTTAAGGTGACTGTATTACCGATTATGGCATGTGAAGCATCTGTTCCATTATTAGAAGCAATAGACAGTGCTTCCAAAGTCGGCGCAGTAAGATCAACCTCCACAGAATTTCCTGGCAAGTCTGCCTCCGTAATGGCTGCACCTTCGGAATTGCCCGCAGCATCATCAAATGTGATGGAGAAGGTAACATCACCTTCGGTATCGCCTGCATCCACGGAATAAACTGCAGTCCAAATGTCCTGCGCAGCATCTGTTTCAGTCACCACCGCAGCATTAGCCGTCATTACGCCCCCACTTTGTAAGTTAGCTGGAAGGAGACTTACTGCTGAGATGTCTTCATCAAAGTCCAATGTGATCGTTACAACATTACCTGTAGTAGCATGCAGGTTATCCGCATTGTCTGAAGCTATTGTAACCGTAGGAGCATTTGGCGTGGTGTTGTCAATGGTCATCGAACTGGCATCGGTAACATCAGTTTCGGTTGCTGCGGCACCAGAGTTACCTGCCGTATCGTCGAAATTCAGATCAAAGGTCAAAGGTCCATCAGTATCACCAGCATCTACAACGTAGGTAAACTGCCAAATGTCATTTACAGCGTCAATTTCCATGATAGTCGGGCCTGGGTCAGCAAAAGCAGCTCCGCCGCTTTCTATGTTGGTAAACCCTGGAACCGCATCTTCATTAAATTCCACTTCAATGGTTATTGTATTACCCGTAATGCCTCGATCATTATTGGTGGCATTGTCACTGAAGATTTCAAGTCGTTCTATGGTAGGTGCCGTACGATCAACGGTTACTGAACCACTTACAGCGCCATTCGTTTCGTCGGTTGAACCGGCATTTTCAGCAGCATCTGTGAAATTAATATCGTAAGTCACTACTCCATCAGTATCCAGGGCGTCAACCGTATAAGTAGCCGTCCATTCGAATGTACCCGCATTGGTTTCCACTGCGGTAACTGTACCCGAGTTGACGACATCTCCACCGGAAGCAAAATCTACTGTCGGGGCTACATCCTGATCTTCATCGAAATCCAAAATAAGCGTAATGACATTGCCGGTATTGGCCAAGGTATTAGTGCTGTAATCGGAAGTAATGGTGATCGCATCAAAACCACTCGCTGTGTTGTCTATGGTAAAATCTGCGGAAGTGACACTCGCAGCCAATGAATTAGGTATTGCTGCCAGGTCATCAATGTTGGGGCCTACTTCTATACCAATGGTTCCGTCTCCATCTATGTTATTAATGGTGAAAGTGAAGTTCATATCGTCACCGGAATTCACTAGTTCGGTATCATTCCCATTAGCGACATAAAGATCGGCTGTCTGAGATGTACCCACAGCTCCAATAGTGGTACCTGTTAGGGTAATGTCTATATCCGTTTCATCGAAGGTAGCATCATCAATTTCCTCTGAGAACTCCAGGTTAAATACGACTGTTCCTGAATTAGTACCATCTGATGTCCCTGTAGCCGGGTCTTCTCTGGTAATGGTCAAGGTTGGATCTATGTTATCCGTAGCAGTTACAAATGTCCAATCCGTATCCGTGGTAAAGCCTGCAAAATCCAGTGGGGCTGCATTATTAGGTGCATCGGTGAAAGCTCCAGCATCTACTGTTACATAATAGCTACCTGACCCTTTCAATAAAGAAGGTAAGGTAATCGTAGCAACATTATTGAGCACGGAAACATCTCCGACATCAATGGTGATCAATTCAGGAGGAAATACGTCTAATACGATATTGATATCACCTGTACCTACTACCACATCTTCATCGAAGGTCATTGTAAATGTACCGGTAGTCACCACAACTCCTGTTTGACCATCCTGTGGAGAGAGGTCAGCCATGGTGTCATCGATGGTTGGTGCCGTGGTATCGTCAATTACTACAGCGCTAGTTGCATCACCTGTGCTGAGGGTGGTAGCTCCTGTACGGCTACCGGTATTCGCATCATTATCAGCGATACTGAATACCACACTAGTTTCTTCCGAGAATACAGTGAAAGAAGTGGTTACTGTTCCGTTCACGAGCGTTACCACTTCCGTTGTTGTACTAGCCCCATCGAAATCCGTAGGGCCGGTAATGACCAGATCGGATCCTTCATCCAAATCAAGATTTCCATTAACATCCTGAGCTTCCAATGTGATACCAATATTGTCCGTATCTCTTTCATATGGAGATCCGGAAACAACCGCCGCATCATTGGTTACAATGATTCTATCTCCAACTACCTCCACTAGGTTATCACCGGTTTGTTTTACGGTCGTTGCCGGGGTTATTCCTGAGGATGTTCCTGCTACTGGTGTACCATCAGCAAGAGCAAAGCCCGATCTACCTCCACCTGTATCGGCAGTTGTTGAAGTCACTGTGAATGTGATTTGCTCCTGATCAGTAATATCAGCTGGCGCCGAGTTGAAAGAAGCCCTAAGTTCAACCGTCACAAAGCCATCATCTGGAATGTCGAAATCTTCGTTGAGCCCAAAGGTTCCATTAAGCGTAGATTTGTCAAGGTCAAAGGTCAAGATGTTAGATGCTGTAGAAACGTCGAATTCACCAACTTTTGTACCAGCAGTAATATCACTACCATCTGTCGCAGTAACGGTATATAATGCCACACGATCGAGGTTATTAGCACCGGAAGTTACAGTAACTTCAAAGTCCTGCATTCGTGTCACTTTCGTATCACTATCACCGGACTCTCCTCCATCCCGGATATCAAATTGCCCTAGAACAATCTCCGTTGCATCTCCATCAATTTCCCCGTCACCATCTTGGTAACTCAAGTATTCTACATATTCCGGATAATCAAATGAAGCATTTTCAATGACATCTGATCCCGCATCTGACGCTGAGATAACGCTAGATCTTACTGATAAAGGCGTCGCATAAGTAAAACCAGCAATTGTCACAGTATTGTCTGAACCATCAGTATCAATATCAAATTCGTAATCACCTCCGTTATTTACACTTAAACCTGAGAAGGTAAAAACACCAGAACTTGGAGAAATATTGGTTGTGGAAGCTCCATCAAAAGCAGCTCCACCAGGTCCTGAATGAATCGTGATATCAGCGAGTTCATCGAAATCAGTATCAACGTTTCCGTTTGCATCTTCCACTTGAGCAACGATAGAAAATGTCGCTGCTGTTCCTGTACCTCCTGTAGGTTCCGAGGTGATTACAAGAGCAGTACCTCCTACTACTACTGTATTTTCTCTTCCTGAACTAGCTGAATTTGTTCCTGAAAAAGTAACGCCAGAACTACCAGAAGTCGCTGTGGTCACACCTGTTAAATCGAACACGTATTGATCATTATCAACAACAGTATTCTCAAAGGAGACATAAATGGTGTAATTCTCAGTTCCTCCACTAGCCACATCAATGTCTGTGGTCAAAGAAATATTATTGCTTCCAGTGATTGTCCCAGTCTCGAATATGAAACTCATTGCAGTTTCATCATAGATACCGAGGGCTTTTAGATTGCCTTCGGTACCCGACGTAACATCAAGGACCAAATCTGTTATGGTTGTTCCAAGTGGATCCGCTGTAGCCGCATCTGCAACAGAGAAACGGAAAACAGAAACCGCATTTGAAGTGGTTAAAGAACCCGATGTTCCAGTGAAGCTAGTATAATCAATGTCATCCGTTTCCCCTCCCAGGTTGGCAATACTTGAATCTGTATCTTTTGCTACAACATTAACAGTTGCAGCCACTGAAAGACCTGTCACTTCATTGTCATCATCGCCTCCTGTTGCTCCATCGTCTGTAACAGTAGTAATAGTGACGACACGATTAGCCGCAGTTGGTGAACCTGAATTATTATCATAGGTCATTCCATCTATGATAGATTCAAATGATGTTTCTGTCTCCATACCAGCACTGAAGGTAATCGTAGCTGTACCTCCAGGGTTACTTACACTGAAGTTGTAATTACTGGTCGAGCCGGCGTTGGAATTAAGGGCTATTGCTGTACCATCTATGTTCAACTCTTCATCTGAACCACTGGTTCCATCTGTCACATTAGTGACGGTAATGACAAATCCGGCAACATTATCTCCTTCGATGGTATTCACATCAGAAGCGCTAAAAAGACTTACCGCGCCAAAACCTTCAGACCAGGTAGGTGTGGCACCCGTCGCAGTAAAAGTAGGTTCATCATTAGCTGCATCAACTGTTAAGCTGGCAGTAGCAGTTCCTGAACTAAAGGCTGTTGTGGTTCCATTGGTGGAAACATCCACCCCTGTAGATCCCGAACTTCCTGTAGTTTCATCCCAGGCACGGAAGGTCAAATTACCTGAGCCACCATTATAATTTGAATTAGGTACAAATCGGATCATGTTGGCTGCATCATCGTTAAGCAACACCGCACTTGCATCTGATACCGCACCGAAACTTGTCCAGCTCGCTCCTGAATTGGTAGAATATTCCCAGGTTCCGTTCGTAGTTGTTGTTCCTGTTACAGCGATTCCTTCATCTGCACTGGCATCTACGTCAGCAAGGGTGATGCTTCCATCAGCCAAAATTGAAGCGACAGTATTTCCGGCAGGATCCGCATCATCTTCCGTCACATTGGACATAGTCGCTGTTCCGGAAAGTGTGGGCGCATCATTCGCCGCATCAACTGTCAAACTAGCGGTCGCTGTGCCTGTACTAAAGGCGGTTGTGGTTCCATTGGTGGAAACATCCACCCCTGTAGATCCTGAACTTCCTGTAGTTTCATCCCACGCTCGGAAGGTTAAGTTACCTGAGCCACCATTATAATTTGAATTGGGAACAAAGCGAATCATGTTGGCTGCATCATCGTTCAATAATACCGCACTGGCATCCGATACCGCACCGAAGCTTGTCCAGCTCGTTCCTGAATTCGTAGAATATTCCCAGGTTCCGTTCGTGGTTGTAGTTCCTGTCACTGCGATTCCTTCATCGGCACTGGCATCTACGTCAGCAAGCGTGATACTTCCATCGGCTATAATTGAAGCTACTGTATTTCCAGCGGGATCAGTGTCATCCTCTGTCACATTCGACATGGTCGCTGTTCCCGAAAGTGTCGGTGCATCGTTTTCCGCATCAACTGTTAAACTAGCGGTCGCTGTGCCTGTACTAAAGGCGGTTGTGGTTCCATTGGTGGAAACATCCACCCCTGTAGATCCTGAACTTCCTGTAGTTTCATCCCACGCTCGTAAGGTTAAGTTACCTGAGCCACCATTATAATTTGAATTGGGAACAAAGCGAATCATGTTGGCTGCGTCATCGTTCAATAATACCGCACTGGCATCCGATACCGCACCGAAGCTTGTCCAGCTCGTTCCTGAATTCGTAGAATATTCCCAGGTTCCGTTCGTGGTTGTAGTTCCTGTTACCGCGATTCCTTCATCGGCACTGGCATCTACGTCAGCAAGCGTGATACTTCCGTCAGCCAAAATAGAAGCCACTGTATTTCCAGCGGGATCCGCATCATCTTCCGTCACATTGGACATAGTCGCTGTTCCGGAAAGTGTCGGTGCATCGTTTTCCGCATCAACTGTTAAACTAGCGGTCGCTGTGCCTGTACTAAAGGCGGTTGTGGTTCCATTGGTGGAAACATCCACTCCTGTAGATCCTGAACTTCCTGTAGTTTCATCCCACGCTCGGAAGGTTAAGTTACCTGAGCCACCATTATAATTTGAATTGGGAACAAAGCGAATCATGTTGGCTGCGTCATCGTTCAATAATACCGCACTGGCATCCGATACCGCACCGAAGCTTGTCCAGCTCGTTCCTGAATTCGTAGAATATTCCCAGGTTCCGTTCGTGGTTGTAGTTCCTGTCACTGCGATTCCTTCATCGGCACTGGCATCTACGTCAGCAATCGTGATGCTTCCATCGGCTATAATTGAAGCTACTGTATTTCCAGCGGGATCAGTGTCATCCTCTGTCACATTCGACATGGTCGCTGTTCCGGAAAGTGTCGGTGCATCGTTTTCCGCATCAACTGTCAAACTAGCGGTCGCTGTGCCTGTACTAAAGGCGGTTGTGGTTCCATTGGTGGAAACATCCACTCCTGTAGATCCTGAACTTCCTGTAGTTTCATCCCACGCTCGGAAGGTTAAGTTACCTGAGCCACCATTATAATTTGAATTGGGAACAAAGCGAATCATGTTGGCTGCATCATCGTTCAATAATACCGCACTGGCATCCGATACCGCACCGAAGCTTGTCCAGCTCGTTCCTGAATTCGTAGAATATTCCCAGGTTCCGTTCGTGGTTGTAGTTCCTGTCACTGCGATTCCTTCATCGGCACTGGCATCTACGTCAGCAAGCGTGATACTTCCGTCAGCCAAAATAGAAGCCACTGTATTTCCGGTAGGATCCGCATCATCTTCCGTCACATTGGACATAGTCGCTGTTCCCGAAAGTGTCGGTGCATCGTTTTCCGCATCAACTGTTAAACTAGCGGTCGCTGTGCCTGTACTAAAGGCGGTTGTGGTTCCATTGGTGGAAACATCCACTCCTGTAGATCCTGAACTTCCTGTAGTTTCATCCCACGCTCGGAAGGTTAAGTTACCTGAGCCACCATTATAATTTGAATTGGGAACAAAGCGAATCATGTTGGCTGCATCATCGTTCAATAATACCGCACTGGCATCCGATACCGCACCGAAGCTTGTCCAGCTCGTTCCTGAATTCGTAGAATATTCCCAGGTTCCGTTCGTTGTTGTTGTTCCTGTTACCGCGATTCCTTCATCGGCACTGGCATCAACATCCCCTAATGTGATACTTCCATCAGCTAATATTGACGCTACCGTATTTCCTGTGGGATCAGCATCATCTTCAGTGACATTAGACATAGTCGCTGTTCCGGAAAGTGTAGGCGCATCGTTCTCCGCATCAACTGTCAGGCTCACGGTCGCCGTTCCTGAACTGTAGGGTTCTGATCCTCCATTCGTTGAGACATCTACTCCTGTGGACCCTGAAGTTCCAGAGGTTTCATCCCAGGCGCGGAAGGTTAAGTTACCAGAGCCACCATTATAATTTGAATTGGGAACAAAGCGAATCATGTTGGCTGCGTCATCGTTCAATAATACCGCACTGGCATCCGATACCGCACCGAAGCTTGTCCAGCTCGTTCCTGAATTCGTAGAATATTCCCAGGTTCCGTTCGTGGTTGTAGTTCCTGTCACTGCGATTCCTTCATCGGCACTGGCATCTGCATCCGTCAGCGTAATACTTCCATCCGCAAGGATTGATGCTATTGTATTACCGGAAGGATCAGCGTCATCTTCAGTGACATTAGACATAGTTGCTGTACCTGATAGCACAGGCGCATTATTAGCAGCAGCAACGACATCAAGACTTACCGTGGCCGTTCCTGAACTAAATGCTGTAGTTGTTCCATTAGTTGAGACATCTACTCCGGTTGAGCCAGATGCCCCGGTGGTTTCATCCCAGGCACGGAAGGTCAAATTACCTGAAGTTCCAGTATACGATGCATTAGGTACAAACCGGATAAGATTCGCCGGATCATCGGACAACAGCAAGGCACTAGTATTGGTTACAGCACCGATGCTAGCCCAGGTTCCTCCAGTATTAGTGGAATATTCCCAGGTCCCATTTGTAGTAGTGGTACCAATTACAGCAAGACCCTCATCCGCACTCGCATCAACATCTGCCAGGGTGATACTTCCATCAGCCAAAATAGAGGCCACCGTATTTCCAGCGGGATCAGTATCATCCTCTGTCACATCGGACATAGTAGCCGTTCCTGAAAGCGTCGGTGCATCGTTCGCTGCATCTACTGTTAAACTAGCGGTCGCTGTGCCTGTACTAAAGGCGGTTGTGGTTCCATTGGTGGAAACATCCACTCCTGTAGATCCTGAACTTCCTGTAGTTTCATCCCACGCTCGGAAGGTTAAGTTACCTGAGCCACCATTATAATTTGAATTGGGAACAAAGCGAATCATGTTGGCTGCATCATCGTTCAATAATACCGCACTGGCATCCGATACCGCACCGAAGCTTGTCCAGCTCGTTCCTGAATTCGTAGAATATTCCCAGGTTCCGTTCGTGGTTGTAGTTCCTGTCACTGCGATTCCTTCATCGGCACTGGCATCTACGTCAGCAAGCGTGATACTTCCGTCAGCCAAAATAGAAGCCACTGTATTTCCGGTAGGATCCGCATCATCTTCCGTCACATTGGACATAGTCGCTGTTCCGGAAAGTGTCGGTGCATCGTTTTCCGCATCAACTGTTAAACTAGCGGTCGCTGTGCCTGTACTAAAGGCGGTTGTGGTTCCATTGGTGGAAACATCCACTCCTGTAGATCCTGAACTTCCTGTAGTTTCATCCCACGCTCGGAAGGTTAAGTTACCTGAGCCACCATTATAATTTGAATTGGGAACAAAGCGAATCATGTTGGCTGCATCATCGTTCAATAATACCGCACTGGCATCCGATACCGCACCGAAGCTTGTCCAGCTCGTTCCTGAATTCGTAGAATATTCCCAGGTTCCGTTCGTGGTTGTAGTTCCTGTCACTGCGATTCCTTCATCGGCACTGGCATCTACGTCAGCAAGCGTGATACTTCCGTCAGCCAAAATAGAAGCCACTGTATTTCCGGTAGGATCCGCATCATCTTCCGTCACATTGGACATAGTCGCTGTTCCGGAAAGTGTCGGTGCATCGTTTTCCGCATCAACTGTTAAACTAGCGGTCGCTGTGCCTGTACTAAAGGCGGTTGTGGTTCCATTGGTGGAAACATCCACCCCTGTAGATCCTGAACTTCCTGTAGTTTCATCCCACGCTCGGAAGGTTAAGTTACCTGAGCCACCATTATAATTTGAATTGGGAACAAAGCGAATCATGTTGGCTGCATCATCGTTCAATAATACCGCACTGGCATCCGATACCGCACCGAAGCTTGTCCAGCTCGTTCCTGAATTCGTAGAATATTCCCAGGTTCCGTTCGTGGTTGTAGTTCCTGTCACTGCGATTCCTTCATCGGCACTGGCATCTACGTCAGCAAGCGTGATACTTCCGTCAGCCAAAATAGAAGCCACTGTATTTCCGGTAGGATCCGCATCATCTTCCGTCACGTTGGACATAGTCGCTGTTCCCGAAAGTGTCGGTGCATCGTTTTCCGCATCAACTGTTAAACTAGCGGTCGCTGTGCCTGTACTAAAGGCGGTTGTGGTTCCATTGGTGGAAACATCCACTCCTGTAGATCCTGAACTTCCTGTAGTTTCATCCCACGCTCGGAAGGTTAAGTTACCTGAGCCACCATTATAATTTGAATTGGGAACAAAGCGAATCATGTTGGCTGCATCATCGTTCAATAATACCGCACTGGCATCCGATACCGCACCGAAGCTTGTCCAGCTCGTTCCTGAATTCGTAGAATATTCCCAGGTTCCGTTCGTTGTTGTTGTTCCTGTTACCGCGATTCCTTCATCGGCACTGGCATCAACATCCCCTAATGTGATACTTCCATCAGCTAATATTGACGCTACCGTATTTCCTGTGGGATCAGCATCATCTTCAGTGACATTAGACATAGTCGCTGTTCCTGAGAGTGTAGGCGCATCGTTCTCCGCATCAACTGTCAGGCTCACGGTCGCCGTTCCTGAACTGTAGGGTTCTGATCCTCCATTCGTTGAGACATCTACTCCTGTGGACCCTGAAGTTCCAGAGGTTTCATCCCAGGCGCGGAAGGTTAGGTTACCAGAGCCACCATTATAATTTGAATTGGGCACAAAACGAATCATGTTCGCTGCATCATCATTTAAGATGACTGCACTTGCATCGGAAACACTACCAAAACTCGTCCAGCTTGTCCCTGAATTGGTAGAATATTCCCAGGCTCCATTTGTCGTAGTGGTTCCAGTCACTGCGATTCCTTCATCGGCACTGGCATCTGCATCAGTCAGTGTAATACTTCCATCAGCCAGAATAGAGGCTACGGTATTACCTGTAGGATCAGCATCATCTTCGGTCACATTTGACATGGAGGCTGTACCCGATAGCACCGGTGCATTATTACTTGCTGCGGCTGAGACAACCAGATCGGTCAACACAAAATAGGTGGCTGACTTGCCTCCCATCCCATCACTCACGTAGATATCGAGATAGGTGATGTTCGAATTATTGGTGGACAATGGCACCACATTAGCATAGTTCTGGGTGACCGAAGATGTGGCTATAACCCCAAGGCTACTGCTGACTGTAAATGTTCTCGTCGATGAGTAATTACCAATTGAAAGACTGGTCGGTGTAAAAGCCGCATTGTCATCAAATCTCAAGCGGATATTCGTTTCATTGGTGCTCGAGTTTACTACCGTTGTACTTGAAATTCGAGGAGCCATTGGCCCTATCAAAGTGTACGCATAAGTACTGGCTGTAGTACCATCAGCTACCAATGTGTAGTTTGATTCTGGGGCTGACGCACCACCTAAAAATTCTGCATCGGTAGAAGCAGCACCACCAAGCGCACCTAAAACTGAAACTTCGCTAAAATCAAGCGTACCGGAAAACTGCAAAGTTCCTGTGAAATCTTTTAATGCAATTGACTCTGGCAGTGGCGTAGCTTCAATGTCTCCAGTTTGAATTTCCAGATCCCAATTAGCTTTATCCGCATCATTTCCTGTGATGTCGTTTGAAGCGGCAATATCAAAATCATAATCGCCCTTCACTACTTCCAGGAATCGCTGACCTTCAACACCCTTGGCAAGTTCGCATCCATAGAACAATAAGTCTCCACCAGATTTAATTGCTCCATTCAATGCCGCCAACGCACTTACATTTTCTTCAAAGGTTTTGGCATCAATGATGTCATTCCCTAATTGTAACTTACCAGAAGTAGCATGAGAGATCACATGGACCGCTTCCAGATTACGATACCTTGTCAAGGTAGCCAGCAGCTGCACAATACCGCTTTTACCCGATTCGATTTCGATAATATCTACACCTGGTCGATCCTGTGAAAGAAAAATCGACTTATTCTGGACAGCTGCATCCACGATCAGGAGCTCTTTGATCTTCTGCCCTTTTTCGAAATGAAAATCCAGATCAACTTCCGCGTCCATTCCTCCAACAGCGCCTGTTGCCTTATGCACGTCATAGAAATTGATACTTGAAAACGGAGTTAATCCTGGATCAGCCAAATATTGCTTATTCCCGGTATAACCTCCTCTTCGGGTCCGGTAGTAGGACGAAGGTCCTCCAATAACCGACAAGGAGGCTGTTAATGCCACCTGAAGGCAGGCTACCTTTAGGTTTTTAAATATACTGTTGTGCATCGTGTGTATTTATGTCTGGTGGTTTTCTTTAATCCTTAAATAATCAGCGCACTGCTGTCAACATATTTGATTTCGGCGCTATGACACTTGCCGCTGTTCCGGCTTTGTCCGTCCAGAAGGCCATTTCACTATACTTCTGAAAAAGATCAGGAGGTAAGATGGTCCTTCTTCTTTTATATTCTACTTTTCTTTTAACTGTGTGCAACCCTTTCACTCCTAAAGTGTAATCAAATTCATCATGACTGAAATCTACATTGTCAAAGTCATGATTAAATTTCGGCTCACCGATAAACTCATACAATAAGGACATGGTCTTCTCGGGATGCATGGCAAGGAGATCGTAATCAATCAGCAAAAGCTTATCTGAATAATCACCGTAGTAAGCTTCTTTCAAGGCCATCCAGGCTGCTCCGACAACTCCACCATTGATCATGGACTCGCAACGGGAATATACCGTACCCCTGTTTTGGGCGGCAAACATACGGCTATAATTAAAGGGGTTTTTGCGATAAATCTGCTCAAAGCTGTCCATCACCCAGGCTGGGTTCCTGACCAAACAAATGACTTTGAAATCATCAAATAGTTCGACTAACTGATGGAGGCGTGCTGCCCACATGCGATTGGTATCGAAAATCACATCCTTTGCCGGGCTTTCATCATAGTAAGCACGGAAGATGGCATTGCACATCGTCTTACGTTTATCCTCATCAAAAAAGCTGTAAAATTCACTACCAGCCCCTATTTGTTCAAGAATACCATTGACCAAAGAGCCAACAGGACTGCTCATATTTGCACTATATCCTGGGTTTTGACGAAGAATACCTGATAGCAAAGTAGATCCGGAGCGGGGTAAACCAGATATGAAATGAAACTTCGTCATTGAATACAGTCAGGTTGGGTAAGCAGCAATAAAAAACCGGTTGAAGGTACATTGAAAATTACTGCATTCCTAGGATCAGGAGGCAGATTAATGGGACGGTGGTCTAATAGCAGTGTCAAGGTTGAGAGTTTAAGCTTAATCTTCAGCAACGAATTTGCGAAATTCTTTTGGTATTAGAAAGCGTTTGCTGATTTTTTATTCAGAAAAATTATATTTTTTAACGATATAATGCAATTATTCTCCTTTGAATACTTCAATAAGTAATCAAATGAATACAATTAAAAGCATTAAAAGTTGGGTATTATAAGCTCAGAATTAGTCTCTAACCTTCATATAAGCCTGAATAAAGGCTTCGTTGGCTTCTCGATCGCCAATTGTTACCCTGACGCCCCTTGGATCGGACATTCCTTCGGCAGGTCTTACCATAACTTTTTCATCTGCCATTTTTCCTACAAAATCCGTTGAGCTCATTTCAGGTTTGATCAAAATAAAATTGGCCTGCGTCTTCCAAAATTGACATCCTAGTCGAGCTAACTCTTCGTACAAATATTCTCTTCCTTCGTGAACTACTTTCACCGTCTGGTTGATGAAAGCTTCATCTTTTAATGCGGCCATTGCTGCTTTCATGCTCAAAGTATTCACCATGAATGGCCTTCTCAGATTTCTCAGATATCCTGATATCTCCGGCGTACTGTAAGAATAACCCACTCTTAAACCTGCCAGTCCATAGGCTTTGGAAAAGCTATTGATCGCCACCACGTTTTTCCCATCCATTATATAAGGAGTAGCTCGAACATAGTCTTCAGCATCTGCGAATTGATAATAGACCTCATCAAATAGCAGCACAACATGATCAGGAAGCTTGTTGATCAATCCATCAATTTTGGATTTCGGAATGTGAGTTCCTGTAGGGTTATTGGGACTAGTGATCAAAATGAGACGGGTCTTTTCATTGATCGCCTCCAGAATACCATCCACATCCAATTCAAAGTGTTCCCCCACCAAAGGCACATCCACAGCTTCCGCTCCCATTTTCTCGCCAAAACCTCGATACGCGATAAATGCCGGACTTGAATAGATAAATTGTGTTCCTGGCTCCAGAAAGCCGCGCATCACCATCTCGATGTTCGCTACTCCACTATTTGTGGTGATGAATTGTTCTGCCCTGACTTTGCCATTATAAAAACTTTCCAGTGCCTCATGAAATTCCTGATTAGTAGCTTCAGGATATTCGAATGCCGTATGCGCATGTTTAGTTAACGCTTCAATGGCCAGCGGACTGGCCCCTATCGGGTTCTCATTGGAGGATAATTTGTAGATCTTTTGCTTAGAATCCTCATCTCGGGCTTTTCCCCCTTTATAGGTTGCTTGATTAAGTAGGTAAGGTTTAAAATGCAGGGGCATGATTATTATTTGTTAAGGCAACTATTAAATACCAAAACTACATAATCATAATAAAACACCATCAAAGAAGTTGTATTGAACAAACCGAAGAATGGTTATTCATCCTTTGACTTCTTGAATTTGTCAAACTTTGAATTGCCAGGCTCTCGTGGAAACACGTTATCTTCTGCTTCAGCATCACCTGTCATCAAGGACGGATCCAGCACAATCTTTTGTACCTGCTTTTTGAAAGCAAAGACTTTGGTTACCTCTTCTTCATTGTAGCGCCAGATCTCAGCAGGTACTTTTTTGATCTCTGTCGATCCATCCGCAAAATGAAATTCCAGTAAAACAGGCGTAACCAATCCTCCTTTGTTCTGAAGTTTTACCTGATAGAAATTCTTATCGGATAATTTCTTGAATATCGATTTGTCATCGGTTCTACTTCTGAACTCACCGCCATAGGGTGTATTCCTGACGAAAAACTCTTCAGGTTCACTGCCAAAATCATAAGTCTTTTCATTGCTCTCTCCGAGGTTGCCGGTTGCTACTGTAAGGTCTTTTTCTACCGATTTCTTATCATCCTTCAGTCGGTACCATTTCACTTCTTCGATACCCACATCCACAAAGTCCCTGGAATAGAACCAGCCATTCCAGAACCAGTCTAAGTCCACCGCTGAAGCATCTTCCATCGTTCGGAAGAAATCCGCAGGTTGTGGATGCTTAAAGGCCCACCGGACCGAATACTCCTTGAAAGCTGCATCGAACAGTTCAGGCCCCATGACTAACTCTCGCAATACTGTCAAAGCTGCTGAAGGCTTACCGTATGCATTATAACCCAATTGCATGACCTGCTCGGGATTGGTCATGATCGGCCGAATATATTTCTTATCCCCTTTCATGTAGTTCGACAATCCTTTCGGGGTTCCCCAGGTATCGTTCTCATATATCTCCGGATATAAAACCCTTTTCGTCTCTTTCTCCATGAAAGTATTAATCCCTTCATCCATCCACGCCCATTGTCTTTCATCTGAATTCACAATCATTGGGAAAAAGTTGTGACCTACTTCGTGGATGATCACTTCGATCATACCAGCCTTTTTCCTGGGTGAGTAAGTTCCATCATCGTTCGGTCGACCATAATTGAAGCAGATCATCGGATATTCCATACCAATACTGGCTGTATGTACCGAAATCGCCACTGGATAAGGGTAATCGAAGGTTCGTTCTGAATAAAACTCCAGGGTGTTCTTAACGGCCTTTGTGGATTCTTCTTCCCAAAGTGGATTACCTTCTTTCGGATAGAATGACATAGCCAGAGGTGTTTTACCATCAAGCTGCACTGCCTGAGCATCCCAGATGAATTTCCTGGAAGAAGCGAAAGCAAAATCTCTTACATCATCGGCTTTATAACGCCAAGTCTTTTGTTTGGAGGTTCCACTTTTTTCATTTTGACGCGCTTCTTCTTCAGTAACAATGAAGACAGGTTGATCAAAAGTGGTCTTTGCCCTGGTGAAACGCTCCAACTGTTCTTTAGACAATACTTCACTTTCATTTTGCAGGACACCACTGGCGGCCACAATATGATCAGCAGGAACAGTGATTTCTACTTCATAGTCCCCAAAAGGCAAGGCAAACTCACCATCTCCGAGAAACTGTTTGTTTTGCCATCCATTGACATCATCGTATACCGCCATTCTTGGGAAAAATTGAGCAATGGTGTACAGGTTGTTATCATCTTTCGGGAAGTACTCATAACCACTTCTTCCTCCATCGATCTGTCGATCATTGATGATATAAGACCAATCTATTTGTATTGCTACACTTTCACCAGTCTTCAAACCTGATTCCAATACCACTTTCATCATCGTGTAATTGATGATGTACTCCATATCCTTGCCCTGGGCATTTTTCACAAAATCTATCTGGTAGCCCCAATCAAAATCCAGTCCACCAAGGTAACCTTGAGTATACTTTGCCGGAATGGAGTCATAGATTCGGTTGGCTTTAGTCTGATCCGCCAAATTGTCATTTTGACGTACGTTTTGATCCAGCTGTAACCATAGATAAGTCAAGGTATGAGGGGAGTTGTTGGTGTAGGTGATGGTCTCACTTCCCTTGATCTTCTGCGCCTTTTCATCCAAAGACACTTTGATCTTATAATCAGCCTGTTGTTGCCAATATCCCTCACCCGGTGCCCCAGAACCCGAACGGTAGGTATTAGGAGCCGGCAGCATCGGATCGATCTGCTCAAATTTTCCTTTCCATTGATAGTCTTCCTGAGAGAATGCTGATAACGAAAGCACCAACAAAGTGAAGTATAGCGTGAATTTCATACTGCAATTATTTGTCTGACAGCTAAATGTTCTCACTAATGAGATTTAAAGTCTTTCAGATATTTCAGCGAAAGTAATGGATCGATCGGAAAGTTGTTATGCAAAATATATTATTGGTAGTTGATTGTTTTTGCATCTTGCTGAAAACAAAAAAACCCAATATCTCTATCGGGTTTTATGAGCCTCCTATCGGGATCGAACCAATGACCTACTGATTACAAGTCAGTTGCTCTACCAGCTGAGCTAAGGAGGCTTTCCTTACTTTGAAAGGGCTTTTTTGTTTCCCTGTTTTTCAAAGCGAGTGCAAATATAGAAACTCGTTTGAGTTTACCAAATGCTAAAATGAATTTTTATTCATTAAGAATTACGAACCATTCGAAGTTCCTTCTTCAACTCATCCAACTCCTCCGAGGCTTTCACAATTTTAGTCTCAAAATCCTGCTTCAACTGATCCGCAGCCTTGGATGAAGCAAAAAACTCCAGGTTATTTTTCCAGGTGCTGATATCACTTTCCAGGTTCTCAATTTTCCTCTTCAGTGAATTCTCCTTACGGAAGATCTTACGATCAGCATGAGGTCCACCTTTGATCTTGCCAACTTCGATGTTGATCTTCAGGTCCTGACGATCATCTTCTTCCAGAGAATCAATGCTCATCAGCTTTTTGGTCACTTCTGTAAATCGGTTCTGAACCTTCTTCATGCTGTGGCGGGGAACAAACCCTGCTTCATGGAATTGATCCAACAATCCATATACTACATCGAGATCAACCTTACCTTCCCCGGCAATGGCATCAATCGAATCACAAACCTGAAGCTTCACCTTGAGGTTGGCTTCCTGTTCCTGGTTTTGCTCCTGGTTTTGAGCTCGGCGCTGATCAAAGAAATGATCACAAGCGGCTTTGAATTCCTCATAAATACTCGTACGGTATTTCTCAGGAACTGGCCCCACTTCTTTCCAACGTGCCTGTAATCGCTTGTATTTATCGGTAGTCGCTACCCAATCTGTATTGCCCTGTAGTGCCTTGGCCTCTTCTACCAAACCTTGTTTGATCTTCAAATTATCTCCACGCTGGGCTTCAAACTTTTTAAAGAACGCACTCTTGTTAGCAAAGAACCCTTTGAATCCTGCCCAGAAGCGCTTGTTGACTTCCTTGGCTTTTTCACGTGGAATACCTCCTACAGCTTCCCACTTTTTCTGCAACTCCTGGATCTCCTTAGTTTTCTTATTCCAGGCACTGATTCGATCCGAATCAAATTTAATGAACTGCTCAACCTCTTCAACCAGTTGCATTTTCTTTTCAAGATTCTCTACGAAAGCTTTCTTGAGATCGTCCACATATCCCTTACGCTTCACGTAGATCTTATCAGAGGCAGTCTTGAATCTTTGCCAAACCTCCTCTTGTTGCTCACGTGGAATAGGCCCCACATGCTTAAATTCCTCATGCAATTCATTCAACTGAATGACTGCATCTTTCACGCTCTCAACCGCATCCAGCGCTTCTGCTTTGGCGCAAATGTCCAGCTTTAACTGTAGGTTCTTTTTTCGATCAAGGTCTTTTAATTCAAAGTAGATACTGCGAGCATCGTAGAACCTGTCCAGCAAAGCGTTATAATTTGCCCAAAGGGTCTTATTGTGCTGGCCTGGAACCGGACCTACCGTTTTCCACTCATTCTGCAGTTCTCGAACGGCCTTAATACTAATGTCCGTTTCTTCTCCGTCGATCAGCTCCCGGATTTTTTCGAGGATCTCTTCTTTGTGCTTTAGATTATCCTCTTTTCTTTTCTCAAACTCCGCGTGATGCTTATTACGTTTCTCCCTAAGAAGATCATAATAATCCTGAAACTTTCTGGATTCGTCATCTCCTCTGAATTCAAAATCATCGCGTTCGTTACCTTCCGCTACAAAAGCATCCAATGCGGTCTGTCGCTCTTCAATGAATACTTTGTCGAACCTCGCTTTGAGCGGCTTCAGGTATTTATCTAAGCGGCGGATCTGATCATGGTTATTGAGATCAATCGCAAACGCCAATAATTCAGCTTTGGTCTTAGCTGAAAAGTCAATTTCTTCAAGTTCTTCTTCCTCTACTGCTTCTTCGTCGGTTTGGGCCGTAGCTGGATTCTCGGCTGTAACCTCTTCTGCCACAACAGGATCGGTAGCTTCAGTTTGTTCCGAAACTTCTTCCGACTTTACTTCTTCAGTGGAAGTTTCAACTTCAGCTTGTCCCTCTTCCTGAGTTGAATCGGATGTCGTACCCTCTGGCACTGGTTCAACCGCTTCTTCCGCCCCTGAACTTTCAGCGGGAACATCTTCCGGTTGATCAATTTCTTGTGTTTCCGTTGATGAAGACTCCACATTTTCCTGCGGAGTTACCTCTTCAGCGACTAGTGACTGCTCTTCCACCACCGATTCCTGTACATCTCCTTCAGATGCTACAGAGGAATCATCAGACGTAGTGGGCTCCTCCTGAGGAACTTCTTCCGTTGAAGTTTCGGTGTTGTTTGTAATCTCTTCTTGTTTTTCAGCTTCTTGCTGAACGTTTTCCAAATTCTTAGGATTCTCCTCAGAATTCGGCATACCATCTTGCAATTCCATATCTCAAATCTTAATTCAAACCTGCGCAGTTCAAAATTAACATAATTAGCTCCGATCCAAAGCTTATTAATTCAATCGTGGGTCAACCGGGTAGCTTGCGATCATTTTAAACTTCCCTCCCATTCGTTTTAATACCGTACGCCACATGTCTTCGGGAGCCGTATCAAAAACAATCGACTGACCAACTCCCTTACAAACAATCCATGACTTTTGTTCTAATTCCTCCATCAGCTGTCCAGGAGACCATCCGGAATAGCCCAGAAAAAACCGGACATCTTTAGCATGAATCTGTCTGGTGTTGATTTTGAGCAGTAAATCATCGAAATCACCGGCCCAATAAACCCCTGGCAATATTTCTTTTTCTTTGTCTGCCATTTCAGATGCCCGATGAATAAAGTGTAAACTATCTTTTTGTACGGGGCCTCCTACAAAAACATTTGCATCAAACCCCTCGGCCTCCTCTACTAATTCTGAAAGGGTCAATTGGGATTGCTTATTCAACACGTATCCAAATGTTCCATTCTCATCGTGTTCACATATTAAGACAACTGTTCTCTCGAAATTCGGATCAGGTAAATACGGCTCGGAAATGAGCAAATCACCTTTAGTTGGCTCAATAATTTTGTCAGCGGAAAAGAAATCCATATTAATGCAACGCTGGTTTTAACGGTAAGTTTTGAATGACGCCTCCTTCGTATTCTGTCATTTCCTGCAACCTCGCATAAACTGGGGCTTCTTCAAAATAATTTAAAGTCATTTTCACAAAAATCTCACCATGCCTCGCTTCGGAAGCCCAAAGACGATGATAAAAGTCTTTCAACGGACCTGGGTCCAATGCTTCGTAAACCAACCGGAAACGCTCCGCGCCTCGTGTCTCCACCAGTGATGCCAACAACAAACGATCCATGAACCGTTCTTCACGACCTGAACGACAAAATGTGAGTAAGTCCTTGATATAAAAATCCTGTCCCATTTCTGGTGGCAACTGAATTCCACGCTCTTGCATGATCTGGTACACATCCTTGAAATGTTCCAGTTCTTCAATCCCTGTATCAATCAATTCAGGAATAATCTCCAGTCTATCGGGGTATTTTGCCACAAAACTCATGGCCATAGCGGATGCTTTCCTTTCACAATTAGCATGATCGACAAGAAAGGCATCAAAATCATTCATCACTGTATCTACCCACTCCTGACTACTTGGAACAGAAAGGTCAATTCTATACTGCATTCATATATCTTTGAACTTCAAACTTAAATGATTTCCCGTCCATATTGATTGTGAAATGAAGATAGATGTCGCCGCATTGAGAGAGGAATATTCAGGAGCTGATTTAGATATTGATTCTGCGGAACAATCGCCCTTTGCTCAATTCAAAAAATGGTTTGAAGAAGCGGTTTCAGGTGAGTTGTTGGAGCCCAATGCCATGGTGCTTTCCACTCAAGGGGATAGATTCCCGGATCAGCGTACCGTGCTTATGAAAGCCTATGATGAAAAAGGAATTGTTTTCTATACCAATTACAAAAGCAATAAAGCGCAACAAATAGACAAAAAACCTAAGGTGAGTATCCTGTTTCCCTGGTACGGGTTACACAGACAGGTCAAGGTCCTGGGTAAGGCCACCAAAGTATCTACCACTGAATCTCTGGCCTATTTCACTTCCAGGCCTTTTGGAAGTCAATTGGGAGCATGGGTCTCCCATCAAAGTGAGGTGATCTCTTCAAGAAGTATTCTGGAAATGAAGCTGGCTGAAATGAAAGAGAAATTCAAAAGTGGAAAAGTCCCATTGCCTGATTTCTGGGGTGGCTATCGTGTGGAACCTGAAGCCTTCGAGTTTTGGCAAGGTCGACCCAATCGACTCCATGACCGGTTGCTGTATGAAAAGACAGGTGGAGACTGGACCATCAAGCGACTATCTCCATGATCATGGATCAATGGAAGTACTTCGAAAGGTATGCTTACGGGCCTCCCATTTTTCCTGAGATTACCCCTCCTACGGATACTGAGCTTATTGTAGTTCTCCCGAGTTACAAGGAGCCACAATTACTACAAGCTGTTAGGTCGCTCACAGCTTGTAAGGCACCAGGTTTTAAAGTTTGGGTACTGATAGTAGTCAATGAGCCCGAACAGGCCGAAGAAGCAGCTACAGATCTCAATCAACAAGCGATACGGCAACTGGACCAACTAGAAATTCCAGATTTTATGGAATTAGTGGTGTATCATGCAGTACTACCACGAAAAAAAGCCGGAGTCGGCCTGGCCAGGAAACTGGGAATGGATGAAGCCGCGAGGTGGTTCAATGAAATGGGGAAGGATGGCATCATCACCTGTTACGATGCTGATTGCTTATGTGATCCGAGGTTTTTCCAAGTAATCGAGGAAACTTTTCGTCAGCAACAGCTTGGTGCAGGAGTGATTTTCTATGAACATCCCCTATCCAATAACGAGATCATTCAATATGAACTGTTCTTAAGGTATCACATCGATGCACTGCGCTTCGCGGAATTCCCATATGCCTATCAAACCTTAGGGTCGTGCATATCTGTTCGATCCTCTGTCTATCAAAAACATGGTGGCATGAACACTCGAAAGGCAGGAGAAGACTTCTACTTTCTTCACAAAATCATTCCACATTGCAAATTTGGAGAGATCAACAATACAATGATCTATCCCTCTGCTCGAGAATCAGATCGAGTTCCTTTCGGGACAGGAATAGCACTCGCGAAGATTTCACAGCTGGAACAATATGAAGTGTATGCCCCGGAAAGTTTTGTAGACTTGAAAGCGCTTTTTTCACAGGTCGAACAATTACACGAACATCAGGAGGTAAACTTACCTGAGACTATTGTCGCTTTTCATGAGGAACATGGATTTGAAGTTGCGTTAAAGGAAATGCACAGAAATGCATCTAATAGGGAAACTTTTAAGAAGCGGTTCTTCTCCTGGTGGGATGCTTTCAGAGCACTGAAATATGTTCATTTTACCAGAGATCATCATTATCCAAATATTCCTCTGGAAGAGGCCATTCAGTGGTTAGATGTTCAATATTGGAAATTGGGGCTTGAAGGGACGATGGAGGATAAGTTGGTTGAGATAAGGGATTGGGATCAGGGCTTCGATAAACTCAGCCTGACACCCAAATAGGTTCAACCTGACACTTGAATCTGTTCTTTGAAGTGGATTGAAACCATTTGAATTAGAGGATCACCTTATCGTCATAAAAGAATTCCCGTCATTCCGGCGATCACTGAACAATTGCCATCGGCAATAGAAGACCATTGATCTGCCGTAATCTCAATTTAATTTAGAAGATACTCTTTTGATTGAGATTCCGGTATTCCTTCACTACGTTACAGAAACCGGAATAACGATCAAGTTGATATTTAAATTTTTTGAAAGGATGATAGCTTATCGGCCATTTAAAATGCCTCCCTAAGCCAAATCAAAGAGGTTCTTTACTCCGATGAACTGATTTTGTTTGAAGCCTTCGCCGTACTGCACCTGAATTCGGTGACCGTACTCTATAGCGCGTGCTTCGATCATTTTCATGAACTGGGGATTGGAGATGTAAGTCTCCGGTTCCTTACTATTCGGATCAAAAAACTGTGACTTGTAAGCACGAATGGCTTCCAGCTTTTGATTGTGGCTATCGGATATGTCAACAATAAAGTCTGGTTCCAGGGACACGCTCTGGATCATATGATAAAGCTTCTTGGGCCTCCAGGGCTCTTGCTGCTCACCGTCTAACACCGTTTCAATCATCCTTAGGCCGGATTTAAAGAATGAATCCTCTACTAATCGAGAACCACGTCCATGGTCAGGATGTCGGTCATAAGGGGCATTCGTGATCACGATTTCTGGTTGATACTTTCTAATGACTTTGATCACTTCTAGTTGCGTTTCATTGTCATTTATGAAATGAGAATCCCTCAACCCCAGATTTTCTCGTGCCGTAAGGCCCATGGCTTTTGCGGCATCATCCGCTTCTTGCAGGCGTTGTTCGGGCGTTCCTCTGGTTCCCATTTCTCCACGGGTAAGATCCACAATTCCGGCCTTGTATCCACGCTTGATATGTGAGATCAACGTTCCGGCACAGGCTAATTCCACATCATCAGGGTGAGCGGCAATCGCTAACAAATCTAGTTTTTGCATGATCAAAATTTGGCAATAAAAAAGCTGTGAAAACGTCAATAAGACATTTCCACAGCTTGTTTTATGATAACTCTAAAAAGAGATGAATAGTTTACGCAAGTTCAGTTTCCTGAAGTTCGAGTTCTTTTTCAGCGAGGAATTTCTCGGCATCCAACGCACCCATACAGCCACTGCCCGCAGCAGTTACTGCTTGTCGGTAGATCTTATCTTGTGCATCTCCAGTCGCGAAAACCCCAGGAACATTGGTCTTTGAAGAATCTGGCTCTGTAATGATGTAACCACTTTCATCCATCTTTAACCAATCCTTAAAGATATCCGTATTTGGCTGATGACCGATCGCTACAAAGAATCCGGTGGCATCCAGATCTCTCTTCTCTCCCGTTTGGTTGTTAACCACTCGAACACCAGTCAATTCTTCATCTCCCATCAACTCATCAGTCTCAGTATTCCAAAGAATTTCGATGTTCGGTGCGCTTTTCACACGCTGTTGCATGATCTTTGATGCTCGCATCTCATCTCTTCTGACCAACATATAAACTTTGTTAGCCAACTTAGATAAGTAGGTTGCTTCCTCAGCTGCTGTATCACCAGCACCAACAATCACTACATCTTGTCCTTTATAGAAAAAGCCATCGCATACCGCACATGCAGATACACCACGACCATTCAATTTTTCCTCTTTATCGATTCCCAGCCACTTGGCAGAAGCACCGGTAGAAATAATCACAGATTCTGCTTCGATCTCGTTCTTCTCGTCGACAGTGGCCTTCAGTGGCCAGGAAGAGAAATCAACAGAAGTGACCATCCCATATCGAATGTCTGTTCCGAACCTTTCTGCCTGCTTTTGGAAATCTACCATCATTTGAGGTCCCATCACTCCTTCCGGGTATCCCGGATAGTTTTCTACATCTGTAGTGATGGTCAATTGCCCACCAGGCTGACCTCCCTGATAAAGTACAGGTTTCAACCCAGCCCGCGCTGCATAGATAGCTGCCGTAAAACCGGCTGGACCGGACCCGATGATTAATACTTGAACTTTCTCACTCATAACCTTCAATTTTCCTTCCTAACGTGGATAATCACATTTTGGGTCCACGAAAATACTGGAAATTCAAGATTTGTCCGGGTGTTTACCCTAAGTAAGTTTTCAACGACTTGCTTCTTGAGGTCTGGCGCAATCTTCGTATCGCCTTTTCCTTGATCTGACGTACCCTTTCGCGGGTCAAATCGAACTTTTCTCCGATTTCTTCCAGCGTTAAAGGTTCTGCGCCCGTCAATCCAAAATAAAGCTGAATGACGTCTGTCTCACGAGGTGTCAACGTTGAAACTGCGCGATCAACTTCTCGAACCAGGGAATCAGAAATGAGGGCATCATCAGGAATATGGTCCTCTTCGCAACGCATGGTATCTAGTAAGGTCTGGCCATCTTCATCTCCCATAGGTGCATTCATGGAAACATGCCTTCCTGAGATTTTAATGGTGTCCAACACTTCATCCTCGGATACATTCATCATTTCCGCGATTTCCGCTGGAGAAGGTTCGCGTTCGTAACGCTGCTCTAGTTCCGTGAAAGCCTTGGACATTTTGTTCAGCGATCCCACCCGATTGAGCGGAAGGCGAACGATGCGTGATTGTTCGGCAAGCGCCTGTAAAATGGATTGTCGGATCCACCATACGGCGTAAGAAATGAATTTGAAACCTCGGGTTTCATCGAAGCGTTGTGCAGCTTTGATCAAACCCAGGTTACCTTCATTAATCAAATCACCTAAAGTCAATCCCTGGTTCTGGTACTGCTTTGCAACAGATACCACAAACCTGAGGTTTGCTTTGGTCAATTTTTCAAGTGCTAGGGAATCGCCCTCCCGAATACGGCGGGCTAACTCAACTTCGTCCTCGGCAGTGATCAATTCGACTCTACCGATTTCTTGCAAATAACGATCAAGGGAGGCACTCTCCCTATTAGTAATCTGCTTACTAATTTTGAGCTGTCTCATAGTTTGGCGGTGTGTGTAGTAAGTGTGTTTAAATTATGAGTCACCCAAATAAAATTTTTATTTAGGTGACCTACCGCCAATAAATTTAGTCAGCTTTTGGTTTTCTTTCGGGTTTAGGCAATAAAACTTTTCTAGACAGTCTGAATTTTCCGGTTTTCTTATCGACATCCAGCAGCTTGATTTTCAGTTCTTCACCTACTTCAAGCACACCATCCATCTTGTCGATACGCTCCCATTTGATCTCAGAAATGTGCAGCAAACCTTCTTTTCCTGGCAAGAATTCGATAAATGCACCAAATGGCATGATCGATTTTACCTTCCCTTCATAGACCTCTCCTACTTCAGGAACAGCAACGATATTTTTAACCCACTGGTAAGCCGCGTCTAATGGCTCTTTGCCTGAAGCAAAGATGTTCACCAAGCCACCTTCCTTGGTTTCTTCGATCACTACAGTCGCTCCAGTTTCTCTTTGGATCTCCTGAACCACTTTTCCACCAGGCCCGATCACCGCACCGATCATGTCTCTTTCGATCTTGATAGAAACAAGTCTTGGCGCATTTGGCTTCAATTCCGCTCTAGGCTCAGTAATGGTCTCTGAGATCTTCTCAAGGATATGCAATCGTCCTTCTTTAGCTTGCATCAAAGCTTCTGTCAATACTTCGTAAGGCAGGCCATCTACTTTGATGTCCATCTGGCAAGCAGTGATCCCTTCTGTTGTACCAGTTACTTTGAAGTCCATATCACCAAGGTGATCTTCATCACCAAGAATATCCGAAAGAATGGCATATTTACCTGTCTCAGGATCAGAGATCATTCCCATCGCAATACCTGAAACAGGTCGCTTGATGTGAATACCAGCATCCATCAAGGCCATGGTTCCAGCACAAACAGTTGCCATAGAAGAAGAACCATTGGATTCTAAAATATCGGATACTACACGAATGGTGTAAGGATTGTCATCTTCAGAAGGAAGCATTGGTTTCAATGCTCTCATCGCAAGGTTACCGTGCCCTACTTCCCTTCTACCTGGTCCACGATTAGGACGAACCTCTCCAGTAGAGAATCCAGGGAAGTTGTAATGCAAGATAAATTTATTGTACCCTGACTTGGTAGCACCATCGATCATCTGCTCATCGAGCTTAGAACCTAGTGTTACGGTAGTCAACGATTGGGTCTCACCTCTGGTGAACACAGAAGAACCGTGTGCAGAAGGTAAGTAGTTGGTTTCACACCAGATTGGTCGGATCTCAGTCGTTTGACGTCCGTCCAAACGTACTTTGGTATCCAACACGCAGTTTCTTATCGCATCTTTCTCTACATCATGGAAATATTTCCCAATCAGGAAATCGCTGTACTCGTGCTCTTCGCCCAAAGTGGCAACAAACTCTTCTTTAACTCCTTTGAAGAGCTCGCCTCTTTTCTTTTTATCAGCAAGACCTTGCTTCGCAATGTCATATACTTTGTCGTAACAGGCTTCTTTGATTTTTGCCAACAGCTCTTCATCGCTGCTTTCGTGATTGTACTCACGCTTCTCCTGGCTACCTACAGCTTCCGCTAACTCGATTTGGGCCTGGCATTGTACTTTGATCGCATCATGAGCAGTTTTCAGTGCTTCGATCATGTCAGATTCCTGTACTTCTTTCATCTCACCTTCCACCATCATGATGTTGGTCATGTCGGCAGCAACGATCAGATCAAGAACTGCTTCGGCTGCTTCTTCCACGGAAGGGTTGATTTTGTACTCATCCCCTATTTTGATCACACGAAC
Source organism: Cytophagales bacterium (assembly GCA_033344775.1). Taxonomy (NCBI): domain Bacteria; kingdom Pseudomonadati; phylum Bacteroidota; class Cytophagia; order Cytophagales; species Cytophagales bacterium. The sequence goes on along the minus strand of JAWPMT010000002.1, from coordinate 186,159 downwards.
CTCAGAAATAGGTCCGTTGAAAGGAATGTCAGAGACAGCCAGTGCAGCAGAAGCAGCAAAAGCGGCTAGCCCATCAGGAGCTACTTTCTCATCATTGGAAATCAATGAGATCATTACCTGAGTATCCGCGTGGTAATCGCTAGGGAACAAAGGTCGAAGTGCTCGATCAACCAAACGGCAGATCAATACTTCATGATCAGAGAGTTTACCTTCTCTTTTCAGAAATCCACCGGGGATTTTACCGGCAGAGGCAAATTTTTCTTGATAATCAACAGACAGGGGAAGGAAATCAACGTCTTCTCCTGCGTCTTTTTTAGAAACTACGGTCGCTAGCAACATGGCGTCGCCCATTCTGACCATTACTGAACCATCGGCTTGCTTGGCCAACTTGCCGGTTTCTATCGTAATCTCCCGACCATCGGGCAGATTGAATGTCTTTTGCTTAAAATTAGGAAGCATGTAAAATGAATTTTCTTGTAATGAAATAGGTCGTGTAGCAGGGCTGGAAACCCGCCAAGAAGGGAAAAAACAAAAAAGGGAATCATCAGGATTCCCTTTCTTAAATTCTTATTTTCTGATATTCAGCTTAGCAATAATGCTTCTGTACCTTTCGATATCGTTCTTGTACAGATAATCTAGTAATCTTCTTCGCTTTCCTACTAATTTCAGAAGCCCTAGTCTGGAACCGTAATCTTTCTTGTTCGACTTCAGGTGCTGAGTAAGGTGATTGATACGGAAGGTGAACAAAGCAATTTGAGATTCAGGAGATCCTGTATCTTGCTGTGCCTTTCCAAATTGAGTGAAAAGTTCTTCCTTTTTTTCTTTCGTTAAATACATTATTTAGATTCTCGTTCTTCTATTCTTCTAAATCAAAGCGCAAATTTAGAATTATCCTTTATCAAAACCAAAGGTTTATTGCGCTCTCTTTTTCTGGAATTTTGTCTTGAATTTATCAATCACCACATTGTAGAAGTCAGTTTCGAACAATCTGGCATCAATTCTTGCCTGTCTCAGGAAAAATAAACCGATCGGAAGGAGTGTAAAATCAGCAATCCAAACTGAGAAGAATGGATCCGTAACTCCAGCCTTCGCCCACTTCTCGGTAGTAATGGTCAGCACATAGTAAATAATGAAAAAGAAGATAGATACGATCACTGGTACTCCTAACCCTCCCTTTTTGATGATGGCTCCCAGAGGTGCACCAATCAGGAACATCACCACACAGGCGAATGCCATGCTATACTTCTTGTATTTCTCTACCGAAAACTTGTTGTGGTTCAACCACAATCCATTTAGGTTGGAATTAACACTCCCCAATTGTGATTTGATCGAGCGGGCCTGACTCAAGGCATAATCGATCACTCCTTGTTTCTTATAGGTCTGCTTAAATTCTCTATCCAATATCTCATTCGTCAATTCAGGAATAGGAATCATCGCAATGGACTTGACTTTAGGCTTGACTTTAGTTCGTGTACGATTCTTCCGTTGATGCGGCGGCAAACTTTGCAATGCCGCGTTTCGAATCGAATCAACATTCTCCTGCGAAAGATCAAATTCATTTCTCAAGGTGGCTTCATCAAATTCGACATCATCCGCTCTTAGCTCTTCCTGCAATTCCTTCCGATCAAATTTTTTCAGGGTATCCTGCTTCCAAAACCAATCAATGAAAGCCAGGGAAAGTATAGATGCTTGCATCATCCTTGAGGTATCCGCTTGTATGCTATCAGCCGGGATACTGTCCATTGGAGCCTCTTCCGGTATTATTAGTGTGCGATCATAAATGGAAAGATCTACTTCCTCAAACAAATCTGCCACACTGTACCGGAGGCTGTTCCTCATAGAATTGCGGAATCGCATTAATCCCTTATCGTACATTCTTCCAAGGGAATCAATGTCTTCAGTTAGTTCTGCCACATTTTTCATCTGGCGATTATTACGAAACAGCTTTTCATCCGTGTCTTTCAATCCAAATGACGATAGATCAAACACGATCTCCATCTGATCAAAAGAGGTTCGGTAGAAATAGTCAATGGGGTCAGCATTCTTCTTCTCTTCAGCAACTGCATGTCCATTGAACAGTTCCAATTTCAGGTAGCGATCATTAAAGAACGTATACATTCTGGAGGAATCCGCAATGATCAACGACTTGTTACCCAGCTTCTGGGTATGATCGTAGATCAACACTTCTTTCAAAGTCTGATTATCAGGAAGCTTCTCCTTCACCTTGATGCTGTAGTCCGGAATTCCATTATAAAAAACCCCAGGTTTGATGTCTAATGCGGGCTTGGTATGTTTAATATCATAAAGCAGGCTGTACGCTTTGAGGTTTGCCGCGGGGACCACATAATTATTGAAATAGAAGGCTCCTACCGCCAATACCACCACGAAAAAGAAAATCGGTCTTAAAGCACGTAGCAACGAAATACCTGAACCTTTGATGGCCGTCAATTCGAAATGCTCCCCTAGATTCCCGAAGGTCATCAATGATGAGACTAACACACCCAGAGGTAGGGAAACGGACAGCATATTGAGACTGAAATAGAAGATCAGTTCTCCAAATACAGAAAACCCAAGATCCTTCCCAACAAAATCATCGAAATACTTCAACATGTACTGGATCAGAAGGATGAAGGTCGCGACAATCGTCGTTAGCAAAAACGGATTGATAAAAGACTTAATAATCAGCTTATCGATCTTCTTAATGCCCATACGTCACGTAGCTGTTAAATTTCATTCGTTGGTACAACGAACGCAAAGTTATTTTGTTGGACGTTACCCGCCTACAATTTCTTTGAGATCATGTATGAGGCTGTCCCAAAGTTCGCTGGCTTCCTCATCATCCATGTCTGAAAAGTCGGTCACGCGTAGAAAAAGCTCCTGTGTCATTTCACTCACATCGAACTTCATTTCCACATAGTTGACATCATCTTCATCAGTTTCCGTATCCAGGAATTCAAACTTCACGTGGTGGTTGGCGCGACTAGAGACCATCTTGGCCTTATTTTCCTCACCGTCCCAGATGATTGTGTAGACTTTGTCTTCATTATTGACGTTTACATCGTCAGCAAACCACTGCGAGAGGCCGGATGCTGTTGATATATAGGGGTATAGCATCTTCTTGGATGCACGAAAATCATATTCTCCTATAAACTTATTCTTAGCCATACACTAAAAAATTTTGATCAAGGTATAAAAAAAAACACTATCGCCAACTCCTCCTTGCAAAATCTCATTAGTTTTGCACCTCTTTTAAAAAGAGCCACATCTGGCGAGGTAGCTCAGCTGGTTAGAGCGTCGGATTCATAACCCGGAGGTCGGGGGTTCAAGTCCCCCCCTCGCTACTATTTCAAAAGTCGATTAAATTTCTACAAATCGGCGATAAGCGAGCTTCAGGAACATTTTTAGGCTAACATTCTTCAAATCGTCCCCTGTTTTGGAAATATACAGAAAACTTCGATTAATTCGGTTCTTGTTGTTGTTTTTTGGTTTAGCACTCCTAAATAATTGAAACTCAACGAAAAGGCAGATACTGCAAATAAGCTTAGATGTGCTTTTGGATTTTGGCTTATAGTTTCTAAAAGTTCCGCAACCAAAATCAATAAACCAGCAACGATAGAGTGCTTCTATCAAATTTGAGCAGCTGCAAAAGATTAATTATTTCTTGCCTTTTCCTTCTCTTCCTCAGCCGTAGGCATGCGGTAGAAATATCCTGATAGCTTGAATTTGTAAGCGTGATAAACAACGGAAGTGAAATTCAAGAAAAGAATCATATTAATCCACCAATTCTTGAGGCCTTGCTCCTTCATGTCTTGTTTAATGTCGTGAATGTCAGCGAGGTATTCTAGGCGAACTGTTTTTGGAAGAATATAAGCCAATGAACGAATGTACGCTTTTTTCTTGGTCTTGATACGATTTGATAATTCCATCCCTCGATCGGACCAGTTTGCCAGAATTGACTCATGCCCTTTTTCAAGAAATTTCTCCATTCTCTCTTCATCAAGAAGCTTTTCCAATTCCTTATTCAACTTCTTACTTTTATTAACCAGTTGTTGCCAATCATAAGCATAGTATTCACGTGAAGCATTGTTTCGAAGCATTGCAATTTCCCCTTCCAACTTAGCTACTCTACCTGACTTATTAGTTCTATTCCTCATAAGACACAGTTTGAACTCCCCATTTGACCATAAAAAACTCCTGAGCTTCTCGCAGTACTCTGCTACCCTCTCCGGTAATCTCATAATAACGTCGGCGGGCGCCTTCGGTAACTTCTTCGGTTCCCCAGCGGGATTTGACCAATTCTTTTCTTTCAAGTTGCTTCAGGACATTGTACAGTCCTCCAAGCAAAATGTTGTCCTCCAGTTCTTTCTTGATCTCATAACCATACATTTCACGACCTGCCACCAGTACAGAAAGGATCTTCAATTCTTGTAATGTAATTCGTATATCCGCCATCTTTCTTCAATGAACTTAATCAAAGATAGTATAATTAAATTAATTATATAATTGAAATACGAATATATTTAGTTTGATGTTACGATTGTGATGCATAACCCGTATTGGAATCCTTTTGATTAGAAAATAAAATATAATTGATCCGAAGGCGCCTTACAACTAAGCACAAAAAGGCTTTATACGTCATTCCCGGCTTGATCGGGAATCTCAAAATCATTTAGCACATCCATTATTGAGATTCCTGAACTACGTCAGGAATGACGGACCTTTTTGGGCTTTTGTTACGATCTTATTTACCCCTCCCGCAAAACCTTCACGGGATTGACCCTACTGAGTTTGAAGATTTGGATAGCAATGCTGCTGAAGGAAATAAACAATAAACCTGCCGCAGGGACCAGAATGTGCAGAGGTGTTACCTGAATGCGGTAGCTGAAGTCATTGAGCCACTGGCCAGTGAGGTAGTAGATAACTGGCAAAACAACCAGAATGGCCACCACAAAGAGGGTCAGGTATCTTTTCAGGAGGTGTGAGCCAATGATCAGTGAGGAGGCACCGAATGTTTTCCTTACGCCTACTTCGAGTTTGCTGTTGGCCATTTCAAAAATGGAAAGCCCGATCAGGCTAAAGCAAGCCAAAAAGATCGCCACGAAGGTGAAAACGCGCATGACACCCAGCAGTTGGTCTTCCTGGCCAAATTGATAATCATAATAGGAAGACAACAAGAAATACTCAAAGGGCATTTCGGCGTAGATGTCTCGCCAGATGGATTCCAGCTCTGCATACGATTGTTCTGTTGGAGGATTCTCTTCATTAAAATTGACTGTAAAATATCCGCGGACCGCATTGAACCTAAATATCATGGGACCGATCTTTTCCTTAGGAGAGGTTTTGTGATAGTCCAGTACCACACCGATGATGGTATACGTTTCCTGCTCTTCATCCACAATCTTTTGTCCGATCGCATTGGACAGTTCCAAGCCTAGCGCCTTCATGGATACTAAATTGATAAGTACTTTGCTGCGGTTGGATGGACCACCCTGCGATGGAAAATTCTCCCCGGCCAGGACCTCAATCTCATAAGCTGGCAGGAATTGGGGATTGATATTATTCACGTACATCAATACTTCATTTTCCGTTCCCTGAATATGGTAATTCACTTCCTGTCGATAGGCCTGCCCAGGAATTGTAGTGGATGAAGAAACATGATTAACCCAGGACAACTGGGACAGCTCATTGCTCAAAGCTCGTGCTCTACGCCCCTTTCCTTGCCACACATCTTTCGGCGGTTTGATGATCAGTTTGTTTTCCAAATTGACTCCTTTGCTCATTCCTGAAAGGAAATCCATCTGCAGATCAATCACATAGGTAAAGGTGATCATCATGATGGCGATCCCGAATTGCAATCCAGCCAGGACTTTTCTCCGACGAGCGCCTGCATTGAATCTGGCTTGCTTCGATTCCTGAAGTGTGGTTTTGTGCCGGATCAAGAACGTACTCATCACGTAACCAGAAGGCAGCAAAGCTCCGATGATAAAGACAACAATGAACAGCGTATTCAGAAAATATTCATCACCTAACAATGGCAATAGATGTCCATCGGTCAATCCCTGAAAGTAATCCTTTACGAAATAGAGCAAAACCAAGGATATGGCCAATGCGATCATCACAACCCCTCCTGTTTCTACTAAAAATTGTTTGACCAATCCTGAGTTGTCGGCACCAATGGACCGCCGAATGAACATTTCTCTTTGTCGCTGCATGAATTGCACGATGGAGAGGTTCGTAAAGCTGATCCAAGACAAAACCATGATCAGGATTCCTGTTGAGATCAGGAAAAGCTCAAACTTGGATAGTTCCGGTTTAATCGGATCGAGTGTGATGACAATGCTTCGATTCTCGTCCTGAAACATCGGTAAGGCATTGACCGCTCTGGTAATTTTCTCTGCCACCAATTCAGCATCTTTTCCTTCTCTAAGCAGCACAAACTGATTATACTCTGCATTTTCCCAGAGATTGGTCAGGTCTTCGTGACCACTGACCAGTATATTGAATCGTCTGGATGCACTTCGAGGCAGGTCCTCCACCACACAAGCCACCGTCCAGTTGGTTTCTGCTCCCCATGAGACTCTACCCTTAATGGTGCGTCCTATCACATCGATCGATCCGAAGTACTTTTCTGCGATGGAACGATTAATGATCACTGAAGCAGGCTCATCCAATGCCTTCTCCAGATTACCAGCAAGCGGCTGCAAATTGAATATGTCGGTAAAAGCCGTATCAGCGGAAAATATCCCGGTCTGATTGAACTGCTTTAATTCTCCTGTCTCATTTTCCACCGAAATCAAGTACTCTACTCCCCAGTTGAATTTGGTGAATGCTTCTACTTCCGGGATCTCACGCTGGGCCAGGATAGCAACTCCACGATAAGTTGCACTACCATCATAAGTGACGTTACCATCATTAGTTTCTATTTGACTTACATGAAAAATCCGATTACGATTTTCATAGCTGCTATTGAAAACAAGTGAATAACCGATGTACTTGGCGATCAGCAAGGCGGATACCATCCCAACGGACAATCCAGTGATATTGATCAAAGAGGACAGCCAGTTCTTCTTGAATACTCGAAAAAAGGTGCTTAGATAGTTTTGGATCATATGGATGATTAAATAGGTACAATTTAAATCAACTGGTTGCTTTCAACTCGTAATTTTCAATAAAAGGGAGATCACATTTATGGCACTTAATTTGTTGTATTTGAAAGAAAAACAACAACCGTGAGAATTAAATCAACCTCATCCCAACCTGTTAGGCTATTTGTCCTTACAGTTTCCCTACTCCTGTTACACGTTTCTTGTCAGGAAGAAGAACCTGCGCTGCTCAAGGATTTACGGCCGGACAGGTTTTACGTGCCCATCTCCGACCGAGTGGCATCATCGAAAGGTTAAGAGAAGAGCTACTCTTTCGGAATTGTGGAGAGACAAACTCCAGTCTTATTTGTCCGAACATTGCAACTGAGATTTTTTTCTAGCTGAAAACTTCTATCTCTTTAAGACAAAAAAAGCAACCCATTGCTGGGCTGCTCACACCTGCTTGACAATCAGACTCGCAATCGAGTCGATTTATTTTGAATGTTTTATCTGAGTAAGTCATCAGTCGCGCCGAATGAGATCACGGACATTTTTGAACCAAAAAAATCTTAGGCCCAAAAATTCCGAGATGACGCGACTATTTTAGTTATCCTCCAAAAGGCTCATCCATGGAGGCCAAAAGGTCCTCGATATCTGAACGGTTATCGTCATCACTTAAGGCCAGGGCCTTCTCTCCCATCTTCCGGGCATCTGGAGCTTCGCCTGCGTAGTGATGTACGACAGCTTTGGCCAGATAGCCTCTCCAACTTTGCTTTTCAAGGCTGATCAGTTGATCTGTCCAATCATGAACATCCTGATAATACTTCGAATCAAGCTCCAGTTCTGAGACCGCCTCAGCCAATCGCATGGATCGGGCCATCAATTCTTCAGCATCTTCCCAAAGGAATTTACGCACCAACTGATCGTATGTCTCAAAGAATTGGTCATGTGCATTGGTGTTATAATAGTAGATGTAATATGATTCAAGCTTATAGTAATCCCTGGGATGTGCATCCTGACCGAAAGCCGTGCGTGCTTCATATTCCAGGTCTATGCTTTTGTCCAGTGTCGCCAGATCCTGGTCCCCCACAGCAGAGCCAATCATATCACTGAGCACGTTACCCAAAATATACGATTCAAAGGCTTCGCCATAGCTATTATGGAATTGCGCTTTGTTTTTCCAGATGTACTGGAAAATATCAGAACTATGATCGAAATGATAACCAGCGATTAAGGACCAATTGTTGATACTGGCCAAATCTGTAACGGAAACTCCTTTCAGGTAGTCATTCACCAATTGATTGGCTTGCTCTTCGTCAGTGGCTTTTAAATAGTTCGCGTATTTCAGGAGTATATCCGGATCATCGGGATTGGCGGCATAGGCTTTTTCAATGCTTTCTGCGTTGAGGCCGCTGCTTCCAAAATTGATCAGATCATCGGTTCCTAATGCTCCTACGGAACGGGTAACTTCTATTCCTTCGGCATTATAAATGACTAGAGTAGGGAACGCATCGATGTAGGTTTTCTCAACTAGTTCCTGGAACTCCCTCTCTGCATCAATAGAGACATTAATGAATTTATCATTAAAGAATTGCCCTGCTTCGTCAGTGGTAAATACTTCTTTTGACATCCAGATACAGGGGCCGCACCAATCGGCGTAGAAATCAACGAAGATGTATTTCTGCTCTTTCTGAGCTTTAGAAATAATTTCTTCCCAACTTCCTTCGGTGAATTTGATCCCCTCGGCGGTAGCGGAATAGGAGATCAGCAGGCATAGCAATATCCTGGTGATTGTGTGAATCGGTCGCATAACATGGTAAGATTTTATTCGGTATAATAACGAAAAAGAAGTCATGTCTAGTATATGGCCAAAGTAATTATCAATTTGTATCGTAACTATATGCAAAAATGAAATGTCTGCGTTATTACTAGAGTTTCTACGGAAATGTCCGCAAGAATGACAAAATTTACATTTTAAACTCCTGAAACGTTATGCGATCGTATTTTTTGAAATCATTGGTACTCGTTGTTTTTGCCTCCTCATTGCTTTACCTGAGCTCCTGTAGCGAAGACGATGCAAAGAATGACCTATTGGGTTCATGGGTTGCTGCAACAATCGTCAACGGCTCCTGTTCTGATAGTGCAGATGATGGCACAACTACCTTGACATGCACTACCGAAGATTGTATGCGTTTGATCTTTACCGAAGGATCAGAATTCGAATTTCAAATCACGGCAAACAATGCCACCAGAAGACAATCTGGCACCGTCCGGATTGATGGCAGCACCATTGATCTGTGCGAAGAAGAAGAAGGCATGTCAATTTGTGATCGCTTTTCTTTCTCAGTGAACAGTTCCAGCCTAGTGCTGACCATGAACGATGAGCAAACGGGTTGTCAGGTAAGAACAACTTATACCAAAGAGCAGTAATCTTAGCTTACTCCCCTTCCGTTTTTGGTGGTGTGGTATCGGAGATGAACTGGCCATTCTCATATTCATATTGAATGGTCAGATTACCACTTTCATCAAACCATTTGGCGGTGCCGTGAATAACACCATTGCTGTAAGGCGCTTCTTCCAATACACTTCCATTGGGATAGAATTTTCGGGCCATACCTTCCAGCTGCCCACTGGCATAGTTTTTCTCTTCCTCGACCTTTCTGGATTTGAAGGTCAACAATTGCCCATGAAGCACGTCCTGATAGTAAGTCTGCTTGGATTTTAACTGGCCATTGCGTCCATCAAATACCAGCTCCACTCCGTGTTTCTTCCCTCCCAAATAATTGGTCACCTTCACTACAACGTTGGATTGAGGATCATATTCAGTCCAGGCGCCTTCTGGCTGGCCATTTAGATAATCTCCTTCACCAATAATTTTACCATTCTGATAAAGCATTACCCTTGACCGACCAGGCAGGTCATCGTAAGGATGAACAACAGCCCCCTTGGGTATGGAAGATTCACCACTTGTCTCGTAAGAAGACACTCCATCAGTGCAGCTTAACATCATCAAAAGAAACAAGGCACTAATACACTTCAATGGGCTCATGATTTGTGTGATTGATTCAGAATTCCGATTATGTTCAGTTGAACAATGTGTTTCATAAAACTATGCAGATAGCACACGAATACCAGCGAATTTAACGCTCAGATTCATATTTTTGAAGTGTTCTGAATTTTGTCAATCCTTGAAAACGAAGCGTAAAAACAAATTTATACTCAATCGGGAGTTCGTGATTTACGGCCTGATCATGGGAGTACTCATTGTGGTGCTTCAAGTGCTAAACTACGAAACCGTGATCCATCGATTATCTTCTGATGTATTCAGCGTGGCGATTGCTTTGTTGTTCACCGGAGTTGGATTATGGATTGGATTCCTTAATTTCAATAAAGCCAAGCCTGGCACTACTTCAAATGCAGAAGCAGGACAATCCTTTGGCCTCAGTAAAAGAGAAATGGAGGTACTGGTGCTTATCGCTGATGGGCACAGCAATCAAGAAATTGCGGATAAGCTTTTCGTTTCTCTGAATACAGTAAAAACACATTTATCAAACATTTTTTCCAAATTGAATGTCCAGCGAAGGACGCAGGCGGTGCAGAAAGCGAGGGATCATCAGATCATATAATACTACTCACCAAAAAGGACCAAAAACGTAAAATCACCCTTTGGTATGAGTGTTTTATTCTGATTGTGCACCTTCTTTGACCCATGACTCACACAAACCGCATATCATCATGAAAGCAAAAATATCATTCATTATCTACGGAGCCATTGCTGGCGTCATCACGATTCTCGGATTTATCCTTTGGATGGCGATTGCGGGAGAAGATCAAGATCTGAACATGAAGTATGGCGAATTGATCGGGTACACGTTCATGTTACTCGCTCTATCCACGGTCTTCTTTGCGCTAAGATCTTTTCGCGATAAAAATGATGGCGTGTTATCCTTCAAGGAGGGCTTCTTCAACGGCATGATCATTGTATTGGTTGCTTCCATTATCTACGTCGTTGGATGGATGATCTATTATCCCAATTTCATGCCCGATTTTGTAGACCAGTATACCCAGGGTCAGATTGCTCAATTAGAAGCTCAGGGTCTGAGCGAAGAAGAACTCAAGACCAAGGTCGATGAGATGAAGGCCTTTCAGGAATTGTATGAACAACCACTGGTAATGGCGGGATTTACGTTCATGGAAATTTTCCCGGTTGGCTTGATTGTCACACTGATCAGTTCCCTGATTTTGAAAAGAAAACGGAATTAGCAGTCTACCTGGCATTCGAAGGACCAGATGCATTTGAAGTTTTACTTTTGCAGTTATGAGAACAACACTGGTCCTGATCTTCTTTATACTCCAAAGCGTCCAGCTTTTCGGCCAGAACAGTCGCTACCTGGGCTCTCCTTTTCAGAGTGTCAGAACCAATTTGTATTACCTCCAACCTGAGACGTACAATGACTCACTGGCTTCCTTACCATACCTCAAGTATGGAGGAAACAAGGAAAAAGCTCAGTGGACCGCCATCAAACTCAAACAAATACTCGATGGAGAAGGGATCTACATTGATGTAGAATCTTTGCCCGCCAAACCTGACTATTTCGATAGTTTATCGGAAAAACACCAATATGCATTAACCAAAAAGTATCCGGACATCTATCTGGTTCTAGAAGATAGCGAATGGATCTATCCTAAATCTTCGATAGAAACCATTCACCGTATCCACAAGAAAGTATTCCGTTTCGGGACAGACCGCATCATTTCTCTTTTTCCCAAACAGGGCAATGACCTTTTCTTTGGACTTTATATTTTTCAATATGCTGGCATTCTGATCCTTGCGTTATTGAGCACGGTGCTTCACAAGATCATGACCTTCCTTTTCAGGAAGGCGATCTCAAATGCTCTAAAAAACAGTGGTTACGGAACCTTTGCTAAAAAGCTCCTTCAATCCGTAGCACAACCACTGAGTCTGTTGTTCATCATTTTATTGTTGGGAGTATTAGTCCCGGTACTGCTGTTGCCTCCAATCATTTCCAAGTATGTCATTCTGGTGCTCAAGGCCATGATCCCATTATTTGGGACCATCACCATCTATCGCCTGATCAACGTATTTGCACTCTATACCGAGCAGCTTGCGAAAAAGACCGATGGCACACTGGATGATCAACTGATCCCTTTGATGCGAAAGACTCTAAAGACGTTCGTCATTGCGATCGGAACACTCTTCGTACTGGACAATCTGGAAATCAACGTCATTCCCGTATTGACCGGTTTGTCAATAGGAGGACTTGCGTTTGCTTTGGCAGCTCAGGACACCATCAAGAATTTTTTTGGGTCCGTGATGATTTTCGTAGACAAACCTTTTCAAATCGGAGACTGGATCACCACCGGAGAAGTCGATGGAAACGTGGAAGAGGTCGGATTTCGTTCTTCACGGGTGCGTACTTTCCGCAATTCATTGACCTACATTCCTAACGGGAAACTGGCCGATGCGATCATTGACAATCATGGGCTTCGAAAATATCGCCGTTTTTATACCAACATTTCTGTCCAATACGACACGCCTCCTTCCCTGCTGGACGCTTTTATAGAAGGATTAAGAAAAATCGTGGATGAGCATCCTGAAACGCGGAAAGACTACTATAATGTCTACCTAAATGAAATGTCTGCTTCTTCATTGGATGTGATGTTCTACATCTTCTTTGAGGTACCAACCTGGCCGGACGAATTACGGGCTCGACATGAAGTATTGATGGAAGTAGCAAAACTAGCCGAACATCTTGGAGTGAAATTTGCATTCCCTACGCAAACGCTGCACGTAGAGACCATGCCTGATCAACATAACGGCAATTACATTGATCAAAATACAGCTCGGGTCAGGCTTGAAGAGTATTTTCATAAGCCGTAATGGGGAGCAAATCGGGCACTTGCCAAAACGCTCTTGCTTCCGGGTTCATTAAGTGATCTTTTGAATAAAATCTGAAAGGGAAATCCTTGTCCATAAAAGGCTGATCTTTCAATTTAATCCAATGCCTATCTGCCGCGGCAAAATCCGTTTGTTCGATATAGTACTGTAATATCCGGATGTAAAACTCAGAAATGGTCTCATGGTACCCGCTAGTTTCCGTATTTTCCCCTCCCTGACTCACATTGTATTGCCTGATCCCTTCTTTGATTTGAAAAGAAGCTTTGGCTAGTGGCATTTTCGACAAATACCATAGCGCCATATAGATGTGACAGTGATGGGTCCACTCAGCTGCTGGCCAGGTTCCGTCCTCGAAACCTTTGATCAATGCTTCAATTTCCTGATGGTTCATCTTTCGAAGTTCTATTTATTTTTTCCACATAAGTATCCAGAACGATAGTCGTACTGGTTCTGGAAATGCCTTTGATCACCTTGAGCTGTTTGGTCAGGAAATACTCCAGCTCGTGGGTGTCTTTGACCAATACTTTTAACAACAAGTCAAAATCTCCCGCAATATGATGGCATTCCAAAACAGGTGGACATGCCGTGACTGCCTGAACAATATTCTCTGCTAACTCGTGATCGACCCAGACTTTGATGAACGCCTTCAGGCGCCAGTCAAAGTGATCATTGGACAATTTCACCGTGTAAGATTCGATCACACCCGTTTCACTCAGCTTCCTTAACCTTTCCGTTACTGCTGGTAAAGAAAGATGTACCCTTCTGGCTATGTCTGCTCCCGATATGCGGCTATTGGCCATCAGCAGCTCTATGATCTTAGCATCAACGATATCCATTTCTTATATTCTCCTCACAAAGATTAATAATAATTTAACTAATTAGGTGATAATGATAAATTATCAAATATTATAAGTATTAATTACTCCATACCTAATTAATTAAAGCATAGAATCATTAAAGAACTTAAAAAGCTAAGATTCTTAATACCCTGACTTAAAGATCTCAAACTAAATTATTAGGTTTACAACTAAGTCATTAGTTTTAATTCTTTTTGATGTTCAAAACAATCTCAAAAGCACTGCTCCTATCAATACTGCTGATCGCTTGTAAATCCCGTCAGGTAGCTACACATGACAATATCTGTACTTTAAATTTTAAACTAACTCAGGAAAGTGCAGTTCTAATCGATCGTCCTTGGACCGAGACCAATATCACCATAATGAATTGGGACGAAAACGGAGATTCAAATGATGTCACGGATCAGTTCATGTCTTCTGATCTGGATGATGTGATCATCTTTAAGAAAGACGGAACCTTCGCTTTTGACGAAGGAGCCAGTAAAGCCCAACCGGAAAGTGCTCAGGTTTACGAATCCGGCAATTGGTCTTTGTACCACGAGGAGAAAAAACTGATTTTTTGCACTGATGGCCACAATACCATCTATAAGGTAGTGGAAGTGGCCCCCGAACTACTCGTATTACAATTACAGAAAAGCAAATCGGGTAAAAAGTATACTTACACCCTCACGTATTCCTCGAAATAAATCAAAAAATTGAGCTAATTAGGTCCATTTCTCGATGAAAACTAAAAAATTAGTTCAAATACTTTGCTACTTTAAACTAAAGCATTAGTTTTGAAACTAAGTTATTAGTTTTAATACAATGAAAGAACTTACCAAGGCCGAAGACGAAATCATGCAAGTGCTCTGGCAACTCGATAAAGCATTTGTGAAAGAGATCATCGAAAAGATGCCAGAACCCAAACCTGCTTACAACACCGTTTCAACGATCGTAAGAATCCTCGAGCAAAAGGGATTTGTAGGACATGAAGCCTTTGGTAAGAGTCATCGCTATTTTCCGGTGATCACCAAACAGGAATACAGTCAGAACTTCATGAAGGGGTTCATCTCCCGTTACTTCAGCGGATCGTATCAGCAGGTCGTCTCCTTCTTTGCAAAAGAGAAAGACTTGTCGGTACAGGAATTGGAAGAAATATTGAAAGAAATCAAAAACGACGAACCAAAATGATCACTTACCTCATAGAAGCCGGACTCATCCATTTGTCGCTGTACCTGATCTATTTGCTTCTGCTAAGAAAGGAAACTCAATACCAATTGCGTCGGTATTTCCTGATCGGATCAACTCTGGCAGCTGTTGCCGTGCCATTTTTGGATATCCCCTTGCTCCCAGCAAGCAATACACCCTCTGTTTCGGAAGCCATCAATACCCTGGAACCCATTCTTATTAATGGTAAAAAAACTTCTGACTTAGTGGCTTTTACTTCCGGCTACCAATTTGAATGGATACACGTGATCGGTCTGATTTCCGTAGTATTCCTGGGGTATTTCATCCTGGCCATCGGATCCATCTCGAGAAATTTGAAAAAAAGTAGCCGGTCCTCCCTTTACGGAATCCCCGTTTGGTTACAACGAGAGGAAAATCCAAGTTTTTCCTTTTTTAACTGGATCTTCATCGGTCGGGATCGGGAAGAATTGATTGTACTTCACGAAAAAGGTCACACCCTGCACAGACATACAGCTGACATCCTGCTGATGAACCTGTTCCGGGTCTTCTTCTGGTGGCTTCCCTCCTCCTGGTGGGTATTGAAAGAATTAAGATTAATACATGAATTCCAGGCAGACGCCTATGCCATGAAGCATGCAGATGCCGGATATTATAAAAAATTACTAATTGGTAATGCCCTGTCATCGGTGAATATGAGCCTGGCCAGTTCGTTTCATCATGGCACCCTATTGAAACGCTTAAAAGCAATGCAAGCAAAGAAGCAAATCATAAGTAAGTGGAAATTAGGGGTACTAGGTACCCTTGTAGCCACAGTAGTTCTCGTATTTTCATGCTCAGAACAACTAGAGCAGGACGTACAGGAAATTTCAGCCAATGCCAGTCTCGTTGTTGACTATCCATTGGCAGTCCAACAACGACTCGAAAAACTGAAGCACGAAACCGGGGCCGATTTTTCGGTACTGGAATTTCATTCAGAAACGGTCGACAAGAAGAAACTGGAGACGCTGGTTTCACAAGCAAAATTCGCCCAGTTCATGGAAGTGGATGAAGATGACACCAAATATCTTATCCTTTCTCAAGACGATGCGGCCTATGATGTGGTCATGGAAATGAGCAAATCTGAAGGTGAAGTTTATCAGATTGTAGATGATGAACCTGAATACGAAGGCGGAATCCAGAAATTTTATGAATACGTAGGTTCAACGCTGGAGTATCCCAAATCAGCTCGTGAAGCCGGCTATGAGGGAAGAGTATATGTGTCTTTCGTCATCAACAAGGATGGAACTGTTTCAGACGTTCAAGCCGTGAAAGGTGTGGAAGAAAGCATGGATGCGGAAGCAGTGAGAGTAATTGCCGGAAGCCCACAATGGAAACCTGGCAGAATCAATGGAAAAGTAGTCCGAACCCGTTTGATGGTACCGATCAGCTACAAACTGGATCCTGAAGAAGGCTGAACCTAAGGTTAAAAAACACTTTGGAAAGCTCCTTATTGCTTAGCAATGAGGAGCTTTTTTATTTAAAGGCTTACGCAAGCTAAATCGGCATGCATATTGGTAGATGATAGCTGATATACACAGAACAAGCAGATATGCAAAAGACAGCAACACTATTTATCTTCTTCTGTTCATTATTGCATTGTGCAACCACAACACAAGGACAAATGCAACTCATTTACGCGCATGACGAAGATGGATTTAAAATCGAGGGATCCAAGGAGGCTTTGATTGAGGCAGTTCGAAAAGGAAAACAAGTCCGGATTGGATGGAAAATGGGTGAAGGATCGAAAAAAGCGGAACACTTTGCCGACGCACAAATGGTCACCATCCTGAACGGTGAAGTTTATGCTCAGATCGTCCCTATCATTCATCAGCATACGAAACCAAAAAGAAACAATATTGTCTTTCGCTCGGGAATAGGATGGACTTTTATCGCCAGTACAACTGGAAATAATTCCACGTTAATTTACGATATGAGCGATGGAAGCGCACTTAAAAGTGTCCCAGGTATCTGGGGAAATCAATGGTTTGTGAGAGATTAAGACTGATAAATTGGAGTTGTGAATAAAAATTCAAATAATATGTAACTTTTAATGTTCTATTTAAGTATACCTTTGCATAAAGGAATTGAAAATGGAAGTCGAGCAACTCAAATCATTGATCAAAGACAGTCTGGCAAAGAGTGTTAGTTATGAAGATTATACAAGACTCATCGAGCAATTGGTGGTAGAAGAAAAAACCACAGGTCCAAAACAAAATGAGGACCTGGTCTACTATACCAAACTCAATGCACAGCGGTCGCGTAGACTGAACAAGACGGTGAATTTACCTGAGAATATTGCTCAGCAAATCAAGGAGATTGATCAACCTCAGACGTGGTTGGTGCTTACGGAAAGCTGGTGTGGCGATGCTGCTCAAAGTCTACCTTTGTTGCACAAATTGGCGGATGTCAATACCAATATTACATTCAGGTTGGTTCTGCGTGATGAAAACGATCAGCTGATGGATCAATTCCTAACTCGGGGAGGAAGGTCTATTCCTAAATTGATCATTCTTAATGAGGCACTGGACGTGTTAGGCACCTGGGGGCCAAGACCGGTCGACGCACAAACCTTGTACGATTCATGGAGAAATGATCCCAACAAACCTCCTTACAAGGAATTCCAGGTAGAAATGCAGAAATGGTACCTCAAAGATCGCGGACAGAGCACGTTTGCAGAGGTTTCTAAAGTACTTGCAACAGGGCAGCTGGTGGAGGAGGTTTAACTACCTCCCCTCTATCACAAAAACGATATTAACTGAGTCAGAAAAACTCAGATCTGCCGCTTCGAAGTTGGAGACGTCTGCTGCTAAGGCACTTTCTGCTCTGAAGTTTGCGTAAACAGGACCTCCGGGAACATTGGCAGAGCCTACCCCATAACGGATCTCTTTGATACCCGCAATCTGATAATTGGCCTGGGTAGCGATCAATTCAGCTTTGGCTGTTGCATCAGCTACTGCCTGACGGATCAATTCGTCTTTGACCTCTTTTTTCTGTTCTGCATCTAAATCGAAGGAAACAGCAATCTCTGGGTTAGCATTGCTACCTGCAGCAGCTGTTAATACCTGAACTAAACGCTCTTTGTCCTGCTTGAATTGGACTTTGAGGGTTTGCAAGCCATTGAAGCCTTTTTCCTTACGCTCTCCCTGTACATAGACATAATTCTTATCGATGGCGAAGTTGGAAGTAAAGATCTCTTGCTCTTTGAATTTCACACCCTTGAGTACTTCTGTGAGCACATCGATCCGATCTGTCAATTCTTCGACTGTCCCGGCATAAGTAGCACCTGATGACCGGATAGTCATGGTGATCACAGCAAGTGTGGGTTTTACGGAGATCGTCGATTCTCCCGAAATATGCAGTAAAGGTTTAGACTTTTCCTGGCCGAATACCTGGACTGACCAAAAAGACAATGCGATAAATAGATAAGCTTTCATAACCTGTTCTTCAATTATAGACCAAACTACAAAATCCAGGCCATTATCTCATAGCTCCCAACCTGCACGGTATTTCCTACCGACAAAATCATTCGCTTTTTCGAAATTGGTGATGTTCATATTTTCTCCATCCCAAAGCAACTTCATTCTACCGTTATAATCTCGGCCGCCATCCTTATTAAGCGTTCCATATTGATAGCTACGAATGGCCAAATTTCCCATCAATACGGATTCCGTCAATGGGCCGGCATAGTCAAAAGAAGAAGTGAGTGCCTGATGTTCTTTACTGTTAAATCCTGCTTTGATGGCATCCGTCCAGGCGACCTGATGTCCAAGTTCTGGCATTCCTGCATAGGGATTGTCCTGACCGAAATCTTTGGACATTTCCAGGATCTCACCAGAGTTTAAAAAGACCTTTGGATCACGGCCGTAGGTGTTACAGGTCATGATACCTTTCGTTCCTATGAGCATGGTTCCATTATTTCCTCCACCAAACAAGGACATATCCGATGGAACAAGGTCAGGAATAAAGGGCTTGATTCCGCCATCACACCACACGAGTGTCACATCAGAAGCGTTCTTATCAGTTGCTGGAAATTTGAGTTGGATCCGGGAGGAAGGCGGACAACCTTCCGGAATGTATTCCGGCACCCAGTCTCTGGTATAGACTTGTCCGACACTACATTCTACTTCCGTAGGGTAACCTAATCCCAATGTTTTGAAAGCCGGGTCGATCAAATGACAACCCATGTCACCCAATGCCCCAGTGCCAAAATTCCACCAACCTCGCCATTTGAACGGATGGTACAAGGGATGGTAATCCACATAGTCTGCCGGACCGATGAATAAATCCCAATCCTCCTTACTCAGATGGCCGGGTAACTCCATTGCTTCTTTTGGAACTGGAATTCCCTGTGGCCATACCGGACGATTCGTGAATGCTTCCACACGATCCACCGTTCCTATGATTCCGGAATCAAACCAGGCCCGCATTTGTACCTGCCCCGGATGGGAAGCTCCCTGGTTGCCCATCTGGCTAACGATCTTGTATTCACGAGCCGCTTCGGTAAGCATACGCGCTTCTTTGATGTTATGAGTCAACGGCTTTTGCACATAAACGTGCTTACCTAATTGCATGGCAGCCATTGCGGCAACACCGTGCGTATGATCCGGAGTAGAAATCGTTACCGCATCTATGTCTTTATTTTCTTCCAGCATACGCCGGAAATCTGAATAGAATGTAGCGTCCGGCCACATCTTGATTGACCTTCCAGCTTGTTTCGAGTCGACATCACATAAGGCTACCACATTTTCTTTTCCTTCGTTGTAGGCATTTCTGATGTCTCCAAACCCCTTTCCTCCTGCTCCTATCGCCGCAAGATTGAGCTTATCACTCGGAGCGATATATCCTGGCCCGCCGAGCACATGTCTGGGAACAATCATAGCACCCGCAGCGGCTACTGCTCCGGCTTTTATAAATTTTCGTCGGTTAAGAGGGGTTTTCATCAAAATATGGGTTGTAAATACGGAACAATTTAACGAGAATTGATCAATAGTGATGCGAATTACATCACCTCACCACGATCCTACCTCCTACATCACTTCCCAACCCGGAAACACGATAGAAATAGAGACCAGGCGGGAGTTCTCCTAAAGGAATACTTTCACTTTCCAGTACAATTGACCATTTGATATGGACCTTACCCTGCGCATCCATCAACTCAAATACCGGAGAATCTCCATCTTGAAAAACCCGTGTAAATACATTTAGGTCTTCTCCTTGATGAATCGGATTAGGAAAGGCCAATACTTTCTTTTCCGTAAGGAAATACGTAGCAATTGTATCGGTGTAGAGGGTGCGCCCATCCTTGAATACAATCCCCGCTCGATATCGATTAAGTCCTTGCCCAGGTGTTGTATCCACTACGTTCGTAAAATTGAGCACCTCATCTTGTTGAGCTAGTTGCTGAAATTGATCCTCTTCCAACCTTTCAAAAACGACTTGATCCACTTCGTAAGTAGATCCTAATTGCAGGATAAGTCCGACTCCTTCATCAGGCAATACTTCAGAAAAGAAGGAATTAAAATAACAGCCAATGCTCAACCGATCCAATTCAAAAGCCCCACTCCTCAGGGCAGGTTTGCCATCACCTAATATAGGTCTGACGGCATAAATTCCAGAATTGATCTCCTGATCATTGATCACAAATAGGGTGTCACTGACCTCAGCAAAAGGTTCCAGCGCATTACCCATCAATTCGAATAGCTGATAGCTAGTCGCTGCTTCAGCTTTGGGCCATTGCAATAAAGAAGAATCTCCACAATCAAAGCCTACAGATGGCTGAGTAATGGGTCCAATCACAAAGGGATCCGTCTCGAAAAACTGATCATCAAAACGCATCCTGGCCAAGGCAATGGTCACCGTATCCGGGGAGGTCCATCGCCATAAACCTTGATCCAGGTCCACTTCAGTATTCAGGACTTGCCAGGTATTTCCACGGTCATAAGAAACAGATAACTCTCCGGCATTCGTCGAATAGGTTGAATTCCATCTAAAATAACCATCTGATTCCCCATTAAATGGCATGAAGTCATTGACTCGCGGATACCGCCACTCGAACGTATCAACAAGTTCCCATTCGTAGGTCAGTGCGTAGGATTGTTCACCGACGAGTGAATTACCTGAAACATGAATGGTTATAGGCCCCTGCGGATCACTGATGGTTACTTGTTCTACATTATTCAGATGATCTTCTCCTCGTATAGCAGGCGCAGATAAGGCTTCCATGGAAGCACCTGTGTTCAACACCCATGGCAAAGTTACCGCTCCATCTTCTTGAGCAACCCGCAGATCTAAATCATTGACCAATGCTCTATCTACTCCTGCCTCCGCTGCAAGATCATTCCAAACCAGGGTCACTTTTAAATTAACCGCTCCTTCTGGTACATTGATCTCAAAACGATCCTCCGCTCCTACTTCAAGCTGGTCTTCCAGAAATTGCGCTTTTGAGATGATCCGCATACTACCAGCCGCGTCAATACTACCATAACCTGTCCTGTGATCGAGACCGGGACTACCTGCGTCATCTGCAGCGGTGATTATCGCACTTTTGATCAGCGATGAAGAAGCTGGTACCCCATGATCATTTTGATATTTCTCTTGTAATGCACCAGCCAATCCGGAAGTCATCGCCGCAGAATTAGAAGAACCGAATATACTATACGCCACTACCTCTGGTTTGACCCGACCATCGTAAGCGGGGCCATTGGAAACAAAAACATTGGTTCGACCGACGGTATCTACCGCACCGACTACCAGTGCGTTTTTCGACATCTTGTAATTGCCCGTCAGGTTAGCGTAACCGCTCAAATCAGCGTAGACACCATCTTCAGCTACTCCTTGCCCACTATTACCAGATGAAAAGACGTGCAGTAAATCTGGATTTTCATTGGCACTGATGTCGAATAACTGAGCAAAAGCACCATAGAAACTTTCAATCGCCGTACCATATGAATGGTTCTGCACCTGAATATCGAAATCCTCGTAATATGAATTTTGATCAGGAGTCGGCTCATCAAAACCAGAGGAAACCAAGGTTACTTCCGGCAACACTCCCAAACCAGAAATCAACGAATTGCCTGCTCCTCCAATGATGGTCGCCATTTGTGTGGCATGGTCATCAGTCCGGGGATCTGATTCTTCGGGATAGATGGTCCTACCCAGCAGATCAATATCTTCGTCTGAAAATCGTAGTTCCTGAACAGAAATATGCTGGCTGCTTCCTGATAATTCAGGAAATTCCTGTTTCATCACATTGAAACCATTGGCATTAAGGTTCATATCAAGTACCACGGCTTCTGTTTTGGCTATGTAAGACTCATATCCTATATAGGTTATCTCGTTCCACGCGAGCAACTCATCTATTGGGTCAAAGCCAGGTGGCAACCGCAAGTAGCCTTTTCCCAATCTTGTAACTTTCTGGCCTTTTGACTTTATTTTTTTAATGGTATGCTCTGGCAAAGCAGAGTAAACGATAAGTTTTTTGGACTTAAGGTTGCGTCCATGAACCTTCTTGACACGAACAGGATCTACGTTATTTTGATGATTAGTCCTTAACTCAATATCAGCTTCTTGGGCTACGCCCGACCATGATGAAAAAAAGAAGCACATAACATACAATAAGGAGACTTTGTTTAGCCTTTGTGTTAAAAATCCACAACAATATTTTATAAGGAATATCATTTCCAAACGCCTTTTCCAACAACTACGCATTAAATATACGCCATATATAATTCTTAATTATATTGAAAAATCAGTAGATAATTTTATAATTGTCATGATAAGTATAATCGATAAGTATAAAATTCCTAAATGACTTTATTTTGAAATATAGATGTTTTGACTACTTTACAAGCATAAAATCAACCTTTAATTTTTATGCTTAAGTTAAACTTAACTTTGCGGAATGCTATGTTCCTAGCATTAGCCGTATTCATTTTCACATCATGTACGCAGGACGGTCTTGAGTCGGAAATTGTGCCTGAATTACCTGAGATTTCTACTGAGGTAAAGACACAATTCACCAACTTGGGATTTGACGTTTCTGATATCGAGCTCACCAAAAGTGGTAATCACTTTGACGGATTCTCCGATGTATATGATGCGTACTTGCTGGAAGGTGACATTGTGATCACTTTCGATCAATTAGCAGCAATGACTGCAACATTGAACACTGTTGATGGTTTATTAGAGCTCCCAAATGGTGAGCAGTACCGAACCTCTAACCTGGTTACTGGCCTTCCAAGAACAATAAGTGTGATTGGTTACACAGGGTCAGGATTCGCTTTGACATCCAGAATGAGAACTGGATTGCAGTGGGCGATCAACAACTACAACAGAGAGAACCTGCGACTTAGCTTCACTTTGTCTTTCCAGGCTTCTACCAATGCGGATATTGTTGTGTACAACAATGGTGCTTCTGGTGGAGGAGGTAGCGCAGGCTTCCCTAGCGGTGGCAATCCTTACAAGTGGGTTCAGATCAATGCTGGAACTAACAGCTTCAGCACGAACGTGAACGAGCACGTGATCGGACACGAGATCGGACACTGCCTTGGTCTACGTCACACGGATTATTTCGACCGTTCTATCTCTTGTGGTTCAGGTGGAAATGAAGGTTCTGCTGGTGTAGGAGCAATCCACATCCCAGGAACTCCTACAGGTGCTGACCTTAACTCTTTAATGTTGGCTTGCTTTAACAGCGGTGTTGACGGTGAGTTTAGCAACTTTGACGTTGTTGCTCTCGAATTCCTGTATTGATCAAGTAGCTAACTAGGTTAAACGAATAGAGGTGGTGGCCCAAAAGGTCACTACCTTTTTTTATGCCTTGATAGGATCAATCTCGCTGCAGTACCAAAAAATGATCATCCATTACATTACCCACAAAGATCAAGTTATTATAAGGCACAGCCACCGTAGCACCAGACATCTTCGCTCCTTCCTCCAGATAAATACTCTCCACTGCGTAATCTGACTCTCCTCGATAATCGATGGTAATGATCTCAGAAGGGGCTATCTCGCGCTTGGCTTGCGAATAAGAGGAATAATCCAACAAGCTTGGATGAGCCCCTATCCATATTTTACCTTGTTCATCAAAAGCAATGTTGTCCACTCCGGTTGAACAGTCTATATCCTCAATATGGTCCAAATCACCCGAGGACAGTACATTATAAACTTTTACGAGGAACCCTCTAGGAGAGGCGACAAAAAGTAAGTTCCTGTCTGAATCATAGTTGATACCATTAGCATAGGCAATACCATCAGCTACTTGTCTGAATTCTTTTCCATCGAAATACCCAACATTGCTCGCTCTTAATCCACCGTAATCTTCCAGGATTCTGGAAAAGCCTTTCACATTTCCATGATCGTTCGTATAATAAAACCGATCTGCATCCAACGCAACTACATCATTGGGAGAAATCATCGTAGCATCTCGATGGCTTCTTAAATGCATCAATGAATCATTTCGCAGATCAAACACCTCAATAGAATGCACAGATCGAACGTGATTGACTACCCACAGCCTATGAACCGAGTCACTTAGCTTTTTCATGTAAATGCCATGCGGATTGAATTTTCCCCGGTAGGTACTGGGTAATCTTTGAGGTTCCAATACTAGGTCATTCAGGTCCATTTTGTAGATCGCACCACGTCCTGGATTGCCATCTCTACGGTCGGCACGGTCATCAGAGGATATCAGTACAAATCCTTCCTCATAATCGATTTGCATGTCCTCCGCTCCCACGATATCAATGGATTTCAAATAGTTACCGTCAAAACGGTTCTCGATGGTTCGAAAGAAACCCGTAGACTGAATAGTATAAATGACAAAGCCTATGATCAGCGTCAGGCAAGCAAGAACAATCTTAAGTATTTTCATTTTCAGGTTGGTTTTATGTTGATTACATCCCCATCAAGTTTGACTCGATCTTCCTCGATTAGGGGCCTGACCGCATCCAGTACATCCTCCATGGCAACTTTCTTCTGAGTCATTACTTCCTGCAGCTTGATGCTACCTCCTGTTTTGACCAGCTGATACAACTCATTGGGGTCCAGTAAGATCTGATTCCGCTTTTTTCGGTTTACACAATAGTCACAAACACCACAGTGCTCATCCGTAATTTCATCAAAATAAGCCTGCAACATCCGGGTTCGGCAAGTCTTCTGATCATTGATAAAGTCCAGTACTTTATGGGCCTTGCCAAGGATCAACTTTTTCCGATCTTCCAGTGCTTTGCCATCGATGGGTAAGGCATTTACATCCAGTCTGGGCACCAAAAAAGTCAGTTGACTTCTGGACGCAGCTGATTGATAATCAATTACTTCATATTGATGTAACATCTTCAATCGGCCCTTGATCTCCCTTGGATTGCTATTGAGCATTTTTGCCAACTCTTTTTCGGAGACCTTCCCATATTGACTGAAAAGTTCTCCTCCGTACAGCCGTAGAATACCTTTGATTAGAAGGTCCAACTGTGGATGTGATACCTGAAAGCGGTAAAGGTCTTCTTTCTGCAGACGGATCATGATCCTGGAAGCATGATTGAATCCTTCATTCATCTGAATCAATCCTTCCTTTTCCAGCCTGCTCAGTGCATTGTAAGTATCTAGTGGTGTCAGATTATAGGTATTGGCAAATTCTTCCATATCAAAATCGAGGCTACTCTCTGGTAAGCTACCTATTGCCAGCTTATAGAAATTGGATAACGCCTGATACGTGCGTTTCAATAACTCCAATGACACCTGGGACTTCTCGATCCTTTCCAGCAAGACCTCTTTGTCTGATTCATGGATCAGCATCACCGCATAGGCCTTCTTTTCATCCCGACCGGCCCTACCCGCCTCCTGATAGTACGCTTCCAAGGTATCCGGGATATCCAGATGGATCACAGACCTCACATCTGGTTTATCAATCCCCATCCCAAAAGCATTGGTTGCTACCATCACGCGAACACTTCCTTTGATCCACTTTTCCTGTTTATCGGCACGGTCATCAGGAGACAAACCGGCATGGTAATGATCCGCAGCAATCCGATTATCAGAAAGTATTCTGGCAATTTCACCCGTACGTTTACGACTTCTGACGTAAACCACACTGCTTCCAGGTACGTTATGAAGGATCTCGAGCATTTTTCTTAGTTTGCTCTCTACATGAAAGACCGAATAGGACAAGTTTTTACGAGCAAAGCTCTTCTTAAAAACCTGCGCCTCTTTCATGCCAAGGCGCTCCGTGATATCCAACTTAACCTCTTTGGTCGCTGTAGCAGTCAATGCCAGGACTTTCCCGATACTAAATTCATCGATGAAGTCCTTGATCAGCAAATAAGGCGGACGGAAATCATACCCCCATTGTGAGATACAATGCGCCTCATCAATGGCAATCATCGAAAAGTTCATCTGCCGTGCTCTTGTCAAAAAAAGATCGGATTGCAATCGTTCTGGTGATACGTATAGAAATTTCACCTCCCCATAAATGCAATTATCTAACGTAATATCAAGTTCTTTTTTGGACATGCCAGAATACAAGGCTTTGGCTTTGATCCCCCGATCTTCCAGTTGATCCACTTGATCACGCATCAGTGCAATGAGCGGAGAAATCACCAGACACAGTCCCTCAAGTGCAATGGCTGGTACTTGAAAGCAGATAGACTTCCCTCCTCCGGTTGGTAATAAGGCCAACGTTGGTTGATCGTCCAATACCGATTGGATGATATCCTCCTGTAGAGGCCGAAAGGCCTCATAGCCCCAATATTTTTTCAATATGTCCAGAGGGACGAGACTCATATCACGCGATCATTTGAAAAATCATAGGCCCAGTAACCATCTTGTGAAATGAAGTGTGCCTCAATACCCTGACGTTCGCAGAAACTTCTCATCTTCCTAAGGTACCAACCACTACAGTTGCCATCAAAGACCAAGTGGTCAAATTTAAATTTCAGTAACTGCTCTTCATTGATCACATTCCCGGAAACCAGCAGGATATCCGTTTGAATAGGTTGTTCAATCTTGTGATTGTTTAATCGTTCTCCAATATATAAAACCCGCAATCCCTTCCACACCATTCCCTGAATCTGCTCTCCGTCAAAAACTTCTGAAAATGAAACCAAATCGCTCTCGATAGGCAGTAATCCTTCATTGAGCCGATTGGGGTCAATTTGAAATTTCAATAAACTGAGGTCTTCAATGCTGTCTCGAACTACCAGTTGCGCATGGCCATCAGCTACCAGATCAATCGCCAATTGGTCCTTCAATTCGTAAATGACCAACGCTTCTTTATGCAGTGTTTGATATTGATGCAGCGTCTTTGAACCAAAAAACAGCAAGAGGCAGCCTGCAGCAACTGCAAAACTCGAGAAAGTACGATATTGAAAGGTCCAAAAAACACCAATCATCGCCAAATAAATCAGAAAAGTCTCCAAAGGCGTCGACATTAACCAATCTAATTTACTAGCTGGTAATGCCTCAATGTTTTGAACCAGGGTATTGAGTAACCAAATGAGCTTGCTTAGCACCCAAGCCAGGACACTTCCTGCTGTAGTAGAAAAAGTACCAATGGCCAACATCGGTAACCCAACCAACAGGATCACAAAAGCAGCAGGAATTACAATGAGATTGGAGATCAGGAAATAGGTAGGAAACTGATGAAAGTAGAACAAGGACAGGGGTGCCGTGCTGATCTGGGCTGCCAGTGAAACACTGGATATACCCCAAATTTTATCCAGCACATAGTTATTGACTTTGATCAGGCCATAGATTCTGGGAAACAGGTAAACGATCCCCAATACCGCCAAAAATGACAATTGGAACCCTACCTGAAACAAATACTGAGGATTCACAATAAGCAGCACAAAAGCAGCAATACCCAATGAATTGAAAATATTCCTTCGATTACTGGTTGCATCGGCAATGCTTAGGATCGAAAACATGCAAGCCGCGCGAAAAACAGAGGCAGACAGCCCCGTCACCAACGCATACAACCAGATAACAGCAATGGCGATCACCATAAACAGGTATCTCCCCGTACGATTGGATTGTAGTTTGCCCATCAGAAAACTGATGAAGACATAAATGATCCCCACATGCAAACCCGATACCGCCAACACGTGGGTGGCTCCGGCCGTAGAATAAGCCTTCTTCATGTCCTGATCCAAGTAGTCCTTTACCCCGACCAAAAGTGCCATGGCAATTTGTCGTTCACCCGCATCTGGGAAGTAAGCTTGTAGCTCCTGGCGGACCCATTCTCTGACTTCCAGACTAAAGTTCACAATAGAAAATTTTTGATTTCTTTCGACAATGCTCATGCGGTCAGCGGCAACAAATGTTTGCGAGAACACTTGATTTCTGCGCATGTAACTAGCATAATCAAACTCACTTGGGTTCATGGGAGGTGGAATCGGCGACAGATTGCCTCTTACAAAAATCCGGTCACCGTATGCAGGATTCTCTTGAACGGGTTTCTTCAAATAAAAATGAATTTTCCCGGTAGCAGATTGAATGGAATCTTCGGTCCGGATTTCATCGATCGTTACTTCGTACCTGAAATATTTTTCCTTCTCTAATACGCCACTGGAAATGCTTCCCGAAAATGCATCGATCTGCGTAATATGTGAATAATGCTTAGGATGAAGGTTTTGATTGTGGTATTTGGCGATCAAGCCACCCATGTAGCCTACCAACAAAAAAGCACAGCAGCCATTGAGCATGGCTTTATTGTAGAAATTATCGCGGTTACTCCAAATGATCAGGGCCAGAAAACTGATCAGTAGCATGGTCAACACACTTACCGAATATTCCCAAAGTTCCGGAGAGAAATCAAAGAGAATAATTCCAATTCCCAAAAAAATGCTGAAGCGAATGAAAGGAAAAGGCGTCCACTTGAACATCTAACTGAATGCTTGATCCATGGTAATATAAGCCTTTAGTTTCTTCTGATCTTCTCCAGCACCTGATCCCAGGGTTCCTGATTTATGACCGGAGTAGATTCATCCACCCAGTTCTCTTCGGACTCCAGCATCGCCTTTGCTCGTTCTTCCAGATCAGGATGTGTGCTGATCCAGGACAATTGCTTCATTAAATCATCCTCCTCCAAAGAGAGTTCATAGAAGAAGTTTGCCAGGTTTTCTGAACTGATACCTGCCCTATTCAGATAAATAATGGCCTTTTCATCCGCTTCTCTTTCCATCTCACGATCAAGCGCCGAGGAGGTCAGCATTTCAGATACTTGCTGAAAGACCACAGGACCCTGATCACCAGTAGTCATGGTAAGCAAAACAGACAGTCCTATTTCTTTAATCAGCGACTTCATCACATGACGTTCCTGAACGTGCCCCAATTCATGAGCAAGTACCCCAGCCACTGTAAATTGATCCTCTGCCTGATCGACCAACCCTGTAAACAGCAGAATATGCCCATCTGGTAAGGTCAAAGCATTGACATAATCCGCATCCATCACATGGAGTTTCACTTTCTTGGGGTTGATCCCATTTTCTTCTAGCAGATGCATCATCAGGTCCTCCATGACTTTATTCGTCAAAGAATCCTCTAATTCACCATATTCATCTTGCATGTTTTCATACAGCAAGTCTCCTAGCTTTTCTTCCAGATCAATCGTGTTTTCGTCGATACCAAACACACTCATCCAGTTCACTTGCATCAGACCAAACCATAGCATCAGGAATGTTGCCGCAATTGAAAGTCCTTTAAAAAGCGTTTTCATGCTTAATCTTTACAAGGTTGTTTGTCAAGTCACCATAAAACCACCATACGACGTGAATGCCTTTTCTGGTTTGGATGGCCGTGTAAATGGTCGCTATAAACTCTGTTAAATTGATCAGAAATGCAGCCATTACATAAGCGATGTAGCCATTGGTGATCTCCGTACCGCGCCAAATAACCGAAATAGTCCACCAGAAAGCCACGCTATTGACAAAAACCATCGAAAATTGTGATAACAATGCCTGTGTACAATGCCATTTGACGAAAGAGGTCGATTTCCGATTTCCCAGAAAAAAGATCAGTGTTGCTATCAGGTTTACAATTGGTAGTGGTAGTCCCACCACTAAAGCAATCATCGACATCAGGTAGCTACCAGATGCCCGTTCATTTTCACCTTCAGCTGGTTCGTATGGAAAAGTTGTTATTTTGATCATAGTCCTTTTTGTATGACCCCTATCCAATTGAAAATGACCAACAGGATAAAAGGTATGAAAACCAGTGGTTTTCGAAATATCTGCTCCATGATGCGCAAATCATTCCGTAACATATCTGTCGATTTACTGCGAATGAGAATCACAAAGATAATCGCCGCAAAAAGCATGCATAGGAGCAAATTAATTGGATTGAGAGTCATGGCGTAGGCAATATTTCCACGTAGCAGCGCATGCAACGTCCGAGTAGTCCCACTGGATGGACAAGGGATATCGAATAGCCAGGTCAGTGGACAAACTATGAGATCCAATCCATTCATGGTTAGTACGACCCAGGTAACAATCCCCAGCGCAGCAACCACCAATCCAATTCGTATATACATGCCTGTTTAAGACACGACCATTTGTAATTTCTGAAGGTTCTTATCCCGGGTTGCGCCCATGATCAAAAACCAATCGACAATGGTCCAGATACCAAAACCACCGCATGTAAGCAGCTTACCCACTCCTAATCCGGTATCACCAATCATGAACCGATCAATCCCTAAGCTTCCAATAAGAATAGAAATCACCAAAATCAAGGTTGGATCTTTGAACTGGAGCGTCTGAACTCGGTCCCATCTGCTCTCGTCTAACGTCAACAATTTTTCTTTAACCATCGGAACATGATGGCCTTCAAAAAATTTACCACTGGTCATGATAAACATGTCCACTTTATCTGCCTGCATTAAGTATAGGTTTAGGTTACTGTAAAAATTTAATGTTTTGAGGCTATTTCAATGCGAAATGACCATAGCCCGGCATGAAAGTAATCACAATAAATGAGTTAGTCAAGCAACTTCTCCATTTCGAAGTGCCAGATGTCGCATTCCAGGAATTGCTCTCCTTTCTTAACAAAACCAAACTTTGCATAAAGTGGAACCGCATCCAATTGCGCATGGAGATATAATAATTCTCCTGTGTTAAAGTTATTTCGGACATCATCCACAACCGCCTTCACTAAAGCCGTTCCCGCTCCTTTTCCTCTCCAGGGCTTTCGTACGGCAAAGCGTTCCAGTTTCACTCCCTTTTTAGTAGTTCTCCAACGTGCGGTGCCTACATGCTCGCTGTGCTCATCTACAGCTAAAAAATGTACAGAAGCCTCTTCAAATTCATCAAACTCCTCTTCACGATCTACTTCCTGCTCCACAATGAACACTTCCTCCCGTACCTCGAAAGCCAGCTTCAGATCATCCCGGGATTCAATTTTCCTGACGGTTATCATCTTTTTCTCGTTTGTAGGATTTCTCATATGCACCTATGATGCGCTTCACTAATTTATGCCGAACTACATCACTTCCATCCAGCTCCACAAAACCAATCCCTTCCACACCTTTCAATACATGCAGAGATTCTGTCAATCCGGATTTCTGGTTGCGTGGTAAATCAATCTGTGAGCGATCTCCCGTCACAATTACTTTGGAATCCGGCCCCATCCGAGTCAGGAACATCTTGATCTGCATAGTCGTGGTGTTTTGGGCTTCATCCAGTAGGATGTACGCATTGTGTAAGGTACGTCCTCGCATGTATGCCAGCGGAGCGATCTCAATGATCCCATTCTCCCGATAATATTTTAGTTTTTCGGAAGGGATCATGTCATTTAGGGCATCATAGATCGGTCTCAAATACGGATCGATCTTTTCCTTAAGGTCTCCTGGCAGGAATCCAAGGTTCTCGCCCGCCTCCACAGCTGGTCGTGTAATGATGATCTTCTTTACATCTTTGTTCTTCAAAGCACGAACGGCCAGGGCCACTGAAATATAAGTCTTCCCTGTACCTGCAGGTCCGATCGCAAAAACCAGGTCATTTTTCTCCGCAGCTTTTACCAGTTCCTTCTGATTGGCTGTCTTCGGAGCTATTTTAAGCCCCTTGGTCCCAAATACCAGGATATTGTCTTTTCCAGGTTTAGGTGGATTTTTATGATCATCAGCAATCATATTGATCACATTTTCATGGGTGATGTTCCCATAGCGCTCATAGTGCCTTACCAACGAATCAAGGATCTCATTGATTCTTAAGATCTGAGCCCCAGTTCCCTGAATTTTGATCTCATTACCGCGCGAAATGATTTTGCTGTCCGGAAAAGCTGAAGCGATTTCTTTAATGTTTTGATTTTGAACCCCCAGAAAATCAACCAGGGATACATTTTCCAGTGTAATAGTTTTCTCTAGCAAATGAGTTTTTGATTTAGTTTGAAGGTTACCCCCCTCTTCTTTTAATTTGTGGTTTTTAGAACAAATTAAACAAGAAATTCATTCGCTCGCATGGCAGTTGTCACTTTTATGTCTGATTACGGTTGGAACGATCATTATGTGGCAGCAGTAAAAGCCTCCATTCTCGCGGTAAATCCCAGCATCAATGTTGTAGACATTTCGCATCAGATCATTGCATTTGATGTGGCGCATGGTGCCTACGTACTGAGAAATGTATTTCGGGATTTTCCCAGGCATACGGTACATTTGGTAAGTGTGGATCCTGTAACCCGCGAACCACCAACGTTTGTTGCATTAAAATTGGAAGACCACTATTTCGTGGGGAATGATACAGGATTGTTTGGGATGCTTAGTGACCAGCCGTTCATGGCACAGGTGAAACTCAATGCCATCAATCAAATCCAATCTACTTTTCCAGGCAAAGACATTTTGGGCCCGGTTGCAGCCAAGCTGGCCAGTGGCGAAAACATCCATGAGATGGGTGAACCCGCCATGGAGCTGAAACGCCTTTTCGCGAGGCAGTTGAAGGCGACCAAACGCGAAATTGTGGGCAATGTGATCCGGGTGGATAAGTACGGCAACCTGATTACAAATATCCCAAAATCAGAATTTGATACGATTCAGAAGATCAATGGCAATGTACCTTACGAAGTGCAAGCCGGCCGTGAACTCTTCTATGAGTTCAACAAAAATTACCATGAAGTAGAGTCCGGCAATTGTTACTTGCTTTTCAATTCAATGGGATTGCTACAGATTGGAATCAACAAAGGAAATGCTTCCGAATTGCTTGGATTAAAATTAGACACCCCCATCGCCATACATTTCAAGATATAAGTATGCTAGTAAGAGTTGTCAGGATGGAATTCGAACCTGAAAAAGTCAGCGATTTCAAAAAGTTGTTTTATGATCGAAAAGCGAAGATCAGCGGATTTCCTGGCTGTCAGCAAGTGCAGTTACTGCAAGACCACACCTTACCTAACGTCTACTACACCCTAAGTCACTGGGATGGCCCCGAGGAGCTGGAAAACTACCGCACCTCATCTTTCTTCGAGGATACCTGGAAAGCGACCAAAGCCTTATTTAAAGGAAAACCCAAAGCCTGGTCACTGATACCGGATGAATAGTTATCAGGTTATTAATTACCCCGATAACTAGATAAAAAAGAAAGCGCCCGCCAGACGCCTTCTCAACCAAGTTACAATAAATAGTGAGTGATAATAATAATGTCCTTAAGGACTTATTTCCGCCTTATTATCACCGGTCAAAGTTTTGACTAGCAATCCAGCTTTTGATCCATCATCCGTAGGATTACGAGAAATACCACATAAGTATTAGGCTTACCTGCTTTTGGGTAGGTTTATTCCTTTACCTTGTCCATCAAATGGGCTTATTCGCCATAGGAGACATTCACGGAACTTCCGGCGCCTTGCAAACTTTGTTGGACCAACCAATTTTCGGAGCGGAGGATACGATCGTATTTCTGGGTGATTATGTGAACAAGGGACCGGATGTGAAGGGTACTATTGAGCGATTGATCGATTTTTCAAAAGATCACCAAGCCATCTTCCTCAAGGGCAATCACGAAATCATGATGCTGCAGGCAAGGAACAATCAAAATTTATTACCTCAGTGGCTATTTTCCGGGGGTGACACCACCTTAGATGCTTATCAAATTGGAGATATGTCTGATTGGCACCTGCGCATTCCTCAAGAGCATTGGGATTTCCTCGAAAGCTGTCAGCCTTATTACGCGTCAGATGGGAACATATTCGTACATGCAGGACTGGAAAGTGGAGTTCCTCTCAATGAACAGCATCGGGTCAATCTGTATTGGAAATCATACCCTGAACCCAAGCCCTACGTTCCTAACAAAACGGTCATTTGCGGGCATACTTCCCGAAAAAACGGTCTGATTGCTGATTTTGGTCACACGATCTGCATCGACACCTTCGCCTGGGGTGGGCAATGGCTTACTTGCCTTGAATTAGAATCTCGCCAATACTGGCAAACACGTGAAAATGGAGAAATAAGAAAAGGATCGCTGGATCAGTGACCCACGCAAACGGTAATACTATTGGGATCGTACTCGCGGCTATTCGTCCCGATGTTACCCGTCGCTACGGCAAAATTGCTAAAAGCCGAACCTTCTGGTACATTCATATGGATCTTGACACTACCATTTATTTCCTGAAGTAGGTCATAAGTAAGTTCAGAACCATCGGTTAATCTTTCGTTTTCAAGCATAGTGATGCTTTCGCCAGTGGCACCATCGACATCATTCAATCGGAAAGCAAGCTCTCCTGTTTCGTTAACCGTGCCAAAGTGCAGGTGCGCCGGAAATGGCAATCCCTCCTCCGTACCAGAAAGCGTGATCGCGACTTGAACTGTAGTAGGGCCCACTTCTGTAAAAGTCACCCGTCCTTCAATGGCTGTGGTAGAAACCCGATGCAAAATATATACTGATTCTCTTACCTGAAGTTCGTCGGTACCACTGGTACAACTCCAAAAACCTACCATTACCACTATCCAGATCAACTTTCCAAATGCCTTCATGCTTTCAATACAGTTCAGTTTGTATTTACCCTTGTTCTCTTAACAAAAATCCTGCCCAAAATGGTTTCAAATGTCACCTATGTTTCGATGGTTCCCTGTTCCGACAAGAAGATCGCAATATTTTTCGTGGATGGGAAATGTGAAATGATGATGACAATGACAGAAACAATCGGCACAGAAAGAATCATTCCAACAATGCCCCAAATCGATCCCCAGAATGAAAGCGCAAGGATCACAAACAGTGGACTTAAATTCAGGGTTTTCCCCATGATTTTTGGCTCAATGTAGTTACCAACGAAAATTTGGACTATTTCTACCGCTAGAAAAACCCAAAGGAACATCCAGAAGGAAGCAAACTGAAAAATTGCGAAAAGGGCTGGCAATAGTGTAGCGATCAAAGAACCAACATATGGTATATAATTAAACAGGAATATCAGAAAGGCCCATAAAGCCGCAAAGTCAACACCAAACAGGGTTAAAACGATGTAACTCAATACGCCTGTCAGTAAGCTCATAGACGTTTTTACAAAAAAGTAAGTATTGATTGACTTTCCAATATCAGATAGAATATCCTGTAAGGTGCCTTTGCGATCGGCATTTTGAAAGATCTTCTCAAGTTTTACTGGGATGAAATTCTCTTCCAGAAGAAGGAATATGACATATACGATAATTACTGCAAAGTTCCCAAAAACCAGGCTTAGTGAATTCACGATCCCTCCAATAGAAGCTTGAAGGTCGAGGCTGGACAAGTTATCGATGATGAATTTATCTACATCTTCTATCACCGGCAATTGATCCAGTAGTGGAATAGCGCCAAATGCCTCCACCATACCATTAATATTTTGCGTGTACTCACCGGACTTCTCGATGATCAGCTGAATGTTGTAAGACAAGATGGACCATAACCCATAAAAGGTACCGAAGATCACGACAAAGGCGATGATAGATGCTAAACGTTTAGGCATGGACTTCCCTTTGAGTTGAATTCTGGCAATCGCTCCTTTTGCAGCACTGATCAGGTACCAGGTAAACAAGGCAAGCACAAATGGTTGTAATAACCCCTTAAAGTAGATCAGACAAACTACTACAAGCGACAGGATGATGGTCCAGTTAGCTACACGGGAAATTTTCAAAGTTTTGTTCAAGGGCCAGGTGTTTTTGTGAAAATAGCAGGAATCGACGACAAAGTAACTTCGATCAATAAAAATCCATGAATTTGATTGAAAGAAAGATGAACAAAGGACCGACCTGCGAAGTTGGTAGACAAGATGACAAGATCCAAAATTTCCATCTTCTGGTTTAGAAGAGATTTGCGACTAGAAGACAATCACGGACTTTTTGAGGCCCTCAGTGCTGATTTTCCTGTTCAACCTATCTTCATTTTCGATCGCAATATTCTTGACAAGCTGAATGATAAGAAAGATGCCCGGGTACATTTCCTTCACCAGGAATTACATCGGTTGCAGCAAGTTCTTCAAGAGCATGGCACTACGCTGGATGTACGCATCGGGACGCCAAAGCAGGTCTGGAAACAACTTTTAGAAGACTATGACATAGGTCGTGTATACGCCAATAAAGACTATGAACCTTATGCGCGAGAGCGAGACAAAGCCATCTATGACCTCCTCAGCGAGTATGGCATCACTTTCAAGGCCAAAAAAGACCATGTAATCTTCGAGAAAAGTGAGGTGGTCAAAGCGGATGGCAAGCCGTACACTGTCTACACGCCTTACAGCAAGCAATGGAAACTAAAACTTACTGCGGAACAAATACAGGAGTATCCTTCCGTTAGTACGCAAAACTGGCATAAGACCCCCGCAAAAGCGATTCCTGAATTGTCTTCTTTTGGTTTTCAAGCGTCGGATATTCCCATACCTGATCGTGTACCAGACTTAAAAGTGATTGGCAAGTACCATGAAACAAGAGATATTCCAGCGATCAAAGGAACCTCCAGAATTGGGCTGCACCTGAGATTTGGGACAACTAGTCTCCGGGCGCTCGTACGACAGACCAAAGATGTAAACGAAAAATTCCTGAATGAGCTCATCTGGCGCGACTTCTACCAGACAATTCTTTGGCATTTTCCAGCGGTGGTGGATCATAATTTCAGTCGCAAGTACGATGGTATTGAGTGGCGTAATGATGAAAAGGAATTTCAGCAGTGGTGCGATGGAAATACGGGGTATCCTATCGTAGATGCCGGCATGCGGGAATTGAATGCTACAGGCTTCATGCACAACCGCGTCCGCATGATCGTGGCGAGTTTTCTAACGAAGCATTTACTGATCCACTGGTCATGGGGTGAAGCCTATTTTGCAGAAAAGTTGCTCGATTTCGAGTTGGCTTCCAATAACGGCGGATGGCAATGGGCTGCAGGTACGGGAGTAGATGCTGCCCCCTATTTCCGGGTATTCAACCCATACATACAAACAGAAAAATTTGACCCAAAGCTCAATTATGTCCGGCGGTGGGTGCCAGAGTTTCAATCATTGGATTATCCAAAACCAATTGTGGATCATAAATTAGCCCGGGAAAGGGCAATTTCAACCTATAAACAAGGCCTCGGCACTTAACCTTTAGGAGACTTACTTTACCGGGCAATAAAATCGCTTACCTTTGCAGCAGTACTACTACCTATCCGTTCGTTTGATAATTCCTGGAGTGAAAAGACTCAGGTCTTTTTGTGCTATTCATCTCTTGACTGTTAGGTATTTGAATTAAACATAGTAAAACTTAACATGTCAGCATCTAACGCGAGTGCCGGAAAATACACACACATTTGGCAGAAGTATCGCCCCGTACTCCTTAATTTGATGGTTGCCTCTTCTTCAAAAGGCCCACAGACCTATGACCTTTCCAGTCACGAATTTATTGACGTCAACAATAAAAAAACCACTGGTTATAGTTTCGCTTTGAAAATCTTTCAAAACCGAAATAATAGCGAGAAAAAAGTCAATGTTGCAGGATTGGACCTACTTGCTGTTTTGCAGCAATCACAAAAGTCTCAGCAATTAACCCAGGAAGCTGCCTATCGCTTTGAAATGGATAAGAACTTCAAAATCCAGGTCAGTTGCGAACCGGTAGAAACGGCCACTGAAGAGACTTCAGAGGAGCCAGAAGAAGCATAATTTGTTTACTTCCAGATATCTTTTCAAATCAGGAGTAAGCTTGTCGCCGATTTCAAGGTTTAGTCCCATATTAAAATCACATCGGCATGACTTGTGCTCATGATTCATTACACCTTTTCAAATACCCATTCCCGGGATTTTGCAGAAACGCTTAGATCTCGGGTAAATGGATATTTTAGAGATCAAAATATCTCTAGAAATGCCAACCAAACCATGAAGGTTAAATCAGCAATAGCTTTAATCTTTTATGTAGGCATCTATGTTTCCATCCTTTTTAGTGGAATCACCAGCATCCCTCTCCTTTTTGTCTTATGGGCCTTATTAGGTTTGGGCCAGGCATTCATCGGCACTAATGTAATGCACGATGTAATTCATGGCTCCTATAGCAAAGACAAGGATATCAATCGCTGGATGCACATTTTTCCATTGATTATCGGTGTGGAGCCACTCACCTGGAAGATACAGCACAATGTATTACATCACACTTATACGAATATCGAACACGCTGACGAAGATATAGAAGTGAGATTTTTGTTGCGCATGACCCAGAATCAACCCCGAAAGTGGTTTCATCGGTTTCAGCACATCTATGTCGTCATACTGTATAGCATACCAATCATCATTTGGGCGACTGCCAAGGATTTCATCAAAATGTTTAAGTATCGAAAACTTAAACTTGTTGAGGGAGGTCGTTCGTTTTGGATAACTGTCGCTGGCATTGCCTTCCGCAAGTTGCTATTTCACACATTTTTTATAGGTGTTCCGGTACTTGTATTAGGCATCAGCATTGGATGGGCCGTACTCATGTTGGCTACTATGCTGATCGTAACGGGTCTAACACTAAGCCTCATCTTCCAAACAGCACATTTGGTCTCTGACCTGGATGTTATTGAAACTGAAAACCCAGAGATTGACGAAAATTGGCTGGTTCATCAACTACACACGACCACTAACTACGCGACCAACAGCCCATTCTTTTCCTGGTTTTATGGATCGCTCAACTTTCAGGTTGAACACCATTTATTCCCAAACATTTGCCACGTACACTACCCGAAAATTTCATCGATTGTAAAATCTACTGCAGAGGAATTCGGGCTTCCGTACCATTGTCAGGGTTCTTTTGGCAAGGCTGTTTACGAACATTTTAAGCTGCTGCGATTGTTAGGCAAATACGATGAACTTCCTGATACGAAAACGGAGGTCTTTGCCTAGCACAATGAACGGCATTCGTTGCCATCATCCCAATCGGAAAATAAGGATTCCCGCTTCTGACGCTGCAAGGCGGTTATTTTATGTTGTCTCTAAAGAGGGCTTACCAGCAGTGCTAAAAAGACAAAGAGGCTGATCTGATCATTGTTTTGTGATAACTTTCGGTGATTTTTATCTAACGAACAAAAGTCACTTTTGATATTTTTCCATCGGTCACTTCATATATGGCCACCGCCTCCAGAGAATTATCGTTGAAGCGAACCTTTTCCTGATCAATCACCTTGTTATTGATGACAATACGATTGACAATTTCACAATACAAGTTCGTCACCCTTTCGAACATGAGCCCATATCGTTCCCGCATTTTTGCATGACCTTTCAGGGTCATTTCACCTTTCTCATTATACACTTTTACATCAGCGCTATAAGTATCAAGAAAAGCATCAATATCCCGGGCATTATAGGCATTGACTTGTCTTTGAACAATCTGCGCAGGACTTTCTACTAAAATCTTATCGGGAGTGAGTAATTCTCCACCTTTCATGACCCATTCAATGGCATTGAGGTGCTGCAAGTCTTGCAATGGATCGGCACCCAACAAAACCAGATCTGCTTCTTTTCCGACTTTAATTGATCCTAGCCGAGCATCCAATGAAAATCCTTTGGCTGCGTTGATGGTACTGCTTACCAATAAATCCCAAATGGACAATTCGGACTTACTCATGGCTTCCAATTCAGGCAAATAAGAGGAAGCATGCATGGTACCAATATTTCCAGCGTCCGTACCTGTTGCCACATTAACACCCCCATTAAAAACGTTTCTGAGATTGACCCTCATGATGGAGTCTTGTTGTTCTAATCTGGCAGGTCTTTTCAAACCATACAGCACTTTCAGTCTTTCGGGCCAGGCACTCTTGTCCAGTTTGTTTGGGTCCAGAAGGCTATTATAAGCGGCGGGGTTAGCCCACTTAAGATCCTGTGGATGATGATCCATTACTCCGGTGAAGGTTTTGAAATAGCCATCACCCACGATCATGGTAGGGATATAGGTGACTTGTTTCTTTTTCATCTCACTAATGAATTCCTGCGGTATCAATACATCATCGATACTATGTACCAGTATGTTGGCACCTGCTTTCACTGCGAGCTTAGCTGTTTCCAATTGGGTCGCGTGAACGGCTAGCTTCAAGTTATTTTCTCGGCACAACTCTCCGAGATAGGCAACCAATGGATATGATTTTTCAGCAGGAAGATCCGGCGTTACCACATACCATACTTTCATGAAGTCAGGTCGGTAGGGTAATTGTTGATTGAATAGCTGTAATACTTCTTCTTTGGTAGTGACTTGTATGATCGGTGGGTCTCCTTTATCCAGTTGCGGGCGTGATACCATGGAAAAAAGAGGGCCGGTCACCAACACATTTGGTGAAAGGGAATTTTCTGCCAACGAATCTCTTACCTCATAATTCCAAAGTGGACCACCTACATCCATCACTGTCGTGATGCCATTTCGTAAATATCGCTTCAAGTAGTCCACCGCATTGTCTTTGGCAAATTGAATTTCCTCCTCATAAGAAAATACATGGGTCAAATCCAAGGCATCCGGTCGGGTGTAAATACCACCGGACTGAAAAAAATGAATATGTGTATCCATCAAACCAGGGATGAGATACTTCCCGGTTCCGTCTATGATCGAATCTCCCGTGTCAATGCTCATTTTCTTAAGCTGGTCCATCTGAGTAATCTTACCATCGGTGATTTTCACGGACATATTTTTCAGCACCTTGCGTTTTTCTACATCCAACAGGTTTACATCTTTAATGACTGTGGATTGTCCAAACAAGTAAAAAGGCAGCAAGGTGAGTAGAAGGAGGCGAGCTTTCATCGAATTCGTTAATTTCCGGGTTAGAAGGTACTAAAGTATGAATTTGTAACGCAACATTTTCCATACCCGTTGAAGATGATCACTAATTTTAAAGATCCCTCCTATTTGCAAATGGGAAATAATCGACAGCAACATGCGTACAATACACTTCAGAAATTGGAGATATTTGCCACATTGGCTCCTTTCGATCCAGTCTTGACCGGAACCATTCCCATTGAGGTCGACATCTCTAGCAGTGATTTGGATGTGATCTGTGAAGTAAAGGATGAACCAGCTTTCGAAAAATTGATCATGACGCGGTACAATCACCATGCCGGATTTGTGATTCGAAAAACGAAGAAACAGGGATTACCAACGATTATTATCAACTTCCGACAAGAGGCATACGAAATAGAGATCTTCGGCCAGGCTCTTCCTGTGATCGAACAAATGGCTTACCGGCACATGGTCAAAGAGTATGAGACACTGCAACAGAAAGGACCGTCTTTCAAAAAACAAGTAATCGAATTAAAGGAACAAGGCTTCTCGACAGAAATAGCGTTCGCACAACTACTAGGCATTGAAGGAGATCCTTATCTGGAGTTGCTCAAATATGCATTATGATAAATGGATTATCAAAATCGTTATGATCAATTGATAATTAAAACACAGTTGATATATGTATGTGTTATTCTAAGAAATTTTTGTATCTTTCAAGTAAGGTTGTGGTCTCAACTACGCAACCCTGAAACAATTATCTTATAAAAAC
Organism: Cytophagales bacterium; assembly: GCA_033344775.1. NCBI lineage: Bacteria > Pseudomonadati > Bacteroidota > Cytophagia > Cytophagales > Cytophagales bacterium. Next base: position 144,182 of record JAWPMT010000002.1, on the reverse strand, counting down.
AAAACGAATTTCTAATGAAAAAGCTATTACTCTTATTTTTTGTCATTGCATTGAGTATGCAGGCAAATGGACAATGCCAAGGAGTGGTTTGTCTGGGCGGTGATTTTACTAATGTTGATGATGAGCAACTGTACTCATTGGGCGCCGTTAGCGGAACACTTGTGATCACTTCAGTATCCGGAAATTTTATTACTGGATTTAATGTAGAGCAAGAGGACACCCCGAATCTAGCGGGAGTTACGGTGCAATTCTCACAGGCCAATTGTGGTATAAGAACCACAAGCATGACCATTAATTACACGTGGAATGGAAACAGTGCTAGTTTTACTGAGACAGTCACTATTGCCCCACTGAACCCCACAGTCGGGACACCTAGTCCTATATCTCTTGGTTATTCTCAGCATCACAGATACACCATGAGTACAAGTGCGGCAAACGCATCGAATTATTCCTGGACAGTGACTGGAGGCTCCATTATTGGATCAACCACTGGTCCTTCCGTTGTAATTCAGCCATACAATGGCTCATGCAGTATCACCGGAACTGTCATCGGCAATGGTGCATGCCCTTCTAATCCGGTAAGCAGAACGGTCAACATTCCCAGCCCATCCATATTCGGCAATATTGCCGGTCCGTCAAGTGTGGGTTCAAGTTATGGTGATTATTCAACGTATAGTATCTACCCAGGAAGTGCAGGAAACGCTAATAGATGGTGGGAATGGTCCGTGACAGGCCCATTCTCATTAGGTAGCGGTTTTAATGCGAGCAAGACTGTTTTTGTTAACACTTCCTCCGGAATGGGAGGAGGAACATTATATGTTTATGCAAAAAATTCATGTGGACAATCCTCGGTCAGAAGCAAATTTATTACCGTTAGTGGCACGCCAGGTCGTGCGGCAGAATGGGAAGAAGTAATTGATCCGGTACTTATCTCTGCTCAAGGGGTCAATAAACTAATTGTGCCTTATTATGAAGACGTAGAAAAGGTAATCATCTACAACATGGGTGGAGAAGTAGTTGAGTCACTCACTCCTAAAGGAGTAGAAGTAGCGATGCAAGGCCTATCCAATGACATATATGTGGTAAAAACCATTCGCAGCAATGGCGAAGTAACCACAACTAAAACCAGAATCAGTAATTAAGAGCTATCCAATAGTTGAGAGAATAGAGGGCCTGGTGCCCTCTTTTTTTGTACTAAGCATTATCAAGGGGGTAACCCGTCTTGTAATTGTAATTTCATATAGGTGAGTTTTACGATCACTAAAATCTATCACCAAAAGACAATTATTCTTGCTTGATATTGCTGATCTTAGTAGTCTGAGTTCGATAAGCGAATACTCCAAACCGTCCCTATCGTCACTGCGAACCTGCTTGTGCGGGATAAGCGGCAGGACAGGTGCGGCAGTCTTTAATAAACCTAATTAAGATTGCTTCGGCCTATAGCAGTTTTGTTATAATCTGGCCTCGCAATGACGGTATTCGAGCATTCATAGTCGATTCAAGTAAGTAGTCAATGAAGAGAATGGCACATGCAAATCCATGAGGTAGTTCATTTGATTTTTTTCGCCGCTGCAGCACAAGGCATTGTGCTTTCGCTGGTTTTTTGGCGATCAAATCAAGCAGGACATGCCTTCAAATTACTCGCGGTGATATTTGGCACATTCGCCCTGATCCTATTGCATTGGATCGCTTTCTGGCAGGGGCTGTATCAAACCGGATTTCGCAGCATAGGCCTGATCGCAGGGACGTTAGACTTTCTGTTGGCGCCAATGATCTACTGCTTTGTTAAAAGCCTGCAATCCTCGACTTTCCAATTCAACAAAAAACAAGGCTGGCACTTCCTCCCCTTTTTGATTTTCTTTTCCATCGCCTTAATTACAGCGCTGACCACATCAGAAACAGGAACTTCAGCAACTCAAAATACACCAATACAGCGTTGGTACCGGTTGGTTTATCTGACTGTAGAAAACGGGCAGTTCTTATGCTATGGTGGTTGGTTGTTCTTACAGGTTCTAAGAAGCGAACAACGGCTATTGAAAACCATTAGCCTACTTTTTGTCCTGTATTTCTGCGGACGTCTGGCATACTCCGCACTTGCTTTAACCTCACTGATCACACCTGAGATTGACTATGTGCTATCGGTAATGATCAGTGCCAGTATTTTCTCAGTAGCCTATCTCAATCAACTTAAACCCATTCAATTGCGGAGCCGCCAATCCTATGAAAAAAGCTCACTCAGTAAAGCGCATGAACACCTCATCAGCGATGAAATCGTTGACCATATTGTTGTCCAACGTCGATTTCTGGACAATGACTATTCTATTGATTTGCTGTCTAAGGAACTGTCGATTCCCCGGCATCACATATCCCAGGCCCTGAATCAGCATTTGGGTAAGTCCTTCAGTGTACTGATCAATGAATTGCGAGTGGAAGAATCTATGCAGCTATTACAAGACCCGACGAAACATCAGGAAAAGATCATGGGCATTGCGATCGCTTCCGGCTTCAACAACAAAGTCTCTTTCAATAAATATTTCAAACAAAAGACTGGTGTATCACCGCTCGAATTCAGAAAAAGGCACTTAGAAGCAGTAGAAAAATAATCTCCACTTTCACTGATGTTATCACCTTCAGCCAAAGGACAATACAAGAAAATCATTTGGAGATAACTCCAAACGAGGCGGTAAAGGGTAATTCACAAAATCTTTTAAATACCAGCCTCTGCTGGTGTTATCACCTGCAGACAAAGAACAATGCAAGAAAACGACTCCAAATGAGGTGGTCGTTAACGCCAAATCGAACATTAAATAGGCCCTAAAAACCAACAGAAAGGTAAATTCCGCTAATTATTTACCCTTTCTTATTCAGTCAATTGTTCTTTTGAGTGAATGGCAATCAGCACGAAGACCAGGCGGTCAATTGCTGATATGATCCAGATAAACTCAAAATATGAAACCGGAAAATCACAGGTCAATGATGTTTTTATTCTTTAATCTCCTCTCCTTTTTTATTGCTTGTTCTTCAGAGGAAACTCCTCCGACAACAATGAAATTTGCACTACCCGAAGGTCATCAGGTCTATGTCAGCGACGTTCCCAATTTTGATCAGCCCTCATGGAAGATCATCAAGTACGATCACAAAGGTGAAAATCCGGAAGTATTTACCGAAGAAGAACTCCAGCCTCTGCTGGTGTTATCACCAGCAGACAAAGAACAACAGAAAGGTAAATTCCTCTAATTATTTACCCTCCAGCCTCTGCTGGTGTTATCACCTGCAGACAAAGAACAATGCAAAAAACCATTTGGAAACAACCACAAAAGGGGCTGTATCTAACTCCAAATCGAACAGTAAAAGCCCCTAAAAACCAACAGAAAAGTAAATTCCGCTAATTATTTACCCTTTCTTATTCAGTCAATTGTTCTTTTGAGTGAATGGCAATCAGCATGAAGACTAAGCGGTCAATTGCTGATAAGATCCAGATAAACTCAAAATATGAAACCGAAAAATCACTGGTCAATGATGTTTTTATTCTTTAATCTCCTCTCCTTTTTTATTGCTTGTTCTTCAGAGGAAACTCCTCCGAAAACAATGAAATTTGCTTTACCCGAAGGTCATCAGGTCTATGTCAGCGACGTTCCCAATTTTGATCAGCCCTCATGGAAGATCATCAAGTACGATCACAAAGGTGAAAATCCGGAAGTATTCACCGAAGAAGAGCTGGCCTGGCCGCAAGACCTGGTCTTTTTAGAGGACCGGGACGAAGTATTGATTTCCAACCTTTCGTCTGGAAAGATCAATCGTCATAACAGCACGACAGGCGAATTCATTGCAACTTTTGCAGCAGATATCAGTGGCCCCACCCGAACCAGGATTGGCCCCGACGGCTTGCTTTATGTCTTGCAGTGGGCTGGCAGTGGCAAAGTGCTTCGATATGACCTTGATGGTACACTTGTAGATGAGTTTACGGAAACGGGCGTCCCACAATCCATCGGTCTTGACTGGGATGACGCTGGCAATCTCTATGTCTCTTCTTTCCAAAACAATCAGGTGATCAAATTCGATACGGAGGGCAAAAGTCATGGAGTTTTCACAGAAAGTGGCAATACACAGGGACCAACCAACATCTGGTTCACCTCCGATGGGAATCTCATGGTCAATGACTGGAAAGCCGGAAAAATCGTAGTATTCGATGCAGCAGGACAATTTATTGAAACTTTCGCCACAGGCCTGAGTCAGGTAGAAGGCGTGAGTGTACTTTCAGATGGCAGCGTATTGATTGGAAACGGAGGCACGGGTGCAGTAAAGTTATATGATGCCGAGGGCACCTTCATCGAAGATTTTGTCGCCGCACGATCCGGAGGCCTGGGTAAACCGAATGCGGTGATTGTGCGAACAGGAAATTAAGGTACTTCGAATTGTTCTTTTACCTTTAGATTAGATGGGAGCATCTAAACTGAGTCGGCCATAACCATTGTTGTGGCCGTAATTTTTTACACAGATCGATGAAAGCATTACATGGCACTTGCGAGCAAATGACGATAATGATGTACACTTGCATGCTCACTTTTTGCAACTATCATGTCAGCACTCGAATCCCAGCATCAACCCTGGCCCATTTACCAGCGAATTGTATTCAGGATCTTTTTCATCTACTTTCTACTTTCAACAGCCATATGGGGCTGGCTTGGTAGCATTCCCTGGCTATCATTTCTAAGTACCTACAGCAGCGAATTCACTACCTTCTATACGGAGCTGTTCAATGACTATATCTATACCATCAAGGAAGAGTTAGTGCCTACCCGAGGCAGTGGCGACACGTCGATGGGATGGGCAACCTTATATGCACAATTGTTTCTTTCTCTGATTGGCGGATTGATTTGGTCCATCATTGACCGAAAGCGACCAAGCTATAACTGGAGCTTTCTGGCGCTGCGCAACGTCGTTCGGTATTACGTCATACTTTTCGCATTTATTTATGGTGCCATTAAGGTATACGGCTTGCAAATGCCCTCCCCTTCCAACAGTTATTACGCAACTGACCTGGGGCATTTTACAGGTATGCGTTTCTCCTGGAATTTCATAGGCTACAGTAAAGGTTATGAATTTTTCAGCGGATTGATGGAAGTCTTTGTGGGCGTATTTCTGCTCTATCGAAGAACGATCGTACTTGGGGCCTTGCTGGGAATAGGTGTTTTTGCCAATGTCTTTTTATTGAACATCAGCTATGACATTCCTGTTAAGATCTTTTCCTTCCAACTGCTCTTCGCCTGTTTGTTCCTCTGCCTGAATAACCTCCAAAGGATCAGTCAGTTTTTCTTACTGAACAGACCCGTCATTTCGGATACCTCCTGGAACATTCCCAACTTCAAGCCCTGGGTAAGACCAACACGCATCATCCTGAAAAGCATATTTGTGCTTGTTTTTACTTTATATCCCTTCTACAACTACTACGAATTCTATCAAAGTGTAAACAGTCGAGCAACCACCCCGCCTTTTTCCAGCGGCTTCTATGAGTTACAAAATCTCATCATTGATGGAGACACCATCGCTTCGCAACTCGATTCCAACATCCACTGGAAAGATCTGGCCATTGATCAATCCGGCAGGGGCAGCATGGGGCTGATCGATTCTACTTTGCGGGTCCGATATGGTCGATCGTACTTCAGCTATAGCCTGGACTCCACCGAAACTACCTTATACCTCAAAAGATCGTCGAGTGACTCTATTGCCTATTTCGAGGGTACTTTCGAATACCTGACAGAACAGGATTTACACCTATCAGGTACCTACAAAGGTGAACAACCCATGCAAGTCGATCTGATCTGGAAAGACCGGGATTATCCTTTGGCAAGGAAGGAATTCAACTGGATGTTGGAAAGTGTCCCTTAGGCTTTTGGAAAGTTTATACGCGTTCTATTACCGTAGCATACCCTTGTCCCACACCCACACACAAGGTACATAGGGCGTATCTGGCGTTGCGTTCGTGCAACTCAATGGAAGCGGTTTGCAACAATCGAGTGCCAGTCATTCCGAGCGGGTGCCCGATGGCAATGGCGCCTCCATTAGGATTTAATCTTGGATCCTGATCTTCCAGCCCCCAGGATCGGGTGCACGCCAGCACCTGCGCCGCAAATGCTTCGTTCAGTTCGATGATGTCCATGTCGTCCATGGTGAGCCCTGCTTTCTTTAGCGCCTGAAGTGACGCTTCTACCGGGCCCACACCCATGATACGAGGTTCTACTCCGACCACCTGAGAACTGACTATTCTGGCTTTTGGCGTCAAATTCATGTCCTTTACAGCCTTTTCGGAAGCAATTAACATGGCCGCTGCTCCGTCATTGAGTCCTGATGCATTTCCTGCCGTCACCGAGCCATCTCGCTTGAAGGCTGGTTTGAGCTTCGCTAATCCCTCTATGCTTGTGCCTGCTTTGATGAATTCATCCTGATCAAAAACAATCGGATCTTTCTTTCGTTGTGGAATGCTAACCGGAACAATTTCTTTCGCAAGACGACCATTAACTCTGGCCGTATCTGCCTTCTGTTGGCTCCATACGGCAAACCTGTCCTGGTCTTCACGACTGATGGTATCACGTTCTACCAGGTTTTCGGCGGTTTGTCCCATGGCATCGATGCCGTACTGTTCCTGCATTTTGGGGTTCACAAATCGCCAGCCAAAGCTGCTGTCATAAAGCTTCGCATCTGCTCCATAAGGCATTGCGGATTTTGACATAACCAAAGGCCCACGGGTCATTTGCTCGACACCACCAACAATGAACAGGTCTCCGTCTCCGGTCTTGATGGCCCTATGTGCATGGATAGCAGCTGACATTCCTGAAGAACACAAGCGGTTCACTGTCTCACCAGGTACCGTGATAGGCAATCCAGCCAACAAAGCCGCCATTCGTGCTACATTACGGTTATCCTCCCCTGCCTGATTTGCACATCCAAGAATCACATCAGCAATCTGAGCAGGATCGATATCGTTGCGATTCATCAATTCCTGAATAGGGATCACCGCAAGGTCGTCAGCTCTGACTGGCGCAAGGGTTCCTCGAAATTTTCCAATAGGGGTACGAACAGCGTCGACAATGTAGCTTTCCATCAATTGACTGGGGTTAATTCAATTCAGCAGCAAGGTACGACGATTTACCCCACCTCACCAAACACCCTTTGGAATTCAACCCATCAATTCCCACAAACCACATGATACACTATCAATATTGAATTATTCTACAAGAAAGTTTGGGCGACCTCTTCTGAACTCATTCATTTGATCTTCGCAAACTCCAGACTCCAACTCCGATGTGTGGGCTGAAATAACTATGTTTAATTCTGACTGGAGTCGTAGCAATAAGTAACCACTGCAACTCGTAACTCAGCTGACATATCCCTCTCTTCCATATCTGACCAAGAACCAATTCTTTCAGTGTTCATGTTGACTGGTTTTATCACTCAAATTGGACTTTTAGCACCATGGAAATCAGACAACCCGTTCCTCCTTTTACGCTCGAAACAGCGAAACAAAAAATACAAGCTGCAGAAGATGCCTGGAACACGAAAAACCCGGAAAAGGTAGCGTTAGCTTACACACCAGACAGTGTGTGGCGAAACAGAGACCTCTTCATCAATGGACGGGCTGAGATCGTTGCATTCCTCACCGACAAATGGCAAAAAGAACTCAACTACAAACTAAAGAAAGAATATTGGGCACATACAGACAACCGCATTGCCGTACGGTTCGAATATGAATACCAGGACAAAGACGGGCAATGGTGGCGAGCTTACGGTAATGAAAACTGGGAATTCAATGAACAAGGGCTGATGCAAAAACGATTTGCCAGTATTAACGACTTAGCCATTGAGGAAAACGATCGGAAGCTGAAGTAATTCAGTTGACCCATCTATATGGTCCGAAAACCTCTCAATAGGGATCTTCTGTAAACAAAAACCTATCCCGGTCTACACCGAGATAGGTTTAATCATTTCTTTAAGTTTCGTTTCCGAGCAGATTACTCCCCTTTCCCTTCGAAAAGTGCCGGCTTGAATGTGATCATTGACCACCACTACCTGATCGGTCAAAAAGTCCTCGACATTCTTCAGTAATTCAATCTTCTTAGTGATCGTTGCGAACCAATAAATCGGGTCTTCATCCATATCGGCATTCTGATACATCAAGTCACGCATCCTCTCTACCTCATCCACCGCACTTCCTTTCACCGTATTTTCGTAATGCGACTTACCATCTGCGTTTACAGTTACCAGAAAAGCATCGATGTATGAATTCTGGGCGGCAACCAGGGTAGAAAATCGACGATAAAGTTCTGCGTTCAAAGTTCCCAGGGAAAAGGCCTGTGACCCAACCGCACGCTCAATACCCGCACGTTCTTTGGACTTAAGGAAGTTGATGTATGCTTGCACTTCTCGTGTAACATCCGAGTTCTCACTGGTTGGGATCACCTGATCCAATGCATTCAGCGCGAATGTGTTAATTTCCGTATATCGGTCAATGGCCTGGTTAGAGGTCAAACGAATTTGATCCACCTCGGTCCTGATCTGCTCGATTTCTCTTAACAGCCGATTGAGTTCATTGATCGTTTGTTGATTTTCAGCAATTATTTGAGCCAAATCCGGATCAGCCAAAGCTGATTTATAGTTGTCATATTGTTCGTCCGTCAATATTCGTTGATCATTCAACTGATTTCGGAAAGACTGGTCCTGATTCGCCAGGAAACCGGAAGAGTTACCCCGTTCTTTCTGGATTTCATGCACCAGATAACTGACACGAGTCGAGAGCGTTACTCCCTTCTCCAGTTTGTCCATGGATTGAGACAGGCTCAAGCTGTCCAGTGTTCGAATTAAGATTAGATAAAGTACCCCCGCCAATAGCGGGAATGTGATCAATAGGATTTTAGCCCTGATCGAAAGGTTATAAAGTGACCGCATGTCTGTAAGTGGTTAAGTGGTTGATCTTACTTTCCTATAGTTTCTGGCTGCTGGCTTTGCTGGTTCAGTACTGCTGGAAATAACTAGTGAGGCTGGATGAAAGTTAATTAAATTAATTCAGAACTTATGTTAATCAACCCCACATAGATAGCGTGCTAATCTGTACAAGTCCTGAAAATTCGGTGAACGGGAAAATAAACAAGATGAAAGGGTGAAAATATCCAGTAAAGGAAATTACTTAACCCAAAACCTCTACGTTAACAGTCATTAAGCGTACGCGAATCATCAAAAAACCTACCCAAAACGCCATAAATACACCGTAGAGGCTATTTTAATGAATTACAAACGTTTTCATTTCGAAACAGATTGACTTCCATGTGACACCCGGTCATTTAATAAGTATACCGATAACCAGGATATCGTAATCTTGTGGTCTTTTAAGCATCAACTTATGAAGATCAACAAAATTCTTTATTGGCTCGGCACGATCGTCATGGGGATGATCATGGCCTTTTCCGTCACCATGTATCTCACCAAAACGGCAGCCATACAAGGTGCTTTTGAAGGATATGGCTATCCGGCCTACCTAGTTATTCCCCTGGCCATTGCCAAGATCCTCGGCATGGTCGCAGTAATCTCCGGATTGTCACGTACCCTTAAGGAATGGGCCTATTTCGGATTTTTGATCGACTTTGTATTGGCAGCTACTGCACACCTGACCAGCGGTGATGGCGGCGGTCTTTTTTCATTTATTGCGCTAGGTGCCTGGGTGGTCTCTTATGTGTTTTGGAAAAGGAAAGAGGGGTAATTTCAAAATCTAACAGCGTTAAGCTGTATGCTGCAGCATGCTGCGCTTGATTGCGTCACGCTTCCGCAGCTTCGCGGAAGGCTGCGCGCCATTGTTTCACCCTTCTGCAAGCTTGCGGAATGTCGCGCGCGTTTGTTTCTGGGTTCTGCAAGGCTGCAGAAAGCTGCGCGCGATTGTTTCGAGGTTCCGGGGCGATGCGGAAAGCTGCGCGCCATTGTTTCGAGGTTCTGTGTTGATGCCGAAGGATGGGCGGCGATGTTTTGACGAGACCATATGGGCACGCCCTACTCTTTCATATCAAAATCAGATCAACCAAACAGACCTACCCGACTTATGATTTTTTAACAAGGGCAACAGGCACATCACCAGTAACCCGGCGTTGTTAGGGTGTCAAAACTTTAACAACAATCAAATGAAGCAATTACTGTTAAGCCTTTTTCTATCCGCTGGTTTTCTATATTCATATGCACAGGATGCGCTTACACTCGATAACCGAATTTTAGGAGGAGGTTTGTCTTTTTCTCAAAACGATGCATCTGATGTGTACCCCTTTTCGAATGATGTGATACCAGGCGAAAATCGTAACAATAAGCACACTGCCTTTTCATTCACTCCTTATTTCGGAAGGTTTTATCAGGATCATAAAATGATTGGATTACGTCTTCACCTAAATCGATCGGAATCGCAATCTGAAAACTTATTCGATGATAGAGAACATACCCATCAAGTTTCACGCAATGCGATAAGTCTGGGTGGATTCCTGCGTCAATACATTCCATTTACAGATAAATTTGGCGTTTTCCTGGAAGAAGGGATCGATGTAGGAAGAAGTACTTTCGAAGCATCTAATAGAAGTCTGGACCTGGAGGACCCTGCCTTTCCCAGGGTTTTTCGAAATGACCGGGAAGAAACAAAGGCCTGGAACGGATCCATTGATGCGGAGTTTGGGATCTACGTATTTGTTTTGGATAGACTGTCCATCGAGACACGTTTGGCTCGATTTTACCTTGCCTATTCCGATACTAAACTCACGCGTAGTGATCTCTTCAATGATGAAACCAGAACTGGAGAAGGAAGCAACACCAGCGTTAATTTCAATCTGGTGAATAACTTCTCTTTTGATCAGCTATTCACTCTGAATTATTATTTCTGATCAGGTCGTTTAGTATTTGAATTGATTAAAAAACAAGAACCGGGGGCATTCCGAGGAGTAGCCACACCGGTTCTCTATCAGTAAACCTCTACCACTACTGATTCTATGATCTTAACCCTCGGTTTACCGATCAGCCCACCAGGCGGTGAGTCGTTTGCGTTTGTTTTTTAGGGCCATGTCCATCAACAGGATCAGGGCCGTCCACCAGATCAACTGATCAATGATGACCCGGGACAGTTTCATTTTTTGCTTTTTAGAACCAAACTGGTAGCTGACACCCTTCCTGTTTACACTTTGCTGATTGATCAAGATGATTGTATTTACTCCCATATGTAAATCAACTTTCAGGATTCATCTCAGATTTATAATTACCCTGATTGATCATTCGTTTGTTCTGCTCATCGAAGATCCATTTGCGGTCCTTCATTTTCAGGTAGACATACCTGCCATATGCACTTAGATAGACATCACCACTTTTCATTTTTATCCATTTTTTTAGTTCTGGTTATTTTCCACTCCGATTTAAATGAGGGGCACCCGGCGACAGGTACCCCCACCACTTGTCCAGACAGTATCGTCCGAACGCTAAACATGCTATGATAGCATGCACCACTATCTTCCGCCCGGATCTACCAGCATGGGTGATTGCCCATCGGTCATGATCACCTTGGTATTAGGCGACTTGCTCAACTCTTTGAACGCCTCAATGCTCTGCCACTGAATGATCTCCCCAGTCAATCCTTCGGAAATGATGCGCTGAGCATCTCTGATCCCTTTGGCTTCAATGATCTTTCTTTCTGCTTCCAGTTTTTCACGATCCAATAAGAATTTCATACGTTGGGCATTTTGCTCCGCTTCCAGCTTGTCCTCTACCGCTCGCGCCAGTCCTGGAGGCAAGGCGATGTTTTTCATGAGCACTGCCTCAATCTCAAAACCACGAGGTTCCAGCAATTCGTTCATTCGCTTGGTGATCTCCGTTTCAATGTTCGCTCTTTGTGCAGAGTGCATGTCTTTGGCATAAAACCGGGAACAAACATCTGCTGCAGCAGAACGGAACACACTACTGATCACTCCAGGTTCATTACCAATGCCGATCTGTTCAATGATCAGGGGCACCATCTCAGGTTTCACCCGATACAGTATAGAGATCGCTGCCTGCACATTCAACCCCTCTTGCGAGGGTAAGTGGGCCGTAATCTCCATATTAAGGGTTCTAATCGGCATCTTGAGCACCCGCGTGACAATTGGATTATATCCTACTGCTCCGGGTGTAATGATCTCCTGATCCAGCCTTCCTACCTTGCGCTTCACACCAACTTCACCTTGCCTGATCACTGAGCAACTTGCCAGTCCTGCTATCACCGTTAGCATGATCATGATTCTTATCTTTCTCATAATTTTCATTGTTTAGATGTTTAAAATGTGATTTGAATTGAAGGTGCCAGATTGTTTCGATGATTGATTGGATGGTTCGAGGAATTCACCTGAGAAACATTGACGATTCTCATTACTGGTGTTGTATCACTGGAATCTGAGAGGATGCCCGGTACAGGTTTACCTATATAAGCATAGGTCATGGTTAATGGCATCTCTTTCAGAAAATGGGGGCTATCCACCCCCAATCGCTGATACACCTCTTTTTTGAATAGATTTTCATTGATAGCCTCCCGCTCAGCAAATGTTCGATCCACTTTGAAGGTAAGTAACTGACTATGATCAGCAGAAGGCGGTTGCCCTTCGTTTTGGTTCTCCTGCGCTACAAGGATCATAGGAATTGACACCAATAGCCACAGGCTGAGGAATATATGCTTATCAATCATGGTTTTGGTTATGTTTTTTGTGCGATCAGCTGTAGAAATATTTCACTGAACGGAAGAATAAGCTTAATTCAGCTAAATAACATTTCAGAACAGTTGCGCTGATTTAGAATCGATTTAACAGAAATTATGGATCGACCTAATTCCGGAAAGTGCAGCATTGAATGAATCTCGGTGTACGAGATAATGCTGCCTGAGATGTGTTTTTGATAAAAATTGGGTTGAACGAAGAAGAACGGTCGTACGTTGATTTCATGGACTGATTGCCCTTTCTGACAACTTGTCTGGACCGAGCCACGAATTCGCGAACCTCCCCTTCTTCTATGGTTTCAACCTCGATGCGTGATTCCGATGAGGAAGCATGAGAAAAAGCATGATAAGCCACCAGATCGCCTGACATGAGCAGCGCCCCTATCATGACAATCATTTGACTTATTTGTTTGATTTTTCTCATATCATGGTTGAACGAGAAAAATGATTGATCGGATGGATTTACACAATAAATATACTTTTATATTTATTATAGAAATTATAAGCGTATTTTATATTTGAGTAAATCCCAAGGCTATACCCGGGCTATGCTTTTAATTTAAGGAAAATGCATCGTCATTGCGATGGCACCGGCCACCGGCTGGCGATCGGACCGCCGAAGCGTCAATCTCAAATTAGCTTTCGAAGCACAAATGCAGAATAGACTGCCGCTCGGCGGTCCGATTCAGTTCTTCGCAGTGACGTATCTTAACTTAATAGCATTGTGTACTGGGGTGGGGAAAGAATTGTCTACTGGAAAAGCCAGTTGGATGACTTTGGACTTAGTTGTTTTACGGAAAACATGCTCATTGGTATCGACTGAAAGTTAGTGTACCAATGAGCACTAGTGCTTACTCGTAGAGTGATTTGGTTGCACCTTTCACACTTACTGCCTGTTTTTTCGTCAACTTTTTCATAGTCATTTCCTTTTAATATTACTATTGGGTAATGTACCGATAAATAGACACAATGAAAAGAAGATCCGAACTTCCTTCAGAGGAACTAACCATTATTATGGATTATCATATGACGGTGAAATTACTCCAATAAAAGTCTTATTTTCACTTTAACGATAAACCTAAGACCGATAAAATACTCAAGATGCTTGAGCAACTCAAATCCAATGATCAGCTCGTCCAGATTGGTCTGACGCTATTAACCGTCTTGCTATTCCTACTGCTACGACTGCTGTTTTCCCGTCGGGTGGTGAAGCGAGCACTACGGTACAATTTTGAAGATACACGCACCATTTATATCAAAAAAGCCATCAATGCAGGCCTGACAGTATTAATGCTCGTTGTATTGGGCATCATCTGGGAAATCTCGTTGAAAGGTCTTTCGTTGTATGTCGCTTCCGTACTTACCGTAGTTGGTGTGGGATTGTTTGCCAACTGGTCAATCGTCAGTAACATCACCGCATCTGTAATCCTGTTTTTCTTTTTCCCGTTCAAGATCGGCTCCAAAGTCAAGATCATGGATGGCGATAACTCTGCAGAAGGAGAAGTATTGGGCGTCTCTCTGTTCTCCATACAAATTCGGAGGGCTGACGGGCAGGATATCTACTACCCCAACAACCTGGCTATCCAAAAATCGATCGTTCACCTCAAAGAGTCCAAATCGGAATCTTAGTCAACCCATAAAACTGTAAACGTTATTTAGTAATCAATAATTAGTACAATTTATCGAACGATTATTACCAATCATCGATTTCACGTGTCTTGAATCATTTTTTGTGCGAATTTGGTAAAACCCAAACCACCAATAACCGATGAATAATCCGTCGAATATTCAAGAGCATCTTACTGCCTCCGAATGGAGAGATGTAATATTATTGATCTCAGGCCTGGTGCTGTACTTTATCGTTGGCTAATTTCGGATCAAACCGAATTTCTGGCGAGGAATGTAATGCTTCACTGATCTCCAGGTGATTGAATTTATCGGTTATTTCTACACGGAAATCCGCATGATCCCTAACTTTTGATGCAAAGAGCCATTTCATTTGGAAGATTTATAATCCAAACAGCTATTTTACCCAAAATCGGGTATTGCACGTCGCCGCTTTTTTAAGGAAATTAGGAGTTCATAAATTCGTCTTGCTATGCCTGTAACTATAGGAAATGTTAATCTCTACATGGGGCCACATACTTTGGGAGCTCCGGACAACCTGGAAGAAACCATCGTTGATTTCATTGAAGGTGCTGAAAAACGGCTTGAAATCGCTATCCAGGAAGTGGATAACTGGAACATCGCCAATGCCATCATAAAAGCCAAACAACGTGGCATCACCACCACTGTAGTGCTGGAAGGAGATTATCTGAAGTCTTATCCTGGACTGAAGAACCCATATCGCGAAGGAGGAAGCCTGCAACACAATAGAGAGATCATGGCCACCATGATGCGGGCAGGGGTGAATGTCAAACTAGATTTTAACACAAGCATCTTTCATCAAAAGTTCATTGTCAGAGACAGGGTATCTGTCCTTACAGGTTCTACCAACTTTACTTACACGGGGGTAACGAACAATCTCAACCATATTTTCGTCATTCATGACAAAAAAATTGCGGTTCTCTATTATCGTGAATTCAAGGAGATCATGCAGGGTCATTTTGGGAAACTTAACGAAGGACACGACAAAATTCCGGATATCGAGGAAGTTTCGGAAATCCCAATAAAAGTGTTGTTTGCCCCTGATCACAATCCCGAGATGGAAATCATGAAGCAAATGGCCAAAGCGACGAATCGGATCGACTTTGCCATCTTCACGTTCTCGCAATCTTCAGGAATTGATGATCAAATGTTGTTGAGTGCCAGAGCCGGAGTAAAAATCAAAGGTGTCTTTGAAAACAAAGCAGGTAATCAGAAGTGGGCTGCTACCAAAGTTTTGGACAGAGCAGGTATCGATACGTACTTGGCTTCTAAACTGGTGCATGATGAATTTCCTGAAAAGCTGGGAAAACTTCACCACAAATTGATGATCATAGATGAGCAGGTCGTGATTGGGGGGAGCTTCAACTATACGGGCCCTGCCAACGCGTTGAACGATGAAAACATCATGATCTTCGGAAATCTGCATGAGACCGATCCAGCCAAAATCAGCAAGCAAAAAGAATTTGCATCTTACGCCCTGAAAGAAGTAAACCGCATCATCGAAGTGTTTGGCAGAGAGGTATACACTTAAAAATCATCATTGCTCAGCGCCATCGATAAAGTGGCGCTGAGTAATTTCACTTTACTCCGAAGCTACCAAAACAGGCGATTTCCTCCATTTTGTGCCTTGCTCGTAAGCATAAGTCAATTTGATCAGTGTAGGCTCATCATACATGCGACCCAAGAACTGCAGGCCGGCTGGCAAACCGACATCATTGTATCCCATAGGTACAGTAAACGCGGGTTGGCCAGTATGTGGTGAAATCACCTGATTGTTGTCCCCTTTGTATTCTTCTGCGAAATGATCAATCCGGGCGGGCTGATTGTTCCAGGACGGATAGATGATCGCATCCAGCTGCAATGAGTCCATGACCGATTCTATGGCTTCCCGAAATGCTACTCGATGAACATCCTGGTACACATCCTGGCATTCTGCATCTGATTCGCCCCACCTCCCACTGGCGGTAGTACTGTTGGATAATTGTCGGCGTGCATATTCCGAGGTAGTTCCGATACGAATGATATCTTCCAGCGTTTGGATCGTGTCACTATTCACGTAAGTCTGCAGAAAATCTTCTAAATCCGTCCTGAACATGGCACACCATTGATTTTGACGCACCGCTGCAAAATTTGGAACAACAACCGGATCAATTACCTCTGCTCCTAAAGATCTCAGGTCCGCTATGGCCGCTTCAAACATACGTTGGATATCGGGATCGGTATCCTCATCACTCAACTCACGCAATACCCCGATCCTTGCATCCTGTAATCCATTTTTATCCAGATACTGTTGGTAATTGACTTGTGCTTTTCCCTCAGAATAAGTTGTAAGCGGATCTTTGGGGTCTACCCCAACCATGACTTCCATGATCCGAGTCGCGTCCTCAACCGTACGGCACATGGGGCCTACCACGTCATTTCTCAGGAACAGTGGCACAATGCCTTCTCTACTGATCAATCCCAGGGTAGTCCTAAAACCGACCAAAGCATTGTGTGAAGAGGGTCCCCGGATTGAATTACCTGTATCTGTCCCTAATCCGCCGAGCGCAAAATTGGCCGCAACAGAAGCTCCAGTTCCACCGCTCGAACCTGCGGGTACATGCGCGAGGTTATAAGGATTTCTAGTTGTCCCTATGGTAGAACTCTCCGTATGCATCGCAGAAAATGCCCACTCCGCCATGTTGGTTTTTGCCAATACGATAGCCCCGGCATCCTCTAATTGTTGGATGATATAGGCATTGTCCTCAGGAATGAAATCCTTTAATGCCAATGCTCCTGCTGTGGTAGGCAAACCTATGGTGTTGATATTGTCCTTCACCACAATTGGAATCCCGTGCAGTGGCCGGAGTACTTTTGTCTCTTGAAATTCCTTATCCAGTGCTTGGGCCTTTGCGATTGCCTCAGGATTGATAATCGAAATGGAATTAATCGCCTGGTCAGAAGTTTCAATTGTTTTGATGTAAGCCCGAACCAACGCCTCACTACTAAAGGTTCCGTCAGCATAAGCTGCATGTATTTCAGTAATGGTTAGTTCTTCCAGATCGATTTCCTGCGAAGCTGGTGCTTCACAAGAAAAAAAGAAGAGGCAAAGAACCAGGTAAGCGTATAAAAATGAATTTCTCATGAGATAAAAAGCCAGGCAATGTGGTCATCAAATATAGTGACCTGGTCCACATGATTGAGCCAGACAATTGATGAAAGGATTTACCCTTTTACCAAATCACCTGGATAATCGATAATACTTCTCGATGTTATAATACTTGACATTCAAGTCTGCCACCTCCTCCACTCCTCTGGTGATCAATGTGTCCCCATCGATGGTGAATGTCAATTCAAAGTGATTACCCTCCCATTCACGCAAAGTGAAGTATTCGAGGTGTTCTGTATACACATTTCCTTCGAGGGTATATGTACCTCCACCTGCTACAAACAATTTACTGGTATCCTCTGGTGCATTCAGGTCATGTCTTAGGAATGCGAAATGAGTAGCGTTAATGATTTTGATCATTTCCTGGTCCGTGGTGTAATTTGTAACCGTGGTGTCCCCATCCTGAATGATTGTTCCGGAGATCAACTTCCAGGTGCCCACGATTAGATGTTGTCCCTTTTCGGAAACTTCAAGCTTCTTAGGGTCTTTTATACACCCTATCAAGAGGATAATTATGATAGTATTAAGTAGTAGTTTGACTTTAACCATAATGAAGTGAATTACAAAGTAAGAGCGGATATATAAAGAAGGAGTTGCCTACTTGTGATCAAAACCACCCTTTCCGCATCTCATTCCAGGTGAGGCGGAGTACAGCCAGATAAGGACTGTAATTAGGCCTCAAAGGTTTATCTGAAGCCAGTTGATGGATCTGATAATCGTAGAATCCGCCTTCAGCAAAATCTTTGAGCATCTTGATGGGCATATGGAATTTAGCATCGGCTACTCGTCCATCAGGGTTTTCTACGAATTGTTTGGGAAAGTCACGATCCACCAGAAACGGCCGGGCAAAGCCAATCATTTCCAATTCCTCATTACCAAGCACTTCTTCACAGAAAGCTCGGGTTCTGAATCCACCTGTAATCATCAAAGGTAGTTTTGTTTTCTCACGCACTTGCTTCGCGAAATCCATAAAGTACGCCTCGCGTTGTTTCGTCGATTCCTTCTGATAGCGTTCGGTCAGGAACTTCAGGTTTTCATAGGTTCCGCCAGATATCTCTAACAAATCAATGCCTAATTTTTCCAACTCTCCGATCACATACAAAGAATCTTGTTCATCAAATCCACCTCGTTGAAAATCAGCACTGTTTAACTTGACCGATATTGGAAAAGCATCTCCAAGTTCAGATCGCAATCTCTTCACCATATCAAACAGCAATCTTGCTCTGTTTTCAATGGCCCCACCATAGTCATCACTTCTTTGATTGGTCAGAGGTGACAAAAACTGACTCAACAAATAACCATGGGCAGCATGTACCTGTACGCCCGTAAAACCTGCTTGCTGACAAAGCAGTGAAGTACGCACAAACCGATCTTCCACGTCCTTAATTTGCTCCAGGGTCATGGCTTTTGGTTTTGCAAACAGGCCCATTTTCTTCAACTGAATAGCAGAAGGGGCAATGGGTTTAAACGTGGAAAATATGCTCGCCTGTCGACCGGCATGACTGATCTGCGCCCAAATGTGGGTGTCGTTATTCTTTCCTTTGGCCACCATTTTCGACAAAGGTTCCAGGCCAGATCCATCTTCCAAAACAATGTTACCGGACGCTTCTTTGTATCGAGGGTCGACCAGAATGTTTCCCGTGATCAACAGGCCTGCCCCATTGGACGACCATTGATCATAGAGATTCACCAAGGCTCTTGTTGCTTGTTGCTTACGATTGGCCAATCGTTCCGTCATTGCCGCTTTGGCAATCCGGTTCTTGATTGTTACCCCACATGGAAGGGTTAAGGGTTGATTTAATGAATTGGAATTTGACATAAAGCAGGGTAAGCCTTAAACATATGCAATGAAGTGCGATTCCTCCAAATTCAAGCTCCCGATCTATAAAACCTTAGTTTTAAATATACCCTGATCACCCAGGCAATATTCCCATTTAATACTATCAGATTTATACATGTGATAGTATTACCTTTTTTTGATGTCACATTAATCCGTCTAAATGTCCGTCAACATTATCTCACACAAAGGAAAGTCCATCGTCCAGGCAGATTATTCTGTTTGCACCAATCAGGAAGAACTACTCGCCAAACACCTCGAAGTGGAGCAAGTGATCAGAAAACAAGGTAAGGAAGTTTTGACCCTGGTAGATGTAACAGGCACCAGCCTCAATTCTGAATTCATGGCCGCGGCCAAAGATCTTGCCAGAAGAACATTGAACGACCATGTTCCCAAAGGAGCTATTTTAGGTGTGACTGGGCTTAAAAAAGCATTGCTTTTGGGATTCAATGTAGTTGCTACGATCAAGTGGTTGCCTTTTGATACCCAGGAGGAAGCCATGGATTACCTCATAGAATGAAGTAGATAAACATGAAAAAGCCCCTGATCTCTCAGAGGCTTTCATTTCAATTATTTCACAGCGATCTTAGGTGCATTGAAATGGCCACATAAACAACGGACCTACTCAATAGACACTTCTGAATTTCACCTTATCAAGAAAATGCCCTCCTACTTTACCATATCCACCTTCTTGTGGAAACGGAGGATTTGCAACGATGGTACCTGTCCCCTCACAATCTTCATATCGGGCGGTGATGGTCACTTCCGTTATTTTGTTGTCAAATGATGCATCTACCATTCTGGGTACTTCAGCGGAATGAGGATAGTAGTTGGTCGTTCCATCCTCATACTTCAGCAACCATGCGTAAGTTGTTCCTGAAGGCCAACCTCCGGTAACCTCCAGAAAAACAACATCATGACCGGATTCAACCCCGGAAATGTAGGTATCTGCATTCCAGTATATACTGGCTTCCTCATAGTCATCACACGTGAGAGGAGGAAGAGGATCACCAGGATCTCCGCCAGGTCCACCACCAATCGGATCAATTGGGTCATCTATCGGAAATCCATTGTCATTAGGATCTACCCCATCGTCCGCATCTATGTCATCATCGATAGGTCCTTCTTCAAAACCCATTCCTTGTGTGGTATCCAATCCATTGGGGCCAACCTCTTCTACACCACAGGCATAAAAGCCCAATGTGGCAGCAAAAACAAACAACGCGATTACTAGTTTTCTCATTTTACTAATTATTTAATGAATAAAAGTTTTACTGTAATTGCCGTAGCTGCAAAAGGTAAACACCCCTGGACTAAAAAAATCAAAAAAAAGCCCCTGATCTCTCAGAGGCTTTCATTCTTTAAGTGACTATATCACGTTCTTATTTCCGTTTGAATTTGATCTTATCCAGGAAATGAGGACCTATTTTGAATTTCACTCCTTCGCTTGGAAATGGCGGATCTGCAACCATAGTACCCGTTCCTTCACAGTCTTCGAATCGGGAGGTAATCGTCACCTCAGTTATTTTGTTGTCAAATGACGCATCTACCATTCTGGGCACCTCAGCAGAGTGAGGATAATAATTGGTTGTTCCATCCTCATACTTCAGCAACCATGCGTAAGTCGTTCCTGCAGGCCAACCCCCAGTAACATTTAAAAAAATAACATCATGACCTGATTCAACTCCGGAGATGTAGGTATCAGTATTATAGTATAAACTGGCTTCTGGATAATCGTCACAAGTAGGATCAGGTTCAGGGTCTTCACCTCCACCCCAATCTATAGGATCAACCAATATCGGATCACCATTAGTCGGATCTGCTCCTTCGCCATCCCCTTCAAATCCAGCACCGGGATCTCCGAAATCCATACCTTGAGTGGTGTCTAATCCTGTGGGACCTACTTCTTCAACGCTACAGGCATAGAAGCCTAGCGTGATGGCAAAAACAAACAACGCAATTACTACTTTTCTCATTTCACTAATCATTTATTTTAACAAAAGTTTTACTGTAATTGCCGTAGGTGAAAAAGGTAAACATAAAATTTTCATGAATTTTAAATATCGCGTAGAGTAAGGATTAGTATAGCTCGAAACCCGGCCCAGGAACCCATTAAAACCACCAGGTTCAATAGGAAAAATTTGGATAACATCAGATATCCCAATGGTGATCCCAAGAAATTGGGATCACTCAAAATAATTAACAATCCTTCCAGTTTCTTGTTATTATTTCAAACCCTGGGGAAATGACACTCACCGAAATAACGCATTCTTTCCTTAATGGAGACAATAAGGCATTCGAATACATGTATGTAAAGCATGGCAGCTATTGCATTGATCGGTTGGTGATGAAAAGAGGCTGTCCAAAAGATGATGCGAAGGATTTATTTGTAGATGCTGTGCTTATCTTCAGAAGGAAAATTCTGAAAGGAGAAATCGGCTACCTGACCAGCCTGGAATACTACCTGTATCGAACCTGTGAAAACAACTACTTAGCGGCTATCAAGAAAGAAGTTTCAAAAACTAATAACCAGTACAATGTTGAGCAGTTTCTCTACTCCGAAAGTGAAGAAGTCTCTGTAGCTCAGAAGGAATCCGGAAAAATCTCATGGAGAAAGCTTTCAGAAAAGTGTAAAAACATGATTTACCTTTTCTATGTAAAGTCAATGAGTATGGAAGAGATCGCTAACCGGTTGGGACTTTCAAATGCCGATACAGCGAAATCCTCTAAATCCAGATGCATGAAAAAGTATGTTGCAGAAGCAAAAAAACATTACAACGTAATTAAAGATGTCGTTGAATAAAGAAGATATTGACCTGATTGACAGACATTTTGATCGACAACTTGATCAATATGAAGAGGAAACATTTGATGTTAAATACCTAACATCTGAATTGTTTAAGGATGAGGTTGATCTACGTAAAAACTTAATTAAAAACGTCGAAGCGTTTAGAGAGGATGACTTGAGAAAACAATTCACCGCTCACATGCAGGTAATAGACGAGAAGAAAAAGGAAAGGGCTCAAATAAGAAAAAAATCATTGGTCGCGGCCTCTTTTTTACTGATCCTCAGCTCGATAGGCATCTATATGTCCAGCAGTAACACGAAAGGTCCACAAGCACTTTTCGATGAATATTATGTAGCCTATGATGGCATTGTTCTTTCAAGAAATCAGTCGGATCGAGTATCAGAAGGGAGAATGCAGTACCTCAATGGTAATTATGAGGCAGCTTTGGCCCCATTGGTCAACCTGGAGAGTCACAAGAACGCTGACCTACTGATGATAGGTATCTGTTATCTGGAAATGGATCAGCCAGAGCACGCCTTGAATTGGTTTTCAAAAATTGAGGCAAATGCTACTCAGGATATTCAATCTGTACGGGATTGGTACATCGCATTGAGTTACCTCAAAAATGGGAAACTCACAGCATGTGAAGAGATTTTGAGAGGCAAAACCATCTCCGATTCCATTTACTCTAAACGAGCGAAAGCACTCTTAAACGAAAGGCTATTCGATGAATAAAGCGATTACATATTTGCTGGTCGCATTATTCACAAGCGCATTCGTCAATCTTGCCTTTTGTCAATCCCCGAATACAATTGTCCCACATACCATTCCGATTGACTCTGCTTTATTTCAAGAAAACCCTAAGCAAGCGCTAGAAGAAAGTATCAATCAAGTGACAAGCTTATTCCAGGCTGGTAAAGATTCAATTGCCACGCAATATAGCCTGACCTACTGTGACCTGTTAGAAAAGGCCGCTCAAATCAATTATGCGCAAAATTTGGCAAAAACCGTTAAGGAATTGGCTCCCAAAAACAGCCAGTCAGAGACAATCGCACTAAGTCTTTTCGGGACAATTAACTCGAAGCTTGGAATTTTCGATCAGGCTAAACAGGATCTGGAAAAGGCGCTCGAACTATCTGATCAAATCAATGGAGATCAATCAGATCAAGGCGCTGAAATCATGGCCAATTTAGCTTCTGTGTACATGAGGCTGGGAGGATTTCAGGAAGCCCTATCGTACTACCAGCAGAGCCTGACTATAAAAGAATCTCTTTTCGGGATAGATGATCCCGGAACTCGAAACACACACGACAATATCGGGATCATCCACACTTATATGGGGAGATTTGATGAAGCGATCAAGTCCCAAAATAGAGGTATCGAACTTTTACGCCAACAACCAAAAGTCGATTCAGTAGAACTGGCAACCTCTTATTCCAATCTCGCCTTTTCTTATGGACAAATGGGTGATAGTTATGAGGCACTTTCGCTTTACATGAAAAACCTGGAAATCAGTAGAAGACATTTACCTGAGGGGCATTATTTAGTAGTAAGGGCTTATAACAACGTCGGTGCGATACTCACGAGAATGGGTGATTTCAATCGGGCATTGAACTTTCATAAAGAAGCCCTCAATCTGATCCAATCTAACAATGAGAATGTTTCCACCCCAGACCTTGGAGTGACCTATGTCAATCTTGGCGCCTGCTCTTTGCATGCGGGGGATCATGAAAAAGGCCTCTACTATTATAAAAAAGCATTGAATTTTGATTTAAAGTCTTTACCACCAACACATCCGTACATCGCTGAAGACTTAAGTTTCATTGGAGATTCATACTTTGATGGTGCGCAGTATGACTCAGCTATTTTTTATCATAGAAAAGCTTTGGATATCAATCTTTCCCAGTTTGGTCCAAAACACCAGGCTGTGGCAACCTCTTACAACAATCTCTCAAAAGATTATGAATTCATACAAGATTACGAGGCAGCGTTGGATTTTTCAGACAAAGCAATAGCTGCCGCGCAAAACAATCAAAAAGTCAACCATAAATTAGCGCAAACCATCAATCGAAAGGTTCAGGTTTTATTAGAGAATGGGGATGCTGAAACTGCACAAAAAGAACTTCAAAGGGCTTTTATTGCAAATGCGACTGACTATCACTCAACTTCACCTCTAGACTACCCAAAAACAGGTCAAGTCAATATCATCACTTTCATCACTTCACTGACACTCATGAATGAGGCACTGTGTGATCTGAGTGAACCTTTGTACACACAAATAACATTAAACAGCCATCTTCAATTGATCGATTTCATTGATTCTCTGGTCGTGAAAAGAAGGCTGAGTTATCACCATTTTGATGATAAGATCTATTTTTCCAAAACTTCCTCCGAATTCTACAAGGAAACAGCCAATCATCTGATCAAACTTTATGTAACCAAAGGGCATCCTCAATTTTTGGAGCGGGCCTATCTATTTACCATCAAAAGTAACAATGCCATTTTAAGGGAAAACCTGACCATCAAAGCTGCCCGGCAGTTTGCAGGCATTCCTGAGGCGTTGAACGCAAGAGAAAGTAGGCTAAAGTCCCTGGTATCATTCTATCAAAACCAATTGAATCGTATCCAGGAAAGTGATTCAACTACTCTTCCAACACTCCAAAAAAAGCTATTCGAATATGAAGAAGAATTGATCAAATTAAATGATTCAATTGCTTCCAGCTTCCCTGAATACTATCAGCTGATCAATCCAAAGCAAGTATCAATGGATGGTATCCTAAAGAGCATTCATAGCAATCAGCTACTCATTGAGTATTTTCTTTCGGACAGCACCTTGCATATTTTCCAATTGAGTGAAAACCAAATCCAACACAGTAGTATCAATTATGATGAAACAATAAAGTCAGCGATAGAAGAGTTGATCAATCAGATCAATTCACCTTTTGAAGCCAGCTCCATTACGACGTTTAAGCAAGTATCCCACCATCTGTATGAGAAACTACTATCCGGTCCATTATCAGGGATTGGTGAAAACATTGAAGAAGTGGTATTGATTCCATCATATGACTTACCTCCTTTTCCATTTGATGTGTTGCTATCTGATACTACCGGCAGTAATTACAATGCGCTCCAATACGCACTCAAAAAGTTCAACTTTTCTTATGCTTATAGCGCAGAGATCAAATATCAAAAACAAGTTGAAACTGCCCGAGCCATCGCTTTTGCCCCTGGTTTTGATCCCGATGATACATTGACTAGCAGCGGAACAACATTAACAGCATTGTACTGGAACAAGTCCGAAGTAGAAGGAGTAAAAACACATTTTTCAAGCGAGATATATACCGATGAAGCAGCTACTGAACAAATCTTAAAAAGCAAGCAAAGTGAATTTAGTATACTTCACTTCGCCACTCACGCCGTACTTGATCCCGAAAATCCAATCAATTCCAGAATAGCCTTTTCAAAAGATAAAGAGGACAAAAAAGAAGACGGATATCTGCATGTATTTGAGATCCTGAACATGAACATCAATGCCAATCTCAGTGTGCTAAGTGCTTGCAATACTGGTCTTGGTGAGTATCAAAAAGGAGAAGGGATCATGAGCCTGGCAAGGGCTTTTACCTATGCGGGTTGCCAGAGTGTACTCTTAAGTCACTGGAGTATCGACGATCAATCTACACCGCAATTGATGGACCAGTTCTATGCTAATCTGAAAGCTGGCAAAAGCAAGAGTTCGGCATTGAGAAATGCCAAATTAAGTTTTCTGGAAACGGCAAGCGAAATCAGGTCTCATCCGTACTATTGGAGTGGATTATCGATTTATGGAGACATCAATCCCATACAGCCAAAATCCAATAAGCAGCTTATGATGATCGTTTTCACGATGGCATTTTTAGGACTCGTATTGGCTGCTTTCAATTTTAGGCGAAGAAAAATCGCTGCTTGATATTTCTGGCCTACCAACAAAAAAGGCTCCCGAAGGAGCCTTGATATCTTAAATCGACTGACGATCAAAGGTGCATCCAGTCCTTCTTGGCCACTAGCTCTTCTTCCGTTTCTACATAGTCAGGATCGTCGACACAACAATCCACCGGACATACCGCAGCACATTGCGGCTCTTCATGGAAACCTGTACACTCCGTACACTTTCCGGAAACGATATAATAAAATTCATCAGAGACAGGTTCTTGCGATGCTGAAGCGTCTACAGTAGTTCCGTCTTCCAATTCTACTTCTTTCAAATCTGTACCGTCAGACCACTTCCACTCCACACCACCTTCATAGATGGCAGTATTCGGGCATTCTGGCTCGCAGGCACCACAATTGATGCACTCATCGGTAATAATTATTGCCATAGCAAACTATTGTTTTTGTTCTTAGTATAGAATCTGGGCTCGAAGTTAATAAACAGCTTTGGTGCGAAAAAGATTTAAAAAATATAATTAAAAGCAATACTTCAATTCTAAAACTCCCAATAAAACCACGAATTTAGGTCAAAGAGAAAGGTTTTTCATGGATCACAATTTTTCAACTAGCCGTGCACCCCACCTCTAAGGAGTACCAGAAACCTCCCCCCGACCAGGTATAGCTCAATACAATTAAGTTAAGGTTGAAATTTCAATGTACAGAAGTCATTCCATGGATGGAATCTTTGAAAATCAGTATTGAACATATCCTATTGAGCAAAGAATCCCCTGGCCGTCCGCGGAAGCGGAGTGACCTTAAGTTAATAGCATTTGGGTATCGCTTTAGGGAATAGAAGAGTCTCATTCACAGACACATAATCAACTTGAAAAGCCTTTCCAGGTCATGATCAAAGAATATGATTTCACGAAAGTGTATTTATCATACTTCAGACGGTTTTCCCGACGATATTTGCAGGATCATGTTATTGGAAGAAAGAATAGAAGCCTTCGACAAACTGGAGCAGCAATTGAGCTCCTGGGAAGGAACCGAGAAATACGAGACCCTGAAAAGACAGGCCCAACACAAAAACAATTGGTTTACATCTGAGCATATTGACTTTTCAATAACAGGTATTCGGAAAATGATTACCAACGCTTCTTTAGAACAATGGGTCAGCAAATACCAATTGGAGCATATTGAACCAAAGACCGTTGGCATTGTCATGGCAGGTAATATTCCATTGGTTGGATTCCATGACTTACTAAGTGTACTGATCTCAGGGCATAAAGTAGCGGTCAAAATGAGTTCCCAGGACGAACTGCTCATGGGTGCTGTAATCCAGGAGTTATTGGCCATGTCGCCGGGCATGAAAGAATTCATTGAAATAAGAGCTCAATTGAAAGACATTGATGCCGTCATAGCCACAGGAAGTGACAACTCCAGCCGGTATTTTGAGTATTACTTTTCCAAAATACCGAATGTCATCCGTAAAAACCGCACCTCCGTTGCCGTGATCACGGGAAAGGAAACACCCGCAGAATTGGATCAACTTTGGTCAGACATTTATCTTTATTTCGGCATGGGTTGTCGTAACGTTTCAAAGCTGTTTATTCCAAAAGGATTTGATCTCACTCAGATCTTTCGAACCTGGGAAAACAAAGGTGACCTGGCCAATCACCATAAGTACTTCAATAACTACGAGTATAATAAGAGCATCTATCTGGTGAATAAAGTGCCGCACCTGGACACTGGATATGGGCTTTGGCTCGAAGATGAGGCGTTGGTCTCCCCTATTTCGGTGACTTATTATTCGACCTACGAATCAGAACAGGAATTAGCAAACTGGTTCACAGAAAACGCAGAGAAGATCCAGTGCATTGTGGCAAGTGATACCCTTAGATATATTCCATTTGGGCAAGCCCAATATCCGGAAGTCTGGGATTATGCCGATGGCGTGGATACCCTGGCCTTTCTGGAACGTTTATAATTGACCATAATTCTGGCAGCTTCCTGTTAGGTGTATTAAATTTGCGCTTCGAAATTTCAACCTGTCGATGCGTTTTGTACACATCTAAATTCCAAGGCTGAAATATTGAAAGCATTTGCCTTACTTCAGACTAATAAGAAGTCTGTCTTTAACCTTGAAAAGAAGTTTATATGAACATGTACCAGGATTACATCAAAGAAATCGAAGAACGAAAAGGCCAGGGACTGCACCCTAAGCCCATTGATGATGGTGCCTTGCTCAGTGAAATCATAGAGCAAATCAAAGATGCCGGTAACGAATACCGCGCAGATTCACTCAACTTCTTTATTTACAATACCCTTCCGGGAACCACTAGTGCGGCTGGTGTGAAAGCAAAATTCCTGAAAGAAATCATCCTGGGTGAATCCGTCGTTGAGGAAATTTCTGTGGAGTTTGCCTTTGAGCTACTTTCGCACATGAAAGGCGGACCTTCAATCGGAGTATTACTGGACATTGCTCTGGGGGCAGACGAAGCCATCGCTGATCAGGCGGTTGCCGTCTTGAAAACTCAGGTATTCCTATATGAAGCAGATACCGCTCGCTTGGCCGATGCAAACGGAGCAGGTAATGGCAAAGCAAAAGAATTATTAGAAAGCTACGCACAGGCGGAATTCTTTACCAAGCTTCCTGACGTAGAAGAAGAGATCAAAATCGTCACCTACATTGCAGGAGAAGGTGACATTTCTACCGATTTACTTTCTCCTGGTGCGGATGCGCACTCTCGTTCCGATCGCGAATTGCACGGTCAGTGCATCTTCGAGCACAACAAAGACATGCAGAACGAGCTGTTGGCACTCAAGGAACGGCACCCTGACAAGCGCGTGATGTTGATTGCTGAGAAAGGTACTATGGGTGTGGGTTCTTCACGTATGTCAGGAGTGAACAATGTAGCACTCTGGACAGGTATTCAGTCAAGCCCTTATGTTCCTTTCATCAACATCGCTCCAATCATTGCTGGGACAAATGGCATTTCGCCTATCTTCCTTACCACCGTGGGTGTAACGGGTGGTATTGGGATCGACCTGAAAAACTGGGTGAAGAAAACCGATGAAAACGGCAAAACTGTCGTGGATGCGGATGGTGAACCCGTGCTGGTAGAAGCTTATTCAGTAGCCACTGGCACCGTATTGACCATCAACACCAAGACTAAGAAATTATACAATGGTGATCAGGAATTGATCGACATCTCCGCTTCACTGACGCCTCAAAAGGTAGAATTCATCAAAGCTGGTGGTTCTTATGCAGTAGTCTTCGGAAAGAAACTACAGACTTTCGCAGCTAAGACGCTAGGCATGGAAGCGCCAGTTGTTTTCGCCCCATCCAAAGAAATTTCACAAGAAGGCCAGGGCTTGACTGCCGTTGAAAAGATCTTCAACAAAAATGCGGTAGGCACTACCACAGGCAAAACTTTGCATGCTGGTTCGGATGTCCGAGTAGAGGTAAACATTGTAGGATCACAGGATACCACTGGTTTGATGACTTCCCAGGAATTGGAGTCCATGGCGGCGACTGTGATCTCTCCGATCGTGGATGGTGCTTATCAATCAGGCTGTCACACAGCTTCTGTATGGGACCGAAAAGCACAGGCAAACATTCCAAAGCTCATGAAATTCATGAATGACTTTGGACTGATCACAGGTCGTGACCCAAAAGGGCATTATCATGCAATGACCGATGTGATCCACAAGGTATTGAATGACATTACCGTCGACGATTGGGCAGTAATCATTGGTGGTGACTCACACACCAGAATGTCCAAAGGAGTGGCTTTCGGTGCAGATTCCGGAACGGTTGCGCTGGCACTGGCTACAGGAGAAGCTTCCATGCCTATCCCAGAATCGGTCAAGGTAACTTTCAAAGGCGAAATGAAGCCTTACATGGACTTCCGTGATGTGGTTCATGCGACGCAAGCACAGATGCTCCATCAATTCGAAGGTGAGAACGTATTCCAGGGTCGAGTGATTGAGGTGCATATTGGAACCTTGACCTCTGACCAGGCCTTTACCTTCACGGATTGGACAGCAGAAATGAAGGCTAAAGCTTCTATCTGTATTTCTGAAGATGAGACCTTGATTGAATCATTGGAGATCGCAAAAGGCCGTATCCAGATCATGATTGAGAAGGGCATGGACAATGAGAAGCAAGTCCTCCAGGGCCTGATCGACATTGCCAACAAAAGAATCAAAGAGATCCGTTCCGGTGAGAAGCCTGCCCTGGCACCAGATGCCAGTGCGAAGTACTATGCTGAGGTAGTGGTAGATCTTGACCAGATTGCTGAACCCATGATCGCTGACCCGGATGTCAACAATAATGATGTATCCAAGCGATACACGCATGACACCATCCGACCCCTGTCCTACTATGGTGGGGACAAGAAGGTAGACCTAGGTTTCGTTGGGTCTTGCATGGTACACAAAGGAGACATGAAAATCCTGGCGCAGATGTTGAAAAACGTCGAAGCTCAACAAGGAAAAGTAGATTTCCAGGCACCTTTGGTAGTGGCCCCTCCTACGTATAATATCGTCGATGAATTAAAGGAAGAAGGCGATTGGGATGTATTGGAGAAATACTCTGGCTTTGTCTTTGACGATGCGGCCCCAAAAGCAGCGGCAAGAACTTCCTATGAAAACATGTTGTACCTGGAGCGTCCCGGTTGTAACCTGTGCATGGGTAACCAGGAAAAAGCAGCTCCCGGAGATACCGTAATGGCTACTTCTACCCGACTCTTTAAGGGGCGGGTGGTGAAAGATTCGGATGAGAAAAAAGGTGAGTCCTTACTCTCATCTACACCGGTGGTAGTACTGTCTACTATACTGGGAAGAACACCAAATATCGAAGAATACGAAGCCGCTGTTGATGGTATCGACTTGACTAAATTTAAGCCTTCGACCAAGCAATTGGTGCATTAAGAGACACCTCTGTTAGGAGTTCAAAACTCTAACAGGGCTTTTATAAATACGAAAAAGCCCACCTGGAATAATCCAAGTGGGCTTTTTTGATGATGATCGATCCAAAACAAATTGAATCGATCTGATGATTATTTATGTCGCACCATGAATCCCAAGGTATTGTTCTTCAGAAACTGATCACAGTCTTGTTCACTTCCCATGTACAAGATTTTGTTTCTTTTGGTTACGACATACTTCTGAATGGATTTGTCAAATTCAACATTGACAGTGAGGTTGAGGAGGTCGCCAGCTTTTCTGGCAACTTCATTCAGTTTTCTCATAGCGATGGTTTTAAAGGTTCTTAATCTTAAAGGTTCTTACTACAATTATACGATTCCAAGACAGAATTGATTTATTCTTTTTTGATTATTTCCATATTCAACTGTTATATCTGATAAATTGTTGAATAAATGTTCAAGAACTAATTAAGCACGCTTCGGTGTTTAATTTTAAGAGTAGATGAAACATTAAAACAATTCACATATGGCACAGGATTTCTTTGGTATAAAAAAGCAACTACCAAGCGCACTTGGTTCTCATAAGTATTATAGCTTGTTTGATCTGGCAAAATCAAAACCTGTGGTTAATACCCTTCCCTATTCCATCAGGATCTTGCTGGAAAATGCCATTCGGAATTACGATGGCTTTTCAGTTACTGAAGAACACCTGAACACCCTGTTGAATTGGAAAGCAACCGCAGGCGTGAAGGACATCCCCTACTCACCTGCCAGGGTATTGATGCAGGATTTTACCGGTGTTCCTGCAGTCGTTGACATTGCCTCGATCCGATCAGAAGTAGCCAGAAAAGGAAAGGACACCAGCAAAACCAACCCGGTCGTGCCAGCCGACATTGTCATTGATCACTCGGTAATGGTGGAGTATTTTGGCACACAAGACTCGTATCGTAAAAATGTAGACCTTGAGTATCAAAGAAATGAAGAGCGATACAAAGTGTTCAAATGGGCGCAACAAGGCTTTTCTAACCTCAGTGTGGTACCCCCGGGAATGGGCATCTGCCACCAGGTAAACCTTGAATACCTGACCAAAGGCGTCATCGAAAGAGATGGCTACTTATTCCCAGACACGTTAGTCGGCACAGATTCTCATACTCCCATGGTCAATGGCATCGGTGTGTTGGGCTGGGGCGTCGGAGGAATTGAAGCGGAAGCAGCGATGCTGGGTCAACCGATCTACATGATCTTACCGGAGGTGATCGGTCTCAAGATATCTGGTCAAATGCAAGAAGGAGCTACTTCTACAGACCTGGTACTAACCATTGTGAAGTTATTGAGAGATTATGGAGTAGTTGGAAAGATTGTGGAAGTATTTGGTGATGGACTGGACAATCTGACAGTAGCGGATCGAGCAACGATCTCAAACATGTCACCAGAGTTTGGCTGTACCGACACACACTGGCCCATCGATGATCAGACACTGGCCTACATGCGAAACACCAACCGTCCAGAAAAGCACATTGATATGGTGGAAGCATATGCCAAAGCCAACTTATTATGGAGAAATCCTAATGACCAGATCGAATATACCGACGTGATCGAGTTGGATCTATCAACAGTTGAACCTACCATATCAGGACCAAAACGCCCTCAGGACAAAGTTCTGCTAAGAGAAGCTAAAGAGACCGTCAAAGGCTTATTGAACGTATCCTATCAACGCGAATACATACCAGTAGATGAACGTGATACTTCCATAGCTCCTGCAGCAGGACAGATCAAGTCTGTACCCATGAAAAAAGGAGACTTGCGATTCGACCTTTCAGATGGTGCGGTGGTCATTGCGGCCATCACTTCCTGTACCAATACTTCTAATCCTAGCGTGATGATCGGTGCGGGTATGGTAGCCAAGAAAGCCGTAGAACTCGGCTTGAACATCAAACCCTGGGTAAAAACTTCTCTGGCACCCGGATCTCGCGTGGTAACGGAATATCTGAAAAAATCGGAGTTACTGCCCTATTTGGAAGCCTTGAAATTCCATGTTGTAGGCTATGGCTGCACCACCTGTATTGGAAATTCCGGAGACATGATGGAGGATGTTCAAAAGGCTGTAATTGAAAATGATCTGATCGTATCGTCTGCCCTTTCAGGAAACAGAAATTTCGAAGCGCGCATCCACCCAAACATCAAAATGAATTTCCTGGCCTCGCCTATGCTAGTTGTGGCTTATGCCATTGCCGGGCGGATGGACTTTGACATGCAAAATGAGCCTTTGGGACAAGACCCGAATGGAAATGATATTTTCCTGAAAGACATCTGGCCTACACAGGCCGAGATCAATGCCATGATGGAAAAGGTGGTTACTCCGGATGATTTCAAAAAGTCTTATAGTACGATTTTTGAAGGTGACGAGGCCTGGAAGGCGCTTGATGCTCCTACAGGACAGACCTATGCTTGGGACAGCAATTCCACCTACGTTCAGGAAGCACCATTCTTCAAAGACATTTCCACGGATGTGGAGGAACCCAAAGACATTGAAGGGGCCAAAGTGTTGTTACAACTAGGCGACATGGTCACCACAGACCACATCTCTCCTGCTGGCAAGTTCCAAACCGAACATCCTGCCGGAAAATACCTCACTTCAAATGGAGTGGCACAGCGGGATTTCAACTCTTACGGGTCACGACGTGGCAATCACGAGGTAATGATGCGAGGCACTTTTGCTAATGTTCGTATCAAAAACAAACTTGCTTCAAAGGAAGGTGGATACACAACCTACCACCCCACAGGTGAAGAAATGACAGTTTACGATGCTTCCATGAAATACCAGGAAGATCAAACACCTCTGGTGGTCATCGGCGGAAAGGAATACGGATCAGGCTCTTCACGGGACTGGGCTGCCAAAGGGACCAATTTATTGGGTGTGAAGGCTGTGATCACCGAAAGTTTCGAGCGCATTCACCGATCCAATCTTGTTGGCATGGGTGTACTTCCCATGGTATTTTTGGAGGGTGAAAATCAGGAAAACTTAGGACTAACAGGAGATGAGACCTACCATATCTCAGGACTGTCCAACAACCTTACTCCCGGCAAGATTGTTGACGTTTCTGCCACATGTCCGGATGGGTCATCTATTAATTTCAAAGCCAAGTTAAGGTTGGATTCTGGTGTGGACGTGGAATACTATAAACACGGTGGTATTTTACATTACGTACTTAGAAAATTCCTTGAAGAATAATCCTCGTTCATTGAAGAAAATCAAGCCTCCCCCGGGAGGCTTTTTCAATTTAAAGCAA
This sequence comes from Cytophagales bacterium, assembly GCA_033344775.1. Lineage (NCBI taxonomy): Bacteria > Pseudomonadati > Bacteroidota > Cytophagia > Cytophagales > Cytophagales bacterium. The sequence continues at coordinate 109,883 of JAWPMT010000002.1, read as the reverse complement.
TACAAAAAAACCTTCCAAGATAAATGATTATCACAATACGATAACGTTTTCCAAACTAAAAATTCCAAAGTTTTTATCGGAAAAATATTTGATTTACATTTAAAGCTTAATCAACCTAAATTCAGAACGGCATAAGGTCTTAAGTGCTTAACAGATTGTAATAGTCCATGGGGCAGCCCTTCTATCAAGGGCTGCCTTTGTGGTTTTTAGGCCTTCTAAACCTTCCTACTGGAATTCGTGTTTTCTTATCGCTATTTTTAACGCATAAAAATATTCTTAACCTGATGAATACCAGAAAATTCACCTTCCTAAGTGTCATATTATCATTCTTCATGATTGCTTGCGGTCCTGGCAAATCAACCTCCGAGGAATCCGCCGAAGCTAAAACCGAGCCCGCGCCAAAAATCACCCTGACCGATGACGTTCCTGCTTCTCCAGCCTATGAGAATGCAAAGCTGAATTTGGGCTCAATGGACATCACCAAATCAGATGATGGGTTCAATGCCAAGTTTGATTTTGAAGTGAGTGACTATGAACTAGGTGTTCAGACTGAAGGAGCAACTACGCGAGGAATTGCCAACTCTGGCAAAGGACAACACATCCACTTCATCGTGAATAATGGGCCTTATTCCGCACACTACGCCCCCTCCTTCGAGAAGCCAATGGAAGAAGGAAATTATGTCCTGTTGGCTTTCCTTTCCAGGTCTTATCATGAAAGTGTAAAAAATCCGGATGCCTTTTGGGTCGACGCAGTAACCGTTGGGGAGCCTGAAGAAACCCTGGAAGTAGACTTCTCTGCGCAACATATGTTCTACAGTCGTCCTAAGGGGACCTACTCCGGGGCAGATACGAAAAAAGTCATGCTTGATTTCTACTTGTTGAACACTGAGATTTCTGCCGATGGCAACAAAGTACGAGCAACCATCAATGGTGAGGAATTCCTGATCACCGAGTGGAAACCAATGTACATTAACAATGCTCCACTGGGGGAATTGAAAGTGAAACTGGAATTGATCGATGCAGCGGGCAATCTGATCCCTGGTCCTTTCAACTCAGTTGAACGTACGGTAACACTTGCCGAATAGCAGGAGTCAACATCGAAAAAAGATAACCTCCGTAAATAATTGCGGAGGTTTTTTTATGTCTATATCATAAACTTATTTAACCTTTCGAATCATGAAAAGTAGCCTGATCCTCTTTTTTATCTTTACGATTTCAATCATCACTCTTCCAACCATGGCACAAGACCTAACTGCCGACGAAGAAATTGAAGAAAAGACCATCAGTTTACTGAGAACCATTGACCTATTTAACCTCTATTTCAAGAAAGCCGATGCTAATCAACTAGACCCATTACTCGCTGACAGGTACATGCATACCAATGGATCATCAGCTCCCTATACGAAGAAAGTTTGGTTGAATTACATCCGTAGCAGAAAAACTAAATTAGACACCAAAGCACTCGTCATCACCGAATATGGCATGACAGACATTACATTGACTTTTTATGATCAAGTGGCCCTGGTTAATGGAGTGGTCTTTTCAAAAGGGGAAGAAAATGAAGTTCCCTTCGATAAGAAATTCCGAGTTACACACCTATGGGTAATGGAAAATGATCAGTGGAAGAGAGCCGGATTCCACGATGGCAATATCGAATGAATTACGGATATCCTAACGATTGTAAAGCGTCCAATGTACAGCCGCAGTTTCACTTCCCCTGGGTATAGAGGCCGAAACAAACCCTTTATCAGCCAATAACCGGATTTCGTTACCTGGTTTCAGCGTCGTTTCCAGATGCTCGCCCTGGTATTCGAATTTAATGGTCACTACCGCACTCCCTTCTTGATGCCATAGTTTGAAGTCGGTTTGCCTTCCAACCATGAAGAGATTTTCCTCATTTCCTCCTTCAATGATTGTACTGCCAGACACGGTGGCTTTTGGCTCTTGAGGAACTGCTTTAAACGAAAAAACAGTGAATAAGACTGCACAAAGGGTGAGCGTGAATACAAGTTGCTTTTTCATAATAGTCGTATTTGTCAGCAAAATAAGCATAATTCGGAAATCATTGTAGCCAGACCTCTAAAATAGCTTTTCATTAGATTATTATACTCGATCTCGGTTAAGTGTGTGATTAACACTCATTAACGCTGCTTAACCCTGCTCCTCTGTTCAAAGGACTAGTCTTGCATCATGCGAAATGCCATGATCATTCTAGTAAACATGTTGCCGTGCTGGCTATTGTCCCAATGTCCCGACACGAAACAACAGGTTTTGATTGAAACCTATCGATCCGTCGCTGATCACCTTTACGACAGCTATTGGCCCTCCTGGAAAGAGGTCCCGGGGCATTTATTACTGGTTGATGATGAACGTGAATACCTTTTCAACACGTCTTACACCGATTCCACTTTTCAGGATAGCTGTGACGGGATTCCTTCTCGTTCTGCAACCATGAATAAGCACTTTCTGGCCACTTTCCCTTTCATTAACTATCAGCCGACAATCATTATCGGCACTCCCGAAAACACCAATAAGTCTCCATTGGCCTGGACGATCACTTTACTGCACGAGCACTTCCATCAATTACAGTTCTCACATCCAAACTACTATGCCGCACAAAAATCATTGAATCTGGACAAAGGAGATCAGACTGGTATGTGGATGTTGAACCATCCTTTTCCTTATGAGGAGGCTGGTGTGATCTCAAAGATCAATGATATGGCAAAAAACCTGTTGAGCCTATATGAAAATTCCTCAATAGAGGAGGTACTCGTCAGGCACAAAAAGCTAAAAGAAGAACTGAAAACGATCATTGGGGAGGAACACTATCGTTATTTGAACCTGCAGCTCTGGCAGGAAGGTTTTGCACGATTCCAGGAGCTCTCTATACTTACCTATTGGATTGAAAGCTTCGATCAGATTGAACAAGACCGATTTGAAAAAAGTGAATTAGTCAGTTATCTTGAAGATTATCAGTCAAAGATCTTAGCTAGCCTTGAAGACACTCCTATCAATGAAAGTAAAAGGGTTTATTTCTACGCCTTAGGCGCTGCCGAAGCCATGCTGATCAAAGCAGTAAATCCTGAATGGAAATCTGCCTACTTTGATGATTTGTTCAATACTGATCATTTGCTGGTGCAGCATTAACCTCTCGCTAAAGTTTGTGTCCCCATAAACTTTCATACACGCTCCGCCAAAGTTTGTGTCCTCACAAACTTTCAAAAAGCCATAAATATCATCTTCATGTTAGGACTTATATAGAAGCAATATTCTCATAAATGCTTAGGTCTTCCAGATCGAGTAAGGCTTAACTTAGCTACATGGAAAAAGTAGTGATCACAGGAAGCAGTGGCCGAATTGGCCGGGCGCTGCATTGGCAATTGAGTCAACACGCTCAAGTCACCGGCATTGACTTATCTCCTTCCTCTGCCACCACACACATTCAAGATATTACTAATAAAGAAGCCATGCTTCAGCTCTTTGAAGGAGCAACCACAGTGTACCATGCTGCTGCTCTCCATGCGCCCCACGCTGGTGTGGCTACCGACATAAAATTCCATCAAATCAATGTTGAAGCCACGCAAAAAATCTGTGAAGCGGCCATGGCCACGGGTGTCAAACAATTGATTTTTACCAGCACGACCGCACTTTATGGTTATGCCAACTTCGGAAACGATACCTCCACCTGGATCACAGAATCGACTATTCCTCAGCCCAGAACGATCTACCATCGCACCAAAGTAGAAGCTGAAAACTTGCTGAAATCATTGGCTAGTAATCAACTCAAAATACGGGTAATCCGTATGTCTCGTTGCTTTCCAGAGCCTGCTCCTACTATGGCCGTTTATCGCTTGCATCGTGGAGTAGATTACCGGGATGTAGCTTCTGCTCATTTATTAGCAGCCACCACTTCCGATGAAAATCCGTATGATGTATTCGTGATTTCGGGAAGTACCCCTTTTCTTCCTGAGAATTGTGAGGAATTGTATCACGATGCACCTGCTGTCATCCGAAAAAGACAGCCTGAACTAGCTCAGGAATTTGATCGCCGAGGCTGGGTCCTTCCACAATCCATCGACAGAGTATATGATGCTTCATATGCGAAACAAAAATTAGGCTGGGAAAATACCAGAGATGCTTTCAATGTACTGCAGCAGTATGATGAAGGTGATTTTGAGGTGTTGCCGGCGGGTAATTGTAAGACTTAATCCAGGGATTTCTACTTTCTTCTTAATTAAATTTATAAGATTTCAAATAGTCTCAATGAAGATATCTAATAGGTTTCTCTAAAAATTTCCAAAAAACCCTCCATAGTATTAAGTCCAAGACCTTATTCTATTATCAGTTTCATCATTTCTTAGAAAAAGTCAATATCGTCTAGCTACGCAGATTCCCGATAGAATTTGATTCCCCCAGACGGGAATCTGAATCAAATTCTTCGAGAATGAGGATTATTTTTAATAAAAACACAACCTTGTAATGCCAAGTAGTGTATAATACCAGTAATTATGCATTACCGATGCAACCTTTTGAGAGACTTTGGCATCTCATGCATAATCAAAGGTCAAAAAACTCAAAAACTATCATGTTTAAGAACTACGTCACCACCGCATTACGTAACCTACGCAAGCATTCGTTTTACTCCCTGATCAATATCCTGGGGCTATCCATCGGCCTGAGTTGCTTCATCCTGATCGCTGTATATGTGCAGGATGAAATGAGCTATGATCAGATGCACAGTGATCTGGAGCACATCTACCGCATGGATTTTGCTGGTAATATCAATGGCAGTGATTTCAACACGGCACTTGCCAGTGTCCCAGCTGCAGCTACGATGAAAAGTGAGTTTCCAGAGGTTACAGAAACAGTCCGTCTGCGCGGACAGGGAGATCGATTGATCAAATGGAAGAAAAACAACCAGAACTTCAAAGAAGAACTGGTGACGTTTGCCGACCCGAACTTTTTTCAATTCTTTGATTTCAAGGTAATCAGTGGCGACGTTGCTACCATGCTGGAGCGCCCTAACACCATTGCCATTAGTGAAAGCGTAGCTAAAAAGATTTTCGGTGATGAAGACCCAATTGGACAAGAGGTCAGCCTGGACAACCGAACCGACTATGAAGTGACTGGTATTTTCGCCGACATGCCCAGTCAATCGCACATGCACTGGGATTTGATTCTATCTATGGAAGGACTGGAAGAAGCCCGCATGACACAGTGGATGAGCTTTAATTTTCAGACCTACTTAAAGCTACAACCTGGTACTGACCCGAACACCATTAACGCAAAATTCCCGGCATTGATTGAAAAATACATCGGCCCTGAGGTGGAACAATTCATGGGTGCGAGTCTGGAAGAGTTCTATGAAGCGGGTAACAAAGCTGGGTATACACTTTTCCCCATGAAAGACATCCATCTACATTCCGCCAAGCTGGGAGACATTGAAGCCAATGGCGACATGAAGTATGTCTACATCTTTTCGGCCGTTGCTATTTTCATTTTGCTTTTGGCATGCATCAACTTCATGAATCTGGCCACAGCCCGATCTGCCAGCAGAGCCAAGGAAGTAGGGGTTCGCAAAACCATGGGTGCTTATCGTTCAAATCTGATCAAACAATTCCTGGCCGAGGCCATATTGATCTGCCTGATCGCATTCGGTATCTCTGTCGCTTTATCGTCTGCAGTACTGCCCCTATTTGAAGAGCTGTCGGACAAGACCCTGGCGATGGGTCAACTCTTCTCCCCCGTTTTTCTGGGAACCATGATCATCATCATGGTGGTCGTAGGCATGTTGGCAGGTAGCTACCCCGCCTTGTACTTGTCACGTTTCAAGCCTGTAGAAGTGCTGAAAGGAAAATTGAACCTGGGCATGAAAAGCGGTGGTATTCGCAGTGTATTAGTGGTTCTACAATTCAGTATTTCCATCATCATGATCGTAGGTACGGCCATCGTTTTCGATCAGTTGAATTATATCCAGAACAAAAAATTGGGCTTTGACAAAGATCAGGTGATCATGATCCACGATGCCTGGCTGTTGGATGACAACATTAATGCCTTTAAAACAGAGGCTTTGCGCAACAGCAATATCATATCCGGAACCATTGCCAATTTCTTACCCGTGGGCACGACCAATAATAACAACGCCTGGTTTGCTGGTAAAACTACAGGCACTGGAAATACCTATGTTTTCAACAACTACGGTATTGATCTGGATTACATGGAAACGTTGGGAATGGAAATCACGGAAGGTCGAAATTTCTCGGCTGAGTTCCCAGCAGACACAACGAAGGTGCTGATCAATGAAGCGGCGGTTGCTCAACTAGGGTATGAAAAGCCAATTGGTGAATACATCTCCACATTTGGAGGCTCCAGAGAAACCCCGGAAACGATCACCTTTCAAATTATCGGTATCGTTAAAGATTTCCATTTCAACTCAATGAAAAAGGCCATAGATCCGTTGGTATTTACACTGGATGAAAGAAGAGGCTTTGCATCATTCAAGCTGAGTGCGAACAATATAGATCAAACAATCGCTTCTTTGGAGCAAACCTGGGAACAGTTCGCGCCAAGCCAACCATTCGAATATAGTTTCCTGGATGATCGATTCAACCGTATCTACGAAAATGAACAACGGATTGGGGACATCTTTGGTGTGTTTGCCTTCTTATCCATCTTTATCGCCTGCTTGGGTTTATATGGATTAGCCTCCTTCACAGCTGAGCAACGAAGAAAGGAGATTGGTATCCGAAAAGTACTGGGTGCTTCAGTTCCCAGCATATTGGCTCTGCTTTCGAAAGAGTTCATCAAGTTGGTAGTTATCTCCTTTGTACTGGCTGCCCCTGTGGCCTACATCTTCATGAATGAGTGGTTGACCGAATTTGAGTATCGTACGGAATTGAAGCCCCTGACCTTCTTTGTATCAGGTGTGCTGGCATTGTTCATCGCCTGGTTGACCATGAGTTCACAAACTTATTTGGCGGCGAAAGCCAATCCTGCTACTTCTCTAAAAGACGAATAATTATTAAAAGATTTAAAATAATGGAAAGAAAGATTTTTCCGGAATTTCATATCTACCCCACCCCTAAAGGGAGTTATAGCCACTTCCCTTTAGGAAATCCAAGGGTGAATGGATTGAAATACCATGAATCGAAAAATCTTTCCTGAATTTCACTAATTCACCTCCAAACCCAACTATCATGTTCAAGAATTATTTCAACATCGCTGTACGAAGCCTGGCTCGGTATAAGTTCTATTCTTTGCTCAATATCCTTGGATTGTCCATCGGACTGGCCAGCTTCATCCTAATCTCGCTTTTTGTAGTTGATGAACTCTCCTATGATAAGCACATCGCCGGATGGGAAAAGATCCACCGGATCAATTTCCATGCAACATTGAATGGAACGGACCATAATTCTGCTACAGTGGGCTCGCCAACCGCTGCCGCATTGGTGAATGATTATCCTGAAGTACTGGAATCCGTGCGGTTGAATGGACACAGTACTTGGTTCATCCGCAAAAAGGATGACCTGGAGACTTTCAAAGAAGAATACGTTTTAACAGCAGACTCGAATTACTTTGAATTTTTCGGTACGGAATTGATTCACGGAAACGCAAAAACGGCCCTGGTCCGTCCTAACACCATTGCGCTCAGTGAATCCATCGCTAAAAAAGTATTTGGTGATATCAATCCCGTGGGCGAAACGGTAGTATTGGACAACCGAACGGATTATGAAGTAACCGCGGTATACCCAGATCTACCCGGCAGCAGTCACATGCGACATGACATGTTACTCTCGATGAGCACGTTTGAGTGGGTTCGAGGTGGACATTGGCTGAGTACAAACTTCCCAACTTATATCAAATTGAAAGAAGGGGCTACGGCCGAAAGTCTGGAAGCAAAATTCCCTGACATGATTGATCGCTACTGCGCGCCACTAATCAGTCAATTCCTGAACATGAACATGGATGAGTTTCGTGAAAGTGGAAATGCCTTAAATTTCACCTTGACACCCATGGCAGATATTCACCTCCACTCCAATCTGGAGGGCGAAATAGGAGCAAATGGCGACATCAAATACGTCTACATCTTTAGTGCCGTTGGACTGTTCATCCTGCTATTAGCCTGTATCAATTTCATGAATCTATCTACTGCTCGTTCTGCTAAACGTGCCAAAGAGGTCGGTATTCGAAAAGTAATGGGTGCTTACCGACAACAGCTCATCGGACAATTCTTATCAGAAGCCATTCTTCTCAGCATGATCTCCTTCATCCTTGCTTATGGATTGGCCGTATTGACACTCCCTGCCTTCAATCAGATCAGCGGAAAGGCGCTGGTAATGAGTTCAGCACTCTCCCCTTCCTTTATCATACCGATGCTGATCATTATGATCGCAGTTGGGTTATTTGCAGGAAGCTATCCAGCGTTCTATCTCAGCTCCTTCCGACCCGTACAAGTATTGAAAGGAAAAATCGCTCAAGGACTTAAAAGTGGAGCTATTCGAAGCACGCTGGTTGTATTTCAATTCAGCATATCGATCATCATGATCATCGGCACAGCAATTGTATTTGATCAACTTTCCTATATCCAAAATAAGAAAGTAGGGTACGATAAAGATCAGGTGATCATTGTAGAAGACACCTGGCTGTTAAGAGATCAGGCAAGCACCTTTAAAAATGAGTCTGTCCGACATGCTGGAGTCATCAGTAATACGATGACCAACTTTACCGTAACTGGAAACTACAGCAATTCAGACTTGTATTTCAGAAGTCCGGCGGTAGCTTCTGACGAAAGTCAGGTGATCCGAAAGGCGTTCGTTGATTACGATTTTATTAGTACCATGGGTATAGAATTGCTTGATGGAAGAAATTTCTCCAAAACATTTGGGGCAGATTCAGCGGCTGTGCTCATCAATGAAGCAGCTGTGCGTTTATTTGGCTATGAGGATGCTTTAAGTGACAAGCTATACACCTATGGAGGAGAACAAGACGCTCCTACCATAGACGGCTATAACATCATCGGTGTGGTGAAAGATTTCCATTACCAATCGTTAAAAAACAGCATCGAGCCGCTTGTCATTCACTTGAATGAACATGCGAATGGGCAAGCGATGTTTAAGGTTAGCGGAAGTGATGTAGATGGGACATTAGCACACATTGAGCAAGCTTGGGAAGATGTTGTCCCCGGGCAACCCTTTGCTTACAGCTTTTTGGATCAGAAATTTAAGGCACTCTATGAGAATGAAAAACGAACAGGCGATGTATTCGGTGTGTTTGCTTTCTTATCCATTTTCATTGCGTGTCTAGGGCTTTTTGGACTGGCATCATTCACTGCCGAACAACGCACTAAAGAAATAGGCATTCGCAAAGTGCTTGGCGCATCCATAGCAGGTATCATCACCTTGTTGTCCAAAGAGTTCATCAAATTGGTGATCATTGCCTTCGTTCTTGCCGCTCCGATCTCCTACTATTTTATGGATCAGTGGTTGACAGATTTCGAATATCGCACCACGCTAAAACCCCTAACATTCATCGTCTCTGGAATCGTGGCACTGGTCATTGCCTGGTTGACCATGGGTTCGCAATCCTATATGGCTGCCAAGGCGGATCCCGCGAAATCTTTGAAGGATGAATGATTTGGTAATGAATTAAGGGTCCGTCATAGTAAAGTCATGAATTAATCCGATAGTAAATATTAGAACAGAATGTTAAATAGATTGCTTCGTAAAACTCGCAATGACGGTCCTTTCCACTTAATTCATCTGAGTTTCAAATAAGTACAACTAAAAAACTGAATCTATGAAAATATTACTCTGGTTCATCTTACTGGTACTGTGCTGGCCTTTAGCACTTGCACTGTTGATATTTTATCCAATTATTTGGCTGCTATTACTCCCCTTTCGCATCCTGGGATTTGCCGTAGAAGGCGTTCTAAGCTTCATCAAAGCAATCTTTTTATTGCCCTCCAGAATACTGCGATAACGGCCTTCTATTTCAATAATTTGTAACGCAAGAAAAGACAAGTCCAGCCGCTTGTCTTTTCTTGTTTTTGTCCCTCAATTTTATCCCTCCGGTGGAGGATAAATTGATTAATTTTGTGTGTTTTGAAATACACAATATGGCAGACGAAACCCCGCAGCAGAAAGGCGATTATTCAGCGAGTAACATACAGGTTCTGGAAGGACTTGAAGCGGTCCGAAAAAGGCCCGCGATGTACATTGGAGATGTAGGGATAAAAGGACTTCACCACCTGATCTGGGAGGTAGTTGACAATTCCGTCGATGAAGCCCTGGCCGGACACTGCGATCACATCAAAGTAGAAATCAATACGGATAATTCCATTACTGTTAAAGATAATGGTCGAGGTATTCCAACCGATATGCACCCCAAGGAGAACAAGTCGGCCCTCGAAGTTGTAATGACTGTCCTGCACGCCGGTGGTAAGTTTGACAAAGACACCTACAAGGTATCAGGGGGTCTTCACGGCGTAGGCGTATCCTGTGTGAATGCCCTTTCTATTGATCTTACCGCCACTGTTCACAGAAATGGCAAGATCCATCAACAGTCTTACAGCCGAGGTATACCTCAGGGACCTGTTGAAGTCATCGGTGATACGGATATTACCGGAACCACGGTTCACTTCATGCCTGATAAGGAGATATTTACTGAATCGGTATATATCTATTCAAAAGTCGCTTCCCGTCTCCGTGAGTTGTCCTTCCTGAACTCAGGAATTCGAATTGACCTGACCGATCACCGGGAGTTAGAGGATGGCAAGCCAATGTTCGAAGAATTCTATTCTGAAGGCGGCCTGGCCGAATTTGTTGAGTACCTGGATGATACCCGTGAAAAACTGATTCAGAAACCTATTTTCATTGAAGGAGAAAAAGCTGGCATTCCCGTGCAAGTGGCGATGAATTACAATACTTCTTTCTCGGAAAATGTGGTTTCCTATGTCAACAACATCAATACCATTGAAGGTGGTACGCACGTTGCTGGTTTCAGAAGGGCTTTAACAAGAACTTTGAAGTCATACGCCGATAAGTCAGGACTCTTAGAAAAAGTAAAGGTAGAGATCAGCGGAGATGACTTCCGTGAAGGCCTTACTTCCGTCATTTCGGTAAAAGTCGCTGAACCGCAATTTGAAGGTCAGACCAAGACGAAACTCGGTAACTCCGATGTGAGCGGGGCCGTGGATTCTTGTGTTTCTGATATGCTCAATGAGTTTCTGGAGGAAAATCCAAGAGAAGCTAAACAAATTGTGCAGAAAGTCATTTTAGCTGCTCAAGCCAGACATGCCGCCCGCAAGGCCCGCGAGATGGTCCAGCGTAAAAACGTGCTTTCAGGAACGGGCTTACCGGGAAAACTAGCTGACTGCTCTGAAAAAGACCCTGCCGTTTGCGAAATCTATCTGGTAGAGGGTGACTCTGCAGGTGGTTCTGCCAAGCAAGGCCGTGATCGAAAATTCCAGGCCATCCTACCCTTAAGGGGAAAGATCCTGAACGTAGAAAAGGCGCAGGAGCACAAGATCTATGACAATGAGGAGATCAAAAATATGATCACCGCATTGGGCGTGTCATTTGGCACCGAAGATGACGAAAAAGCCTTGAACACCGTGAAGCTACGCTATCACAAGATCATCATCATGACGGATGCGGACGTTGACGGTAGTCACATTCGAACCCTGATCCTGACCTTCTTCTTCCGCTACATGCGTGAATTGGTTGAAAAGGGATTTGTATATATCGCTTTGCCTCCTCTCTATTTGGTGAAAAAGGGGAAAACAGAACGATATGCCTGGAGTGATGACGATCGGGATAATGTGATCAATCAAATCGCCCCGGAAAAAGCTGAATCTGTGAATGTTCAGCGATATAAGGGTCTTGGAGAGATGAACCCTGAGCAGCTTTGGAGCACGACCATGAATCCTGAAAACAGAAGCTTGAAGCAAGTAACCATTGAGTCTGCAGCAGAAGCTGATCACTTGTTCTCGATGCTAATGGGCGATGAGGTTGCTCCTCGTAGAGAGTTTATCGAACAAAACGCAAAATATGCGAATGTAGACGTTTGATCCGTAGCAATCGCTTTTCAAATTATTAGACCACTTAACCTAGTTTAATGAGCGCCTTGAGCGCTCATTTTATATCTTTTCCCCATGAACATGATAAAGAAACACTACCTTTTGATGGTCGTGCTATGCACGATTTCACTAAGTAGTTTTTCACAGGCCTACTGGCAGCAGGCCGTGAACTACAAAATGGACATTGATTTCAATGTAAAAACCAATCAATTTACAGGGACCCAGGAATTAACCTATACCAACAATTCACCTGATACCCTCAATAAGGTTTTTTATCACCTTTATTTCAATGCCTTTCAACCCAACAGTTTGATGGATGTCAGAAGCCGATCCATTGAAGATCCGGACAGAAGAGTTCAGGATAGGATCTCCAAGCTATCTGAGGAAGAAATTGGCTACCACAAAGTCACTTCTCTAAAGCAAAACGGATCAGATCTTTCATATGAAGTGGAAGGCACCGTCCTCGAAGTGATGCTCAATGAAGCGATCCTTCCAGGCGCCACAGCTACATTCAACATGGAATTTAACAGCCAGGTGCCCGCGCAGATTCGAAGAAGCGGTCGGGATAACAGAGAGGGCATTCGTTACTCCATGTCTCAGTGGTACCCGAAAATGGCTGAATATGATGAAAAAGGATGGCATGCTCACCCATATGTTGGCCGTGAATTCTATGCCCCATGGGGAGATTTCGAAGTAAACATCACCATCGACAAGAAGTATGTCATTGGAGGAACAGGACTCCTGCAAAATGCTGATGAGATTGGAAAAGGATACCTTCCTGAAGGAACCAAACCTAAGAAAATGAAAGGCAAAACCCTGACCTGGAGATGGAAAGCAGAAAATGTGCATGACTTCATGTGGGCTGCAGATCCCGATTACATCCATACGACAGCACAAGTACCAAACGGCCCTACCCTGCACTTCTTTTATCAGGGAGATACATTGACTGAAAATTGGGAAGCGCTGCCTGAATACACCATTAAGGCCTTCCAGTACATTAGCGAAAACTTTGGAGAGTATCCTTTCCCGCAATATTCGGTCATCCAGGGTGGTGATGGTGGAATGGAATATCCCATGGCAACCTTAATCACTGGTCACCGATCGATCAGAAGCCTGGTAGGCGTTACCGTCCATGAAGCACTTCACAGTTGGTATCAAGGGCTCCTGGCCACCAATGAGAGTTATTACGCCTGGATGGACGAAGGCTATACCAGTTATGCCACGAGCCTTACCATGACGCATCTGTTCGGAGGCAATAATGCAAGAGCACTGGAAGGCAATTACAGAGGTTATTTCGCGATTGCGAAAAGTGGCAAGGAGGAACCATTGAGCACGCACGCTGACCACTTCATGACCAATTTCGCTTATGGTGCAGGCGCCTACTCTAAAGGTGCGGTAAGTGTAGCACAATTAGGCTACATCATTGGCGAAGAATATATAAACAAAGGGCTGAAACGATACTATTATCAATGGCGCTTCAAGCATCCTGATCTCAACGATTTTGTAAGAGTAATGGAAAAAACCACTGGTCTGGAATTGGATTGGTACTACGAGTATTGGGTAAATTCTACGCACCAAATCGATTATGCAGTCGCCAATGTCCGAAATGAGGGAGACAACCTGGCTTTCACTATTGAGAAACAAGGTGTAATGCCCATGCCTGTTGATGTTCAGGTGACCATGAAAGACGGTTCTGTTTCTAACCTTTATATTCCTTTGGATCTGATGCGAGGTGAAAAACCAGTTGCTGATGATGTGAAGGTGCTGGATGACTGGGGATGGACTTACAACAGCTACGAAGTAAGTATTCCTGGAAGTATGGATAATGTGCAATCAATTGAGATCGACGCCAGCAAGAAAATGGCGGATATTGATCGAGACGATAATACCTGGGAAGGAAACTGATTATTGAGTTTCAACCCTAATAAGAGAGAGCCACTGGTATTGAATCAGTGGCTTTTTTTATTTTCTGATGACACGTACATAAACTTAACTATCGAGAATGCGATTGATCGATCCTGTTAGATCTTACTTAAGCCCAAGAAATTGAATGATATAAGAGGCGGTCAGGAGCGAACAAAAAATACACTCAAAGGATTGATTTCACAGGAAGATAAAAGTCTTCAACATTAAAAATCCCGGCACGAAGGCCGGGATATAAGATTATTTTCCTTAGTATTTCTTCGAATATTAAGTCCTGGGCACTTCTGCTCTCAATGAAAGTACTTGTGTTGGCGCAGTAGGGTCATTACTAAATACCGTTACGGTCTTGTACTGACGCCCTCTCCTGCCCTTCGAGTCAAATTTCACTTTCATTTTTACGGTTTCTCCGGGTTTGATATCTTCTTTTTCCAGATCAACCACCGTGCAACCACAATTTGATTTCGCCAATCGGATATTCAAGGACTCACGACCATTATTGGTCAACAGAAACTCAGTCTCAGCAGCCGCATCTTTGGCCATCTTACCAAAATTATGAGCTGTTTTATCAAACGCTAATCGAGGCGCTTTCGCCAAATCCTCATCACTCATCGGCGGAAAATATTCTACTACTGTGCTGAGTACATTGAATTGCTTCCTGTTTTTACCTTCCTCTTCCGAAGTATATAATGATATTCTAGATGAGTTAAATCCGAATTCTGCTACCTGACTCGGATCATATGTGATCCAAATCTTACCTTTTTCCTTAGGTGCCAATGAAACAGGTTCATAAGCTACCTGAATAAACTGAGGAGATGCTCCTTTATCCTCCAGGAAAGCAATGGTTTCTTCGCTATCATTATAAACATCAAATGACTTTCTGATGGGTTCATGATTTTTGATCGTTCCAAAATTGAAAGAACGATACTGCACCCTGATACCGTCCATTTTTGTAGGCAGGTCATCCGCAATGGTTCTCGGTTTCGGGTTGACAGTCCCTTTGATAAAAAGTGTTTTCTTCAACGTGGGAATAGAAGTAGTCACTTTGAGGCTTTTTCTAAAAGCACCTGGGCGATTCTTAGGATCATACCGCGCCATGATAAATCCGGACTCACCTGGTGCTACAGGTTCTTTGGACCAATCCGGGGTGGTACAACCACAAGAAGCCTGAACCCTGAGAATGGTCACGGGCTCAAGTCCCCTATTGACGAACGTGAATTTATGATCCACCGGACCTTCTAATTCTTCGACGGTCCCGAAATCAAAATCTGGATTATCAAAATCTAAACTTTCTTGTGCAAATGCCTGACATACTACGAAGACTGCAAACAATGCGCTAATTAAGCTTTTCATACTTCTGAAATAAAACTTTTGGTAAATCTAATAACGTGAACTTCGAGGATTTAATATTTCTGCGTCTTTTAAGCTTCATTAACATCAAACGTGGCGATAGTATGAAGGTTGAATTCAATTTATTGATAGGTTTGCGCAAAAATCTGAAGCATGGCACGTATTCTTACCGGAATTCAAAGTTCGGGCAAACCTCATCTGGGAAATTTATTAGGCGCTATCCTCCCTGCAATCGAGTTGTCCAAAGACTCTAAGAATGAGTCATTCTTCTTTATTGCCGACATGCATTCGTTGACCAGTCTCAAAGATGCCGAGATGCGGATCATGAATACACGAGCAGTTGCCGCTGCATGGATTGCCTTCGGATTTGATATCGACAACAACCTTTTCTATCGTCAGTCGAAAGTACCCATCGTTACAGAACTTGCCTGGTACCTCAATTGCTTTGCTCCGTACCCAATGCTGGCAAATGCGCACTCTTTCAAGGACAAGGCGGATAAACTGGCAGATGTGAATGGAGGCATTTTCACCTATCCGGTTTTGATGGCAGCGGACATTCTGTTGTACGATGCCAACATCGTTCCGGTAGGAAAAGACCAGAAGCAACATCTCGAAATGACCCGGGTTATTGCTAAGGCCTTCAACCGAGAATACGGTGAGATTTTCGTAATACCGGAAGAAAAGATCAATGAAGAATTGATGACCATACCCGGAACAGACGGCAAAAAGATGAGTAAATCGTATGGCAACATCATCGATATATTCCTTCCCGAGAAAAAGCTACGGAAAAATGTGATGCAGATCGTTACCGATAGCACACCGATGGAAGCACCAAAAAATCCAGATACTTGTAATGTTTTCCAACTCTACAAATTGCTGGCAGACGATTCACAAACGGAGGTAATGGCCAACAATTACCGAGGAGGGAATTATGGCTATGGCCATGCGAAACAAGCTTTATTTGAGCTGATCATGGATAAGTATGCCGGGCCAAGGGCGGAATACGATCGATTGATGGATGACGTAGCTGAGTTAGAGAATGCGCTTCAAAAGGGAGAGGAGAAAGCCATGGTTGTCGCTTCTGGTGTACTTGACAGAGCTAAATCCAAGTTGGGATTTTAGTTTAACACTTTAATACCAAGGGAAGACATAATATTTCAGTTTGCCTTGACTTAGCCAAGTATTCTGCCCCCCCTACACAGCTGTCCTTGTCTGAAAAGGGAACTTCAAAATGAGTAATTGATTATATAAATCCTTAATGGGGCGAGTGAAACTAGCTTGCTATCCAGACTGTTTCCTTGAATTCACTTTTCTCACCTTGAAGGATCAGTCGCGTCGGTCCTGGAATCAAAACCAGCCTGGCTTTGACGCCCGGAAAATCGTCCGCTTCTACGATGATTCCCTGATCATTTTCAACATCATAAACCACTCGATCATTAGAACTCCTTAGATATGCTGATGCCATGTATGCACTGGGCAACAATACTTCATTGTCCGGACAGTACTCATCATGTACGTTAAAGAGTACCTCTTCGACATACGTACCATACGTAAGTTGAAAATTCTCTTCCATCGTGTGTATCTCGGCAAGTACAGCATCATACTGTGGTTCTTGCACGTCAAATCTTGTGAGTTCGATTTTCTTTTCAGCGATCTCAACAAAAGCTTGATTTAGTTTTTCTATATTCATACCCGGAAAAAAAGTACCGAAAACGTTTTCATTGGCAAATTTTATAAGAATTTCAATAATTCTCATAGAAAAAATGAAAATTTCAATCCAATAACGAAATACAATCCTTGTTCTGATAAATTCATAATTAAAATTCGATGAATCTAGTTGAAAAAGCCGATAAATGGTTGAAAAGTGAAAAGGTTGACGCGCAAACGAAATCAACCATCGAGGAAATGATCTCCGCTTCTGACGACTCTTTATTAACAGAGTGCTTTTATAAAGACCTTGAGTTTGGAACGGGTGGTCTGCGTGGCATCATGGGAGTCGGCAGCAACCGCATGAATAAATACACGATCGGAATGGCCACTCAGGGCCTTGCCAACTACTTAAAAAAGACCTTTCAGAACGAGCCAATCAAAGTAGCGATTGCACACGATAGCCGAAACAATAGTAGATTCTTCGCAGAAACAACCGCCGAAATATTTTCAGGAAATGACATTGAGGTATTTCTCTTTGAGGAACTTAGACCTACTCCTCAATTGTCTTATGCAATCCGTAAACTGGGTTGTAAGAGTGGTGTGGTAGTTACGGCCTCACACAACCCGAAAGAATACAATGGCTACAAAGCCTATTGGGAAGATGGGGCACAGATCATTCCTCCGCACGATAAAAATGTGATTGATGAAGTTGGAGCAATTACCTCTATCGACGATGTGATCTTTGAGCCTAAATCCGAATTGATCAAATCCATTGGGAAAGAAATTGATGATGATTATTTGGAGATGATCGCCGGCTTGTCATTATCTCCTGAGGCCATCGCATCCAACAAGGACCTCAAGATTGTGTTTTCTTCTATCCACGGAACGGGCATTACCCTGGTCCCACCTATTTTGGAAAAGCTGGGATTTGAAAATGTCCATGTCGTTCAAGAACAAGCGGAGGCCGACGGAAACTTCCCGACAGTGGTCTACCCTAACCCGGAAGAGGCTGAAGCGCTTTCAATTGCATTGACACAAGCCAAGGAATTAGATGCCGACCTTGTAATGGCCACAGACCCGGATTCTGATAGGGTTGGAATAGCGGTCAAAAACAATGAAGGTGATTTCCAACTGCTCAATGGTAATCAGACAGGTTCTTTACTGATTTACTACCTATTGCGAAAGTGGAAAGATAATGGTAAGATCGATGGAAAACAGTATGTCGTAAAGACCATTGTTACCACGGACTTAATCGTGAAGATTGCCGATAGTTTTGGGGTAGGATCTTACGAAACCCTCACCGGTTTCAAATACATCGCGGCATTGATCCGTGAATTGGAAGGCAAAGAAAAATTCATTGGAGGTGGCGAAGAAAGCTATGGATATCTCATCGGCGACGAGGTGCGAGATAAAGATGCCATAGCGAGTTGTGCCATGATTGCGGAGATGACGGCCTGGGCCAAAAGTGAGGGTAAGTCCTTGTTTGACCTGTTAGTCGACATAGCCAAAACTTACGGGTTGTATGTAGAATCGCTCAAATCGGTCACTAAGAAAGGAAAATCCGGTGCGGAAGAAATCAAAAGCATGATGGAAACCTTCCGAAGCAACCCTCCGGCTTCACTGGGTGGCCAAAAAGTGACGGTATTGAAAGACTACAGCACTGGCATCAGTAAAGAACTGGCTACCGGAAATGAAGCGACGATGAACTTCCCAAAATCCAATGTTTTGCAATTTATCACGGAAAATGGTGGAAAAATTTCAGTGAGGCCCTCTGGAACTGAACCAAAAATCAAATTCTATTTTTCTGTCAATAAAGAGGGAATTAGCGGATTAGAAGACTATTTTTCTTCTATTGAGGAACTAAAAGAAGTCATTGGAAACATGACGGAAGCACTGGATAACTGAAAAATCCATTCTTTCTCATGGAAATTAGACAACAGAATGTTTAATTTGCGAGGATTTTGAAAACATATTCTGGAAATAATTATATTTCAAAATCTGTAAATTCGCTGAATTACATTAATCGCTAACACTAACCGATTCGCCTTGGGGATCTTTGTTAATTTACTACTGGTAGCTGTAGGATTTGTCCTCCTCATAAAAGGAGCCGATTTTCTTGTAAACGGTGCATCCAGTCTTGCTAAGCGCTTTAATATATCTGACATTGCCATCGGACTGACCGTGGTAGCGATGGGCACCTCTGCCCCTGAACTTGTAGTTAACATCATATCAGGTGGAACTGAGAACCATGACCTGGTTTTCGGAAACATCATTGGTTCCAATATCTTCAATATCTTTCTGATTCTCGGGGTATCCAGTGTGATCTACCCGTTGACGGTTCAGAAAAATGCGCTGTGGAAAGAAATTCCTTACAGCTTAATTGCCACTGTCATGTTCTTCATTCTGGTCAATGATCAGCTCTTTTTCGAAAGAGATACGAGTTCTCTCGGCCTTTATGATGGAGTTGTATTGATAGGTATGTTCATCGGATTTCTGGTTTAC
This sequence comes from Cytophagales bacterium, assembly GCA_033344775.1. Classification (NCBI taxonomy): domain Bacteria; kingdom Pseudomonadati; phylum Bacteroidota; class Cytophagia; order Cytophagales; species Cytophagales bacterium. The sequence continues at coordinate 90,385 of JAWPMT010000002.1, read as the reverse complement.
ATCTTCCTGAACTTACAACGCAATCCTGATTCTGAAGATGATGAAGAGATCGTCATGTTCGGTAGTGTAAAAACGACCATCATGATTGTTTTGGGAATTGCAGGTCTTGTCTTTGGCGGACGTATGATTGTTGACAATGCCGTTGAGATCGCAGAATATTACCACGTAAGTAAGAAGTTAATCGGGTTGACCATTTTAGCAGCGGGCACTTCACTTCCGGAATTGGCCACTTCAGCAGTTGCGGCATTCCACAAGAAATCGGATTTGGCTGTAGGAAACATTGTTGGTTCTAATATCTTCAACTTGTTATTGGTGCTCGGAATGACTTCCATCATTCACAGTCCATTAAATTATTCACCAGAACTGAATATTGATCTTTCTCTGGTCATGATTGGAACCTTGCTGCTGTTCGTTTTCATGTTCACTTTCAACAAGTACAAACTGGACCGAGCAGAAGGAATCTTATATCTTCTCGGATTTTTGGCCTACACGTACTACTTATTCGTCAGGTTATAAGTTTAATTTGCCGCTAATTCTGGCAATCGACTACCATGCTTCCACGTATTAATCCCGGAGAGAAAGCCGCCTGGAAGGCGCTATCATCTCACTATGACACCATAAAAAATAAACGACTAAGTGCGTTCTTCGAAGAAGACGCTAGTCGTTTTGATACATTGAATTTCCAATTCGAGGATTTCCTCTTCGATTTCTCCAAGCATTTCATCACAAAAGAGACATTGGATCTTTTTGAGCAGCTGGCTAAAGAAACCGGATTGGTAGCAGCCAAAAAAGCCATGTTTGCGGGCGAACCTATCAATCAAACCGAGGGACGCGCTGTATTACATGTCGCACTACGAAAAATTTCAGGTGGCAGCATCGAAGTTGACGGAGCAGATGTAATCCCGAAGGTGAAGGACGTTCTCCAACAGATCAAAACTTTCACCGAACAATTACACGGAGGTGCATGGAAGGGATATAATGGTAAAAAAATCACCGATATCGTCAATATTGGTATAGGTGGATCGGACTTAGGTCCTTTTATGGTGACCAAGGCGCTTAAGCCTTACCAGGTAGCGGGTATCAATGCCCATTTTGTTTCTAATGTAGATGCATCCGACTTACTGGAAAAAGTCAATGACCTGAATCCGGAAACGACGCTGTTCATCATTGCTTCAAAGACCTTCACAACTCAGGAAACAATGACCAATGCCACGTCTGCACGGGACTGGTTCCTGAAAACAGCGGGCGACATGTCGCATGTCAGCAAGCACTTTGTGGCGGTATCTACCAATGCCGAGAAAGTTGCTGAATTCGGGATCGACACCCAGAACATGTTTGAGTTCTGGAACTGGGTCGGTGGTCGTTATTCCTTGTGGTCAGCCATTGGATTGAGTATTGCCTGTGCGGTTGGGTATGATCACTTCGAAGACTTATTGAAAGGTGCCGAGGCCATGGACAATCATTTCCTGGAAAATGATGACGTTGCCGCGAATATCCCAACCTTCATGGCCATGCTTGGAGTTTGGTACAACAATTTCTTTGGGGCCGAAACACAGGCCATCCTACCCTATGATCACTTACTGAGCCACTTCAGCCGCTACTTACAGCAGGGGGATATGGAAAGTAATGGTAAGGGTATTGACCGGAACGGACTTCCTATTAAACATCAGAGTGGTCCTATCATCTGGGGAGAGCCTGGCACCAACGGTCAACACGCCTTCTATCAGTTGATCCATCAAGGAACCAAATTGATCCCCTGTGATTTCATCGCAGCCGCACAACCACCACACGAACTGGTTGATCATCAGGATAAGTTGATTGCCAACTTCATCGCACAGACTGAAGCATTGATGATCGGGAAGAGTGAAACCGAAGTTCGCGCAGAATTGGAAGGCAAAGGCATGTCCGCTGAAGAAATCGAAAAGATTCTGCCTTTCAAAGTTTTCGAAGGAAATAAGCCCACGACAAGCATCTTGATGAAGAAGCTCACTCCAAGGGCTTTAGGGTCTTTGATCGCATTGTACGAACACAAAATTTTCGTCCAAGGGATCATTTGGAATATTTTCAGCTTTGACCAATGGGGTGTCGAATTAGGCAAGCAACTGGCCGGAGCCATTTTGAAAGACATTCACGGTGAGGATTCCAAACACGACAGTTCTACTTCAGGCCTGATCAAACAATACCTGGCCTTCAAACAGGCGTAGCACGCATCGCATATAAAAGAATCGTAGTAGCCATTGCCACATTAAGGGACTCTGCTCCGCCGAATTGGGTGATGGCTATTTTATTTTTGACAAAAGGAAGTAGAGGTTCACGTATGCCATGGGATTCGCTGCCTAGCAGATAAGCTGCCTCTTCTGGTAGCGGCATGCCTTCCATAGGCTTTCCTCCCAACAACATGCCATACACGGGCAGTTCCGGCCGATCTGAAAGGTAGGATTCCAGATTCATATAATGTGGTACCAGTCGTGTAAAAGAACCCATGGTGGCCGCCAATGTTTTAGGATTATAACAATCAGCACAATCAGGAGAACAGATCAGGGTTTTGAAACCAAACCAATCCATGCTCCGAATAATCGTTCCTAAATTACCAGGATCCCTGACTCCATCCAGAATGATCCTTGGTCCCTCTTCTTGTAATTCATGATCAATGATGGGCGCCACCGCCACTCCTGTATTATTTGACTGAAAAGAACTTATGCCTTCCAACGTTCGCTGGTTTACTGATTCAAAAGAAACATCAGTCAGCAAGGCATTTTTCTCAAGCCAGATCCCGAAGGATTCCGTACCAATCACCTGTTCAATGGGAAGTCCCGACTTCAACGCTTCCTCTATTCCTTTCCTACCCTCAATGACATAGTACTTTTCCTGCTGACGATATTTTTTTAATTTCAGTGATTTGATGAATTTTAAGCTGCTTTTAGTGACCATAGTTTGAGGAGATTAAGCCCGGCAAATTTATTTATTTTGTTAGCCTTCCTGGCAAGTTCTTGCCTTGGCACCAGATATCTGGAGCAGGATGAGCGATTGCTTACAAAGCAGAAAATAAAAGGCACCAGTCGGTTGAATCAGGATGATGTCCAATCACTTATCAATCTTGAACCAAATGCCCGTCTGTTAGGTCTACCTATCTCCACCGAAGCCTATTTATTCGAATGGGGTCAGAAAAACCACGACACAGCCTCTTATCAAGCTAAAATACAAAAGATCCGAAAGCGTTTCGACCAGAAAATTGATAAGGCAAGAAGGCAAAGGAAGAAAGCCAGACTGATCAGTACCCGCGAAAAGAAAACGGGACAGTTGATCCGAAAAATCGAGGAAGGCAACTGGCGCATGCGACAGGGTAAACCCCTGGCTGTTTATGACAGTACTTTAGTAAATATCTCCGTAGAAAGTCTAGCCAACTACCTAAAAACGGAAGGATACTTTGATAGTGAAGTTCGGACCAACACGACTCTCAAACGTGAAAAATACATTGAAAACGAATATGTATTACTTAAAGGAACACGCTACCAATTCGATTCCATTGAATATCAAATTGCCGATGAAAAATTAGCGAAAGTCCTGGGTGCGAGAAAAAGCCGGATCAATAAAGGAACTCCTTATAGTCAGAAAACGCTCAGTTCGGAAAGAGATGAAATTGTAGATGAATTACGCGACAATGGCTATTTCGATTTTGGCAGACAATACGTCTACTTCGAAATCGACACCATCACCCTTGGGCAGAAACGTATTTTGCTGCGACAGATCATTACTAATCCCAATGATCAAAATGGACACAAAGTCTTTCGCATCGATTCGGTGGTTTTTGTGGACAACAACCCCGACATCCCCGATCGAAAAATCAATTCACATCATAAGAACATCTCTTTTCAGTTCAGTTCAAATAAATATAACCGCGACCTGCTGAGTCGTCGGATTTTCATCAAAAAAGACAGTCTATACCGTCATTCCGATGCCCTGGAAACTCAGCGACAACTGGCAAATTTGGATGCCTTCAAATTCATCAACATCAATTTTGATACCACCGGAGGGAAATTTATTTCTAATATTTTCACCAGCCCTTTAAATAAGTTCGAGACTTCCAATGAAATTGGCTTGTCCTCTACCGCTCAACTGCCTGGTCCGTTTTTCACCATCGGGCTCAAAAACAGAAATACATTTAATGGACTGGAACTGTTAGAGATCAATGGAAACATGACCCTGCAGGGCATCGGAAACATTGCGAATGAGGAACGGAACTATACGCTTTTGCAATACGGAGGTCGATTGAGCTTGCACTTCCCACGCTTCCAGGTTCCTTTTCTTTCAGAACGTGTCAAAAACAGGATCAGCCGCTACAATCCGGCCACTTCTGTAACCTTTCAGTACAATTTCGAAGATCGTTTCACAGAATATGAACGTGAAATTTTTAACGCCTCCTGGGGATATAGCTGGCAAGTCAATGAACGTCTGAGCTACAAACTGACACCATTTAGTGTAGGTTTTGTCGAGTCCACCCTTGAACCCGACTTTCAGGCGTTTTTAGACACGTTACAAGTCAATGGAAATGGTTCATATGCCGCCTCATTCCAATCCGCATTCCTGAGCACGGCCTCGGCAGAAGCGGTGATCAATAATAACAACTATGGCAATAAGATCTCAAACTCTTCCTTTCTTCGATTGTTTGTAGAATCCGGTGGCAACCTGACTACTGCGATCAGTAGAGAATTTCTAAAATTAGGTCAAACGCAATATCGCTTTTTAAAAGCCGTACTTGATTATCGAAATAGTCACGTAATCAATCGGCGATCCATTCTCGCCACACGACTTCATATCGGAGTAGGTAATCCCATAGGAAGTGATACGGTGGCCTTGCCTTATGAAAAGTATTTCTATATCGCTGGGAGTAACAGCATACGTGCCTGGCCTGCCCGACGATTAGGTCCTGGAAGTTTTGCTGTATACAATGATCCCGATGTGGATGTAGGCCTCCGTACTGTCAATTACACCTTAGAGCAAGGAGGCGAGTTGATCATCGAATCCAGTATGGAATACAGAAGCAGAATTACTGGTTTTTTGAATTGGGCATTCTTTATCGATGCTGGAAACATTTGGCAATTGCGAAGTTCACCCCTACTCCCATTGGATTCTGATTCATATAATGAAAGTGATGGCAAGTTTTCTCCAAATTCATTTCTAAGCGAAATCGCAGTTGGAGCTGGAATAGGTCTCCGCATTGATTTTGGGTATTTAATTTTCCGAATAGATGCAGCCACACAAGTTGTGGATCCAGCACAGCCGCTGGGATCTCGGTTCATCTTAGATGACATCAATTTCTTCAGTGCCCTGCAACGGATCAAAGAACCAAACAGCCTCAAAGGCCGACGAATACAGGAGGATAAAGACTTTTTAAGCAATAAGACAAGAATAAACTTCGGGATCGGATTCCCTTTTTAGGTATTATGGTAGATAAACAAGCCATTCAGGAATGGTTCAAAGGCCTTCAAGATGATATCTGTTTGGCACTGGAACAAGCTGACGGAAAAAGCAAATTCCATGAAGATGCATGGGAACGGCCTGGCGGTGGTGGAGGAAGATCGAGGGTACTCACCGAAGGAAATGCAATCGAAAAAGGTGGCGTGAACTTCTCTGCGGTTCATGGACCTACTCCTGAAAAAATCCTGAGCGCACTTAATCTGGAAGCTGCGGATTTTTTCGCTACCGGAGTATCGATTGTTATGCACCCGGTCAGCCCCATGGCCCCCATTATCCATATGAACGTCCGGTACTTCGAAATGAGTAACGGTACCCATTGGTTTGGAGGAGGCATCGACCTTACGCCCCACTACGTGGTAGAAGAAGATGCAAAGATGTTCCACGGAGCATTGAAAAATACTTGTGACCAATTTGACACAGCTTACTATCCCAAGTTTAAAAAATGGGCTGATGATTACTTCTACATCAAACATCGACAGGAAACACGCGGTGTTGGTGGCATTTTCTTTGACCGACTGGCTGGAAAAAGTGAAGCTGACAAATCATCTTATTGGGAATTTGTGAAGGCCGTGGGACAGACTTTTGCTCCTGTCTACACCCAATTGATCGCAAAAAATAAAGACCTCCCCTATGGCCCGGAACATGAATCGTGGCAACGGCTGCGTCGTGGCAGGTATGTTGAGTTTAATCTGGTTTATGACAAGGGTACCAAATTTGGTCTGGACACAGATGGAAGAACAGAATCGATTTTGATGAGTATGCCCCCATTAGCACGATGGGAATACGATCATCAACCGGCAGCCAATAGCGCAGAAGCTAAAACGCTTTCACTGTTGAAGAAAGATATCGACTGGACTGATTGATGGAAACACTCATCGATTGGGATTATCAAGTATTCTCACTGATCAATGGGTCAGGATCAGCCTTCATTGATGTAGTAATGATCCTGCTTTCGGACAAAGTCATCTGGATTCCACTGTATCTATGGATCATATTCAAGCTCACTGAACAATATGAATACCGGGTTTTATGGGTATTGGTTCCTATCATTCTGGCCGTAACGATCAGTGATCAGGTCACTTCCTCTTTCATGAAACCTTTCTTTGAACGACTTAGGCCTTGCCGCGACCCTTTGTTAGCAGATACGGTTAATATCGTTTCAAGGTGTGGCGGAAAATATGGTTTTGCCTCTTCACACGCTGCCAATACTATGGCATTGGCCAGTCTGTGTTGGCTCTATTTACGTAACAGATTTGGTATCGCTCTTTTTGGCTGGGCAGTTCTGGTTGGTTTTTCCAGAATTTATCTGGGTGTTCACTTCCCCGGAGATGTTATTGTTGGGGCTTTAGTCGGTTTTCTGGCAGCTACTATTAGTTACTACCTGTTGAAAGTCTGCTTCCCACAAAAACTCAGGACGACTTAGCTCCTCAAAGCGGTAACTCTCTTTTTTCCAGCATCCGACTGACATATTTGCCAATCACATCGAATTCAAGGTTTACCTTGTCTCCAACCTTCAGATCTGAAAAAGTAGTGTGTTCATAGGTATAAGGAATGATCGCCACACGAAAAGAATCTTCGGTAGCATTGAAGCAAGTCAGACTTACCCCATTGACACAAATACTTCCTTTATTCACCACGACTTCTTCTCCCGGCTCAAAACTGAAATCAAACAACCAGCTGCCCTCTTCTTCTTTGATGCCCGTTACGGTGGCTGTCTGATCTACATGACCCTGAACAATATGACCATCAAAGCGACCATTAGCAGGCATGCACCGCTCAATATTCACCTGGTGACCTGCTTCTACTTGTCCGAGATTAGTTTTCTGTATGGTTTCATCAATGGCAGTTACCCAATGACCCTGATCATCCAATTCGGTCACTGTAAGGCAAACGCCATTGTGGCTTACACTTTGATCTACTTTAAGTTCATTCGTCAGTGAGGAGGTCACATAGAAGTGGATGTTTGTCCCTTCTTTTTTCAATTGCTGTACCGTTCCCAGTGTCTCAATAATTCCCGTAAACATTGGCCCTTTTTATTCTAATTTTATGCCCGAAATGGACCTCAAAGATAATCTAGAAGATAGCTATCGCCATCGCGGCATGCGAAAGATGTTGGTAAAAGAAGTGCAACAAAAAGGGATCACCTCACTACCAATCTTACAGGCCATTGGAAAGATACCCCGTCATTTCTTTTTTGAGAATGTTTTTCTGGAACATGCGTATGAAGACAAGGCATTCCCAATCGGGCAGGGACAGACCATTTCTCAGCCTTATACAGTAGCTTTTCAGACTCAATTACTGCAAGTAAGGCCAGGCAATAAAATCCTCGAAATAGGTACCGGTTCCGGATATCAGGCATGTGTATTGGTCGAATTGGGTGCAGAAGTACATACAATCGAGTACAATAAAGTACTTTTCAAGCAAACCAGTCACTTCCTTCCTCAACTTGGCTACAAACCTCACTTCTACTATGGAGACGGGTCCAAAGGCATACCGGCCGCCGCACCGTATGATGGTATTGTCGTTACCGCGGGGGCTCCTTCGGTACCATCAGCTTTGATCGAACAGTTGAAAATTGGTGGCAGGCTGATTATTCCAGTTGGGAATAACAAAACACAAAAGATGCTGGAAATACAAAAAACTGCCGAACGTCGGGTAAGAAAGAAAGAACATACCAACTTCAGCTTTGTACCTTTGCTGGGGCAACACGGATGGAATGAATAAGAAAAAGAAAAACTGTAAGGATTCGCACGTTATCATGACGGAGCTTGTCCTTCCCAATGATACCAATACCCTCAATAACCTCATGGGAGGTCGTTTGATGCACTGGATGGACGTGGTTTCGGCCATTGCTGCTCAAAAGCACTCCAACCGCATTGTTGTTACGGCTTCTGTTGATAATATCTCCTTCAAAAAGCCGGTCCAGTTGGGTAATGTGGTTTCATTGCAAGCTTTTGTCACCAGGGCATTCAACTCTTCGATGGAAGTGTACATTGAGGTTACAGCAGAAGACATCCCTTCTGGTAAAAAAATCGAATCCAACCGGGCATTCTTCACCTTTGTCGCAGTAGATCAGTCAGGCAGACCGATCGATGTTCCTGAGGTGGTTCCTGAGACCAAACTGGAAAAGGAATTGTATGATGGAGCGCTAAGAAGACGGCAACTTAGATTGGTACTGGCAGAAAGAATGAATCCTGAAGACGCTACCGAATTGAAATCACTTTTCCAACCAACCTGATGGAAGAAGCACATCTAAAACTTTTTCTAACGGAGGAGCTTTATCTGTTACCGGATGATCAAAAAAAAGCTCCTCAAAAGCTTGAACCCTCCCCTCAGCCTGAAGCAGTTGTCGAAACTGTAACAAGCCCTGAACCGGAACCTGTTGTTCAACATGCCTCTGAGCCTGCGGAAAAAGAGGAAGTAGTGAAATACCCTGTCATTGTGATATCAGATGCTTTGAGTAATGAAGAGAAGGAATTGATGAACAATATCTTAAAGGCGGTGAACATCAAACCCAATCAAATTCATCACATTGTGGGACAACCTCAATCCAGCATTTCATATGATAAACTCATCGTCTTCGGCGCATTTGAGATAGCAGGTGTAGATAGTGAATACTACAACGTCTCCAGAACCACACAAATGAGTCTAAGAGCCCGGCCCTTGTCTGAAGTCAATGGGAATCGTGAGGAAAAAACGAAGCTCTGGAATTCCCTGAAAACCTGGTTTGGATTATAGTACTTATCCGAAAATCTCTTCCAGTTTGGCTTTGAGGCTCTCTCCACGCAATCCTTTGGCCAGGATCTTACCATCGGGGCCAATCAAATAAGTGGCAGGAATCGCGTCTACGCGATAGGTCTGAGCAGCCTGAGAATTAAAATATTTCAAATCAGAAACGTGCTTCCAGATCAGTCCATCATCCTCGATGGCTTTCACCCACGCTTTCTTAGTTCGGTCTAGAGAGACACCCAGAATTTCAAAGTTTTGGTTCTGATACTTTTTATAGAGTCGTACAACATTTGGGTTCTCTGCACGACAAGGTCGACACCAAGCCGCCCAAAAATCAATCAAGACATAATTTCCTTTCAGCGAACTTAGGGACACCACATCACCATCAGGGGAAGGTAATGCAATATCCGGTGCATCTGCTCCAACAGCCAGTTTCCTAATCGTCGCCAATCGATCATTCAAACTAATCGTAAAGGGATGATCAGCCAATGTTTCATTGAACTTCTGTGAAAGACTATCGATGAATTCCAGGTCTGTTTCCAAGTCCAGGTAGTTAACCCCAAAAATGGCCGCCAACGATGGTGCTGCTTCCCAGATTTCAGCTTTTAGCGCCGTTCGATTCTTGGCATCAACTTGCTGATATTGCTGAACAATCTCCTGAAAGAGCTTACCATCACCATTCATTCTTGCCTGAATAGCTTCATCATTCAATAATTTTTCATCACTTCGGCGTTTGTCCTCCGCATCATTGATGGCCTGCAACAAATCCGTATCTCTTGAACCTTCAACTATCGCTAATCCGGTTGGACGATCGCCATCCACTTCGATAGATATCTCTGTTTCAGCTCCTGTGAGGATCAAATTAACAAATTGACGATTGAAGAAATTCAATCGATAAAAGGCGGCCTCATTCACTTTAAGAAAAGCAATAAATTTTCCATTGCTCTTGAATTCTATGGTATCCACAGTTTCAATGCTTGCCCCAGTCAGTTTTTCTACAAGGACCAACTCATCGGTAAACGGATGATTAATGGTTCCCGAAACTTTAATGCCTTCGCGGGAAGGGCCTGAACAAGCCATTATTCCAGCACTGAAAAGCACGAACCAAACAAATGATCTAAATTGATTTATCGCTTTCATCCTATCTATTAATCTTCAATTTTATCATGGTTTCAACGATTCTTCCAACATCTTGCTAGCCACCTGAGCATCGACCCTGCCTTTTGTCTTCTTTACTAATTCTCCCATGAACATCCCTATAAGTCCCTTTTTACCATTTTGATAAGCTTTGACCTTATCGGGATGAGCTGCCAGAATTTCATCAATAACCGGCTGAAGTTCAGAATCGTTCTGTTCCAGAAGTAAATTTAACGTGTTACAGGCATCCAAAACTCCCATCCGTGGATTTTCCAACAAGAATGGAAATAACTTTTGAGCGGCACTGGTGTGACCTAATTGTTTGGTCTGTAACAATTCCAGCATTTCACACCATTGATCCACTGTGATAGGAAATTGATCGATGGTGGTTTTATGTTCATTGAGCCATGACTTTACAGGCCCCATCAGCCAGTTGGAGGCTTGTTTCTTGAAATCCGTCGCTTTAAACAGATTATATGCATAGGCTGCTAAACCTGGTTCCTCGATCAACACCTCTGCATTATATGCCGGCAAATGATATGTAGTTGTGAACTGATCAAATAAATCCTGCGGTAAATCTGGCATTTCCGACTTCCATCCTGCTAATTCCTCATCAGTTATCTCCGCTGAACTCAGGTCCGGTTCCGGGAAATAACGGTAATCATTTAATTCCTCTTTCATCCGCATGCTTGCTGTAGTTCCAGTATCAGCATTGAAATTCCGGGTTTCCGAAACGATGGCTGCACCTGCTTCAAGTAATTTGATCTGTCTCGCCTTCTCATGTGTGATAGCATGAGCCACATTACGCATGCTGTTCATATTTTTGATCTCGACTTTCTTCCCCAGCACGTCGCTTTTTGCAGGGCGAACAGAAATATTTACATCACATCGCATGCTCCCCTTCTCCATATCGCCATCACTGATACCCAGGAAACGGATCATCCTGCGCACTTCGGACAGTACGGATACCGCTTCTTCCTCCGCATAAATATCTGGTTGTGTGACTATTTCAATCAAAGGCATCCCTGCACGATTGAAATCTACAGCTGTAAAAGACCCAATATTGTGCATAGATTTACCCGCATCCTCTTCAAGGTGAATTTTGATAAGTTTTACCTGCCTAGTTTCATTACCCTGTAATCGAGCAGATATAAAGCCACTCCTGCAAATGGGTAATCTATCTTGCGTTAGCTGATAGCCTTTCGGCAAATCGGGATAGAAATAGTTCTTGCGATCGAAAAGAAGGTTCTGACTAATATCAGAGTGACAAGCCAATCCCATTTTCACTGCAAACTCAATGACTTTCCGGTTTAACTTAGGAAGTGTTCCCGGATGCGCGAGCGTTACTACTCCGATGTTCTCATTGGGCAGCTCACCAAAGGAAGCAGGATCTGCGGAAAAGATCTTGGAATTGGTTTTGAGCTGAACGTGAATTTCCAGCCCGACAACCACCTGATAGGCCTGATCACTCATCCATTTTTACTCACTTAATTTCTCTTTCACGACACTTTCTCCATGTTTCAAGGCGTTATCAAGTCCTGAAACATCCTTCCCTCCTGCCGTAGCATAGAAAGGCTGTCCACCGCCTCCACCTTTGATGTTCTTGGCCATTTCTCGCACCAATTGCGATGCATTCAATTCGAGTGATTCCAGCAATGGTTCATCAATCATTACCGTCAATTGAGGTTTACCGCCAATCTCTGCTCCAATTAATTGGATCAAATTGGGAAACTCTTTTTTGAACTGAAAGGCAATTGATTTTAGACTATCAGAATCCGGCAATTCTGTTTTGGCCACCAATAGCCTGGCCTGTCCCAGGTCTTTGATCTGTGCTTTTAGCGCTTCTTTTACCTGCGCCACTTTCTCCAACTGTAGTTGCTCGATTTGCTTTTTGAGCGCTTGTCGCTCATTCATCAAATCAGTCACTGCTTCTACAGGGGCTTTGGGGCTTTTCAACAAATCATTGATCGTGTTCAACGTATCGAATTGCTCCTCCAACAGCTGCTCTGCTCCTAATGCTGAAATGGCTTCAATCCTACGCACACCAGCTGCTACCGAACCTTCACTAATGATCTTAAAAGCGCCTATTTGCCCTGTTTGCTTCACGTGCGTTCCTCCGCATAATTCCACAGAATAGTCAGCATCAAAAGTGATTACACGCACAAAATCTCCATATTTTTCCCCGAACAATGCCGTGGCCCCCATTTCCTTCGCTTGTCCAATCGGCACATTGCGTTTCTCGTCCAATGCGACATTCTCCCGTACTTTTCGGTTGACGATTCGTTCTGTCTCTTTGATCTCTTCGGGTGTCATTTTGGAGAAGTGAGAAAAGTCAAATCGCAAGATCTTTTCATTTACAAAAGAGCCTCGTTGCTGAACATGGGATCCTAATACCTGACGAAGTGCGGCATGCATCAAATGTGTAGCAGAGTGGTTGTTTTCAGTCAGCATGCGCTTTTCAGCATCAACCTTCGCATCAAATTCCGCTTCAACTTCTTTAGGCAACTTCGGAAGTATATGAACAATCAGCTCATTTTCTTTTTTCGTATCAATAACTTTTACCCGGTCCTCACCATTAATCAGGAAACCTGTATCACCCACCTGGCCACCGCTTTCGGCATAAAATGGGGTTTGATCCAGTACAATTTGGAATAGAGATTTGTTTTTTTGCTTGACCTCTCGATACTTCACAATTCTCACTTTAGCTTCAAGATGCTCATATGCAAGAAAACTGGAATGTTCCGAATCAGGCAGCAACTCTATCCAATCACCAGATTCTTGTTTTGCAGCATTTTTGGAACGCTCTTTTTGAACGGCCATTTCGGCATCAAACGCCTCCTTGTTGACCTCCAGGCCATTTTCTCCTGCAATCAGGGCAGTAAGGTCATACGGAAAACCATAGGTATCATACAATTCAAAAGAGGTGGCTCCATCAATGACCTTATTTCCGGTATTCTTGAATTCATCCAATCGTTTTAGGCCTTTGTCCAGGGTTCTTAAGAAAGCAATCTCTTCTTCTGTAATCACCTTCGTGACGAATTCCTTTTGATTGATCAACTCCGGAAAAATGTCTGAGAATTGTTCCGCAAGCATTGGTACAAGCTTATTTAGGAATGGTTCCTGAAAATCTAAGAAGGTATATCCATATCGAACAGCTCTTCTTAAAATTCTACGGATCACATAACCTGCTTTGGCATTGCTTGGCAATTGTCCGTCAGCAATAGTAAAAGAAATGGCTCGGATGTGATCGGCAATTACCCTGAGGGCAATGTCTTTCTTCTCATCATCTCCATATTTGATCCCTGCCCAATTGGCTACTTCTGTAATGATTGGCTGGAATACATCAGTATCATAATTGGATTGCTTTTGCTGGATGGCCATGACCAATCGCTCGAATCCCATTCCGGTATCTACATGCTGTTCCGGCAAATCGATTAGGCTTCCATCACTCATTCGATTGAATTGCATGAAAACCAGGTTCCAGACTTCAACCACCTGGGGATGATCCTTATTTACTAATTCACGGCCTGAAAGCTTATCTACCTCTTCTTGAGGTCGTAAGTCAATATGAAGTTCAGAACATGGCCCACATGGACCAGTATCGCCCATTTCCCAGAAATTATCTTTCTTGTCCCCAAACAAGACCCTGTCTTCGGGTAAAATATTCTTCCAAAGCTTTAATGCTTCCTCATCGGTAGCAAGGTTGTCTTCTTTACTGCCCTCAAAAACCGTGGCATAGAGTCTATCTTTTGGTAATTCAAATTCCTCAGTCAGCAATTCCCAGGCCCAGGCTATGGCCTCTGCTTTGAAATAATCCCCAAATGACCAGTTGCCCAACATTTCGAACATGGTGTGGTGGTAGGTATCAAAACCTACTTCTTCCAGGTCATTATGTTTTCCAGAAACTCGTAAGCATTTCTGAGTATCTGCTACTCTCTTGAATTCTGCTTTTTTATTGCCAAGGAAGTAATCTTTGAACTGATTCATTCCGGCATTGGTGAACATCAATGTCGGATCGTCCTTTACTACAATGGGGGCTGAAGGCACAATTTTGTGCGATTTCTCTTCAAAAAATGACTTAAACTTTGCTCTGATCTGCTTGGAATCCATGTAACCTATTGATATTCAATCCGTTGTATTACTATTCTTGCTTTTAAGATGCGAATATGATAAAATTGTAGTTGAATTTTGCTGTCAACCGCTTTTTTCAAAGTTCAAAATTAGAGCATACCAACTTTCAATACTCAATGGCCCGTATCAAATATTACTATGATACTGAATCGTGCAGATATGAACGAATCACTGTATCTACCTGGGATATTATACTGAACTCGCTAGGATTCCTGACAGTAGCACTCATGCTGGCAGGTGGAATGACGTGGATTTACATCAAGTATTTCGAGTCTCCTGAGGAAGCGATGCTGCGAAAAAAGCTGAGTCAATCAGAGTACTACGGGGAACTTCAGGACAAACAGCTTGCTGAGATGGAGCAAATGCTACTGTCACTGGAAAACCGGGATGACAATATCTATCGAGTCATTTTCGGCGTTGAACCTATCTCTGAACAAATACGAAACGCTGGTGTCGGTGGTACCGATAGATATAAGGAGTTACTCGAAGACGGAGTAGATCGAGAATCCTACCTCATGCAGAATGCCAAAAAAATAGACGAACTGAAACGTAAGATGATGATCCAGACGACATCTTACGATGAAATCATCAAATTAGCGAAGAATAAAGAGGAATGGTTAAGAGCAGTTCCAGCTATTCAACCTGTTTCTAATAAACAGTTGAAGCGACTTTCAAGCGGCTTTGGAAGAAGAATCGATCCGTTTACGAAAGTGAGAAAACAGCACAATGGGATAGACTTTTCTCTTCCTATCGGTACTCCTGTATACGCCACAGCTGATGGCGTAGTGAAAGTTGTGAAAACCAGTTTTGGTGGTTATGGTAAGTTAATTGAAATCGACCATGGCTTTGGTTACAAAACCAGGTATGCTCACTTGGATATGTACAACGTGAAAAAAGGACAAAAAGTAAAGCGGGGTGATCAAATTGCGACTTCCGGAAATTCTGGAAGGTCCACTGCTGCACATCTGCATTACGAAGTTCGTATTGATGGAAAACCTGTCAACCCCGTGCATTATTTCAGCAGGGACCTGACGGACGAAGAATATGAAGAGATACTTCGCCTGGCCTCTAAAGAAAATCAAGCCTTAGGTTCCCTTTAAATACAAGAAGTTAATATTTAAGCCGCAGCCAAATGGTTGCGGTTTTTTTATGGCTATGAGCTAATAATTACAGGCTAATCGTCATCTTTGCGGTCTCCTAACCATGAAAAAGGCGCTTCAGTTTTTCTGTATTTTTATGATCATACTTATCGGTTGTAAGCCACAACGTGTGATTGTTCAAACACCCGTGGAACCACAACCTAAGGATACTGTAGTTGTCGTTCCCGCTAAGCCTATATTTATAACCAGCGAAGGTGACACACTGGAATCTTTAGAAAAGGAAGTTGATCTCAGTTTAACTACTGTACAACCTGATACGATCTCAATTATTGCAGTTGGGGACATCATGATGGGCACCAACTTCCCCAATAAGTCCTACCTCCCTGCCGACAGTGGAAATCTGTTGTGGAAAAGTGTCGGTCCACTGTTGAAAGATGCAGATATCACTTTCGGGAACCTGGAAGGTGTGATCCTCGATGAAGGTGGCGAGGCCAAAGAATGTAAGAATCCAAAGGCATGTTATCTTTTCAGAACACCGGATCATTTGAGTAGACATTTTACCGACAATGGCTTTGATCTACTTAGCCTGGCTAATAATCACGCCAACGATTTTGGAGCTACTGGTCGTAAAAACACGCAAAAGGTGCTTGATTCAATCGGTATAGCCTTTGCGGGCAGCATCGAACTACCTTCAACCCGATTAAACAAAAAGCGAGTTCGTATCGGAATGGTTGCGGTTTCGCCAAATAAAGGCACCTTACTCATTCACGATGAAGCAAAAATTCTAGCCATTGTCCAACAGTTGGACAGCCTGAATGATCTGGTGATTGTTTCTTTTCACGCTGGTGCGGAAGGATCAAAAAACAAGCATGTTACTCGTAAAAGGGAGTACTACTACGGGGAAGATCGTGGTAATGTATATGAATTCTCTCATCGGATGATTGACCATGGTGCAGATCTTTTGATTGGACATGGTCCTCATGTACCGCGAGCGATGGAGATTTATAAGGATCGCATCATCGCTTATAGCCTCGGGAATTTTTTGACCTATGGCAGGTTTAACCTGAGAGGCACCAATGGTGAAGCCCCCTTATTAAAATTGTGGTTAACCCCTGAAGGCAAGTTCCTCACTGGTAAAATTGAATCCTTCTATCAGGACTACAGCCTGGGCCCCAGACCGGACAAAAAATTACGAGCCTTGAAATCAATTAAAAACTTAACACAAGAAGATTTTCCAGAAACTCCATTAACCTTTGATGATTCTGGGAGAATTATCTATCTTCAAAACGAAAAACAAAACTGAGTGCCTTACAAGGAAAAAGAAATAGAGAAGAAATACTTCACCATCGGTGAAGTAGCCGATCAGTTAAACGTGGCCACGTCTCTAATTCGGTTTTGGGAAAGCGAATTTGATATCATCAAACCAAAGAAAAATCGTAAAGGAAATCGACAATTTACGAAAGAAGATATCAAAAATGTGAAATTGATATATTACCTTGTGAAGGAAAAGGGGTATACCCTACACGGCGCCAGAGACTTTATCAAAAGTGACGTGGAAGCAGCTAAAAACAAAATTGAACTAATAGAATCATTAAAGAAAGTCAAACATTTTTTACAACGGATGCGGGAAGACCTACCGTAGTATCAGAAGAAACATTTCTACATCTGGCACTGAATAGAACCCCCGGAATAGGCTATTCAACAGCAAGAAATTTAATCAGTTATACAGGATCAATTCAGGAAGTATTTTCATCATCCAGAAATACCCTGCTACGCATACCAGGAATAGGCACAAAAACTATCCAGGGCATTTTAAATAAATCTTCCTTCGCTGAAGCAGAAAGAATTATTGATGAATGCGAGCAGTCCAGCATCAATATTGTTCACTTTCAAGACCAAGATTACCCTCGGCAATTAAGAGATGTATTTGACGCTCCTACCCTACTTTTCATCAAGGGTGACCTAAGTACGCTGAAACAACGCAGTGTTGCAATCGTCGGCACGAGAAAAGCGACTCCTTACGGCAAAGAAGTCACACGAAATATGGTGGCTGAATTGAGCAAATTGGATACCGCCATAGTAAGTGGGCTTGCCTATGGCATTGATATAGAAGCACACAAAAGCGCACTTCAACATCAATTAACCAATCATGCAGTCCTGGCAAGTGGACTCAATGTAATTTACCCAAAAGCACACTGGTCAACTGCACAAAAGATCAATAAAACAGGATGTCTCATCTCCGAAAACCCTCCAAGTACCCAACCTGATGCCCGACTATTTCCGGCTCGAAACAGGATCATTGCGGCGCTGGCTGATGTAACTATCGTCGTGGAAGCTGCAGAAAAAGGAGGGGCATTGATCACTGCTAATATTGCTTATTCTTACGATAAGCCCGTTTTTGCCGTACCGGGCAATCTGACCAATTCTGTTTCCGTAGGATGCAATAATCTTATCAAACAACAAAAGGCATTGATCTATACCGGGATCAATGATCTACTATATCATCTAAATTGGGACGGAAATATCAAGGAAACTGACCGCACGAGCTATGAAACACTCAACCTAACTCGTGAAGAAAAAGCCATCCTTATGGCCATTAGAAAATCACCTGAAGGTATGGCTGTTGATGAAATCTCGTGGAACTCGCAAGTGCCACTTAGCCAACTAGCCTCCCTATTGTTGGCGCTTGAATTTTCCGGATTGATCAATTCGTTACCAGGTAAAAAATATCAAGTTAAACGGCCTATACCAGCTTAACAGTGTACTAAAACGGATAAATATACGGAATCAGGAATGTGGCAATGAGCCAGAAAAGAATGTTCAACCCCACTCCTACTTTCACAAAATCTAAAAATTTGTATTGTCCGGCATTAAAAACCATCGTGTTGGTCTGGTAGCCAATAGGGGTCATAAAGCTCGCTGATGCTGCCAGCATGATCGCAATCAAAAAAGGAATAGGGCTAACTTCCAATTGATTCGCGGTGGCAATAGCTATAGGAGCAAATAATGCAGCCGTCGCATTATTCGACATCATTTCGGTTAAAATGGAAGTTGCAATGTACAAACCTGACAAGACGGCCAATGGTCCCCAAACACTTAAATTTTCTACTATAGCAGTAGCCAATTGATCGGACAAACCAGTCTCATTCATGGCCTTTCCCATGGATAAGGCACCTGCCAATAGGAAAATAACTTTCCAATCTACCGACCGATAAATTTCTTTGGGTTTGAGGCAATTCATTAAGACCAATGCTACGGTCCCTATCAACAGGCCTGCCACAATGGGAACTACTCCCATCGCAGATAACACGACTACTAAACCAATAACAGAAATTACTTTCAGAAATTTTGTCCTTTGAAAATCGATGATCCCCTCCTCGGATAAGACCACAAATGGACTTTTGGATTTCATCTCTGCCCTTTTCAAATTATTGACACGATGTGATTTGATTTCTGTCAGAATGATGTCCCCAGCACCTAAGGTCACTTGATGTAGTCTCTCTCGAACAATCTCCTCACGGTGTAATATTGCCAATGGTACAGCTCGGTACCGTCTACGGAAGTCCATCTCTCTCAATGTCTTTCCAATGAACTCAGATCCATTGGTAATGACTAATTCAAGTAAAGTTGTATTCCCTTTTGGCATTTGGGTATCACTAAGACTTACTGTGGCTTTGTTTAACTCCACACGCAATACATCTCTCAGGTCTTTGAGTTTTTCAAGGTCGCATCGGATTTTCAAAATGTCACCTGAAAACAGCGTGATATCACCTGCTGGAAGTGTAAAGACAGCTTCTCCGCGAGTAATCTCTACAACATCCAGATCCAAGTCTTTCACCAATGATGTATTCATCAGCAACTTCCCACTTAGAGATGATCCTGTTTTAATCTCAATTTCAGTGAGGTAACTCCTAATACCAATTTTCTTTTGCAAATAGTCTTCCGAAAGGCGGTCTGGCAAAATCTTCTTACCAAATAAGAACAAGTAGATGGTACCTACAATGAGATAAACGAGACCTATTGGCATTGAAAGAAACATGGAAAAGCCTGGAATCCCATTGCTCTCCGCAATCCCGCTTACTAAAATATTGGTCGAAGTTCCAACTAACGTGCATGTTCCTCCAAGAATGGACGCATAGGAAAGTGGTATTAGTAATTTGGAAGGACTTACCCCTGAACGATGCGACACGCTGATCATTACAGGAATAAACATGGCCACAATTGGTGTGTTATTCAGGAAAGCCGATGAACACCCGATAAACAACAGTGTCACCAATAACCCAAGGTTAAAACTCTTTTTATATACCTTCCCTAGGTACGGAGCAATACGTTGCAAAGAGCCTGTATTAAGCAATGAGTTACTTAATACAAACATTAACATAACCGTGATCACCGCCGGATTACTAAAACCTGATATGGCCTCCTGAGGGGTCAGGATACCAAAAAGAATGAAAGCTCCCATCAGGCCAAAAGCGATGATATCAACGGAAATCCAATTGCTGGTGAATAGCACCAGCGCGACAATGATGATTACTGCAACAATGATGGCTTCAATACCCATTCAATTAGTTGAAAAATACTTCATTTGAAATGGCCATGGCATGATCGAATGCTTTTTGATTCACAGTGTTCTCACCTTTGTTATTTAAAAACCGGACAATCATCTCTGTTGGCATATTGCCAACTAAGTCGTCTTTTGCCATTGGGCATCCTCCAAATCCCCGAATGGCACCATCAATGCGTTGGCAACCTGACTCCAAAACCGCTTCCAATTTTGCATCGACTGATTCTACCTGACTATGTAAATGAGCTCCAAATTCGATTTCAGGATGTGCATTTACTAACTCCTGAAATAAGGGCTTGATCATTTCAGGATCAGCAACGCCAATGGTATCCGATAAGGAAATAATCGACACCCCCAATTCTGCTAACTGACCTGAGAAATCTGATACTAATTGAACACTGTAATCATCCCCATAAGGGTTCCCGAAACCCATACTGAGATATACATTGAGTGATTTATTAAACTTTTCGCAAGCATCTTGTGCTTGTTTCACCACTTCGAAGGCGTCATTTATCGACCGGTTGGTATTACGCTGTTGGAAAGTTTCTGACAAGGACAGTGGAAACCCCAGATAGGAGACTTGCTCGTACTGCACAGCTGAATTGATCCCACGCTCATTGGCAACAATCACTGATAGTTTCGTATCACCATTGACATCCAATGCATCCAGTACCTCCCCTGTATCCTTCATCTGTGGGATGGCTTTCGGAGAAACAAAACTGCCTACATCCAAGGTATCAAAACCCACTGACAGAAGTGAGTTAGCATACCTAACCTTAAGGTTAGTTGGGATAAACTCATGCAATCCTTGCATGGCATCACGTGGACATTCAATTATTTTCATGCTCTAAATCCATAAAACAAACTGGGACAGCACAATAGAACCAGTACGCAAAAGTACTAGAATAATGCCTGTGCGATGGTCTTAGTCGCAGCAGATTTACTCATGGTATAGTAGTGTAAACAAGGAACATTTCTTTCCATAAGTTCCTTGGACTGTTTGATACACCACTCAATGCCTACTTGTTTGATTTGCTGATTATCCTTACACTTTTCCAGCTCATTGGTTAATGCTTCTGGTAGGTCAACATGAAAAATACTTGGCAACAAAGTCATTTGCTTTCGGGTCGCCAAAGGCTTGAGGCCAGGAATTATTGGAACAGTTATTCCCGCTTCATGACATTTATCTACAAACTCGAAATATTTTTCGTTATCGAAAAACATTTGTGTGACAATATATTCTGCACCCATATCGATCTTTTTCTTCAAGTATTTAAGATCAATATTGAGATTGGGCGCTTCAAAGTGTTTTTCAGGATAACCCGCCACACCTACACTGAAATTGGTTTTCGACCCTTCTACTTCTTCATGTAAGTAATTACCGTGATTCAGGTCCATTACTTGTTCCAGTAGGTCTGAGGCATAATGATGGCCATTTTCTTCCGGAACGAAACGACCTTCTGTTTTAATGGCATCTCCTCTCAAAACGAGCACATTCTCAATGCCCAAAAAATCCAGGTCAATTAGTGCATTTTCCGTTTCCTCCTTGCTGAACCCCCCACAGATGATATGCGGCACGGGATCTACCTTATATCGGTTAATGATAGCAGCACAGATACCTACTGTTCCTGGTCGCTTCCTGGTAGATATTTTCTCCAACAATCCATGGTCTCTCTTTTTGTAGATATATTCTTCACGGTGATAAGTCACATCAATGAATGGCGGATTAAACTCCATTAACGGATCGATTGCACTCCAAATAGAATTGACGCTCTGCCCTTTTACCGGAGGTAGTATCTCAAAACTGAATAAGGTCTTACCATTAGCCTTTTTGATATGATCTACGACTTTCATGTATTGCTTATTTGTAGCCTAAATTTGGTGCCAGCCATCTCTCAGCTTCTGCCAAAGGCATATTTTTTCGTTTTGAATAATTTTTGACCTGATCAGCATATATCTTACCCAGTCCAAAATAACCGGATTGAGGATTCGCGAAATAGAAACCACTTACTGAAGCTGCCGGGTACATGGCATAAGATTCAGTTAAGGATATCCCTGTATGTTCTTTCACCTGCAATAAATCAAAAAGCGTCTGCTTTTCGGTATGATCAGGACAAGCAGGGTAACCCGGTGCTGGCCTGATCCCCTGATAGTTTTCTTTGATTAATTCTTCGTTACTGAATGATTCATCAGGCGCATACCCCCAAAGCTCTTTTCGAACTTTCGCATGCATCAACTCGGCAAAAGCTTCGGCCAATCGATCCGCAACGGCTTTCACCAAAATGGAATTGTAATCATCATGATCTGCTTCGAATTGCTCAATCAGTTTTTCGATTCCAATTCCAGCCGTTACTGCGAAACCGCCTAAATAATCTTGCAAACCACTGTTCTGCGGAGCAATATAATCAGCGAGGCTTATGTTCCGAATATTCGTCCCCTTTTTCCCCTGCTGACGCAAAAAATGGAACGTTGGCCCTTCTTTGAGGAGCACATCATCTACGTCTGAATTGGCTTCGTAAATTCCAACAACCGCATGGGCTTTCAGTTTTTCATGGGCGATGATATCGTCCAGCATGGCATTCGCATCTGCATATAATTTCTTTGCCTCCTCCCCAACAACTTCATGATCCAGAATGTTGGGAAACTTTCCTTTCAGCATCCAGGTAGAAAAGAATGGCGTCCAGTCTATGTATGATCTGATTTCCTCAAGTGAGTAATTCAAAAAGGCTTTGTTACCTAAGAATGAAGGTTCCTTTGGCTGAAATTCAGACCAGTCTATTTTGACCTTATTGTCGATGGCAGCTTCGTAAGTGATGTGCTGCTTTTCCTTTTTCCGATTCGCGTGGTTGTAAGCAAGCTCTTTGTATTCCGCTCGAACTTCCTCTGTATAGCCTTGCTTACTTTCTCCCAAAAGTTGTGAAGCTACGGTCACTGATTTGGAAGCATCCAATACATGGATGATGTCTCCGTCATACTTTGGAGCAATCTTAACGGCTGTATGTACCCTGGAAGTTGTCGCCCCACCAATCAGCAATGGCTTCTCTATACCTCGTTTCTGCATTTGCTCGGCAACGTAAACCATTTCGTCCAGCGAAGGAGTAATTAATCCGGACAAGCCAATGATGTCAACCTCTTCGGCCTCAGCCGCGTCGAGTATCTTGTCTGCGGGGACCATAACCCCCAAATCAACTATGTCATAATTATTGCATCCAAGGACTACTCCAACGATGTTTTTGCCAATATCATGTACATCGCCCTTGACAGTTGCTAACAAGATCTTACCCTTACTTGATTTTTGTCCCGATTTTTCTGCTTCCAAATACGGAATCAAATATGCAACCGACTTTTTCATCACACGGGCACTCTTTACCACCTGCGGCAAGAACATTTTACCGCTCCCAAAGAGGTCTCCCACTGTATTCATTCCATCCATCAAAGGACCTTCGATGACATGAAGGGGTTTATCATATTTCTGACGAGCTTCTTCAGTATCCTCCTCAATGTGATCGACTATCCCCTTAATAAGCGCATGACTTAATCGCTCTTCGACAGAACCTTTACGCCATTCGTCATCAACTTTCTTTGTTTTCCCTGCTCCCTTTACCTTTTCAGCAAAGTCAACTAGTCTTTCTGTTGCATCTTCCCCCCTGTTCAACAGGACGTCTTCCACCTTTTCCAGAAGTTCTTTGGGTATCTCATCATACACTTCAATCATTCCCGCATTAACAATGCCCATGTCCATTCCAGCCTGAATGGCATGATAAAGGAATGCGGAGTGCATTGCTTCCCGAACCACATTATTTCCACGGAACGAAAAAGAGACGTTACTTACACCACCACTCACCTTCGCTCCTGGTAAATTCTCTTTGATCCATTTCGTGGCTTCAAAGAAATCAACCGCGTAATTGTTGTGATCAACAATTCCTGTTGCTACCGGGAATATGTTAGGGTCGAAAATGATGTCTTGTGGTGCAAATCCAACTTCCTGAATCAACAAATCGTAAGATCGCTTACAAATATCAATTCTACGGTGATAGGTATCTGCTTGCCCATCCTCATCGAAAGCCATCACTACCGTAGCGGCACCATACATTTTAATTTTTCGTGCCTGGTCCAGAAACAGTTTTTCCCCTTCTTTGAGAGAAATTGAATTCACCACTCCTTTTCCCTGGATACATTGCAATCCAGCTTCAATGATCTCCCACTTGGAGGAGTCAATCATGATAGGAATTCTGGCAATTTCTGGTTCTGAAGCAATCAAATGAAGAAATTTGATCATGGCCGCTTTGCCGTCGAGCATTCCTTCATCCATGTTAACATCCAGGATCTGAGCCCCTCCTCTCACTTGATCCAGGGCCACGTCTAAAGCAACATCGTATTGATCTTCCCTGATCAAACGCGCGAATCGAGCCGATCCTGTAACATTGGTTCGTTCCCCAATATTTACAAAATTTGTCAGTTCATTGATCACCAGGGGCTCTAATCCTGACAACCTAAGCGGGGGTATCATGGTCATATTAATGGGCTTCTACTGCTTCATGGTGATTCTGGAAAACGCGTGGTTGGTATTTCGATGCCACATTGGCAATAGCTGCAATATGGTCCGGGGTTGTACCGCAACAGCCACCAACGACATTAACCGCCCCTGCCTTCAAATATTCATTGATTTGTTCTGCCATCTGTTCAGGAGTTTCGTCATACTCCCCGAATTCATTGGGTAACCCAGCATTGGGGTGCGCACTGACATTGTAGGCGGCTTCGTTGCTAAGAATTTCCAAATAAGGTTGTAATTGGCGTGCACCTAACGCACAATTCAATCCAATGCTAAACATGTCAATATGTGAAAGCGAGATCAAAAATGCTTCAGTTGTTTGTCCAGATAGCGTTCTTCCACTGGCGTCTGTAATGGTCCCAGATACCATTATAGGGATATCTATTCCTCTTTCAAATTTCAATTCCTCAATCGCTTTTAGCGCAGCTTTAGCGTTAAGTGTATCGAAAACCGTTTCAACCAACAGGAGATCTGATCCCCCTTCTACTAATGCCCTTGCTTGCAACAAGTAGGCCGTTCTTAAATCTTCGAATGAAACCGCTCTGAATCCAGGGTCATTCACATCCGGAGAAAGTGATGCGGTCTTATTTGTAGGCCCCATGGATCCAGCTACAAACCTAGGCTTCTCAGGTTCTGTTTCTCTGAACTCAATAGCTACTTCTTTCGCAATCTTTGCCGATTGAAAGTTCAATTCATAAACCCACTCCTCAGCTTGCAAGCCATAATCTTCTTGTGCAATGGAAGTAGAGCTAAAAGTATTGGTTTCTGCTATGTCCGCACCTGCCTGAAAATATTGCCGATGGATATCTTTGATAATTTCAGGTTGTGTGATGGATAGTAAGTCATTATTCCCTTTTAAAGGCAAAGTGTGATCCTTTAACCTATCATTCCTGAAATCTTCTTCTTCCAGTTTATGACGCTGGATCATGGTACCCATGGCACCATCGAGCACTAAAATTCGCTGCTTAACCAGTTCCCTAATATTCATGTGTCTTTCAACTAATGTCTATCTTATCAGAGAAGGGGAACCTGCTTATTGTTCACGCTTATCTGTTTCTGGAACTAACCAGAAAGGGAATTGGCACCGAAATCCGGGTGGAAAGGTTGCCAAGGTGTCACAGGGCCCAGTCCCTCGACCTTTCTCGATAAGTGAAGCAAATATAAGGGCTTGGAAGTAAATGAAGCAATGAGTGACAGGAATTCACAATTATCCTTTACACTTAATGCTTTATTAAGTAGTCTGAGGGCATAAGATCAACGTCCACTCACTAATATGTCTTTGATATCTGACTGATCAGCCAAAGATTTACCTTTCGATTTTCGTTCTACAGCTAAAACAGGTGCTTCTTCAGCTTCCTCTACCACTTTCACATAAACTGGTTGTTCCACGATTCTTTCAATAAAAACAGTATCTGGCTGACTTACCACATACACAGTATCTATGACAGGCTCCTGGGCAATGAAGGTCTCTACAATGCGTTCTTTCTCTGGCATGAAAGTAATAAGGGTTGTAGCAACGAGCATTAACATCAGCACAGCGGCATATGCTGGTACTTTCCACTGAAGGACGAGTTTCCAACCTGGCTGATGCTTTTCTTTGAATTGCCGCATCAAATCCTGTTTCACTTTTGATCGAACTGGCAATTCCTTCTCAGTACGAGCAATAATCGTTGCTTCTCTCAGCTGATCAAAAGTTTCTGGACTTCCAAGGTGATCCTTGATCCAAAATTGATCTTCGGCACTTAAGGTATCGAAATCCCCAGCCTGAAGTAAACGTTCTATTTTATCAAATTCTTCATTCATGATGTTATCTCTTTAGGTGCATCAGGGTTTCGGTCAATCCTTTTTTAATATAAAACAACCTGGACTTAATCGTTCCCTCGGAAACTTCATAGTGCGCGGCCAATTGATTGATACTCATTTCTTGTTGAAAACGAAGTAGGAAAAGTTCACGTTTATCTTCATCCAGTTGATCAAGGGCACGCGAAAGGGCATCGCGCTTTACTTCCAAATCTATTTTCTGATCAATCGTAGAAAATTCAATGCCTTCAGACTCCAAATGGGCCAGGTACTCTCTCTGGAATTGGCGCTTTCGATACATATTTTTACACATATTGATCGCAATCCGAAATACCCATGGTTCAAACGCAAAACCTTGCTTGAACAATTCAGGCTTTTCAATCAACTTGGCAAAGAGATCGTGTACTTGATCTTCTGCCAATGCTTCTTCCTGCCAGAGCATCCTTAGGAAGAAGGCCTTTATCCGGCCTGCATAACGGTCATAAATCACCGAAAAAGCCCGATGGTCCCCGTTTTGCACGAGGACCATCAGCTCTTCTGATGACTTGCCTTTATAGTTGGTAAAGAATCCCAACTTACTCTTCAATTACGTCCATAAACAACCGGATTCCGACCGAAATATCCGAACCTTCATAACGATTGATACTTGTGATGGTACTTTCTTCCGCAGGGTGGTTCCAGCTCCCTCCCATCGCAATTCCATTCAAATTGGTCATTTCTGCTACATTTCCTACGACATCATATAGCCCCATGTTGTTGGCGAAATAGGTCATAATCGGTGACGTCAATGTAAATCCGTCTCCTTTGATACCAGCGGGACACGAAATTTCATCCGGTGCTTTGATATTCGCCAGGTAGCATTTGTGCTCATTCGTAATGCTATTTCTTTGATCAAAGCGAGCCATAGCCCACGGGTAATCCACCTGATATTGACTTAAATCATAGGTATTCGTTATCTTCTTCTTTCCCTGACGACTGTGAACAATAACCTGATTTTCAGATAACTCCCAACTTTGAAAGGCTTTGTAACCCAATGCTGCAATGGTCCACTCTTGTCTTGTAGGCAATCTGAACTTTACTTTCTTATACTTCCTCGAAGGTTGATTGTTGTACTGAAAGGTCAACCACTCACAATAAGCTTTGGCAGCCTCATGACTCATGTCCATTGCAGGATAGTCATTGTAGCGCTTCATGTAAGTCTTTTCGACTTTTGACTTCTGGGCTTCGGAGTTGACTGGACTGTAGTGATAGTTGTCTAAAAAGGAAGCCGTCAACGGATCGTACTTAGACTTATCTACGACCGATTTTTCATAAATCTCTTTGTATTCATTTCGATACAGGTAATCCAGGAAAAACCAGTAGTCTTTATTAGATACTTCGCTATCAGCAGCATATAGGTTCCCTTTGACTTGCTTCATTCGTTTGTCAAAGACCTTCGTAGGGATTTCCACCACTTTAAAAACAGCAGGTTCGGCTTTTGATCGTCCCTGATCCATCAATTTCTGAACCCGATCTTTAAGGTCTGAACGTTCGGCCACTTCCAGGATCTGCTCTCTCCACTTTTCCGCATTGGCCTGATCACCAATCTCATCGTAATACTCTTTTAGGAGTAGAAAGGGTACAATGTAATTGGTCTCGTATACGCGTCCTGTAGAAGTTTTAGGCTCTCCATTAAAATTTACCGTTAGGTAATCCATCAGGAATTTCTGCTCTACATTTTGTTGTAAAACCTGATAATTGTCGAATTCATTTTCGGTATGCATGGAAGCTAACCCAACTACATATAACCGCTCTTCCACTGGGATCAAATCTTTATTTGAAAGCGTCAGTGCATAATAAAAGTCTTTGTTCGGATTGGCCAATGGCAATTCTCTAAGCAATACTGATTTCTCGATATTCCCAGACGCATTCAATCCTTGCAATTGATTCTCCTGCATCCAGGCGCTAAGGAACTCACGATGTTCAGTAAGGTCCAAATTCAACACTTTGACATCCGTTCGAACGCCCATCACATCTTGCAATACCCACAAGGGGATCGTACTATGCTCGCCTTCTACCACCAGGATACCTTCTTCTCCTGTAGACATGAGTACGTTATAAGAGTAATTGAGCAAGCTGGGATAGATGACTTTAGCATCATAGACCATTTTAGACAATTGTGTTCTCTGATCCGCATCAAGCAGTACCTCTGCCAGCATGATCTCTTCAGCCAGAAACGATTTCGCGCCTTGATCTTGTCTGATGGCTTCTTTCAAATAATTCACGCCATTGGCATTCCATCCATTGGATCGAAACTTCACATAATTGGATTCCCGTGATTCAGGAAATAAAGTCTCAATCTCTGACTGTATCTTTTCTAATTGCCCCTGAGTAGCTTTCCCAAATGAAGCTGCCTTGTAATATTCTAACCATCCGTTTTTGTCCTCTGGGTTTCGGGCGAGAAAATCCATCCATCTTTCGCCAGTTTGTTGGTACCAACTGAGACTTTTAAGCTCAGTCAACTTGCTTGGTATTTCTTCTGGCCGGTTTTCAGCAATTGATGTACCCATCATCAGAACAAATAACAGCATACAAATTATATTTTTCATCTCATTCAACTTTTGTAGTGTGGTGACAACATCCCGGGATCGTCGATGGGCTATACACTTGACTAAGAAGGAGGTTCAATAAATTTCGAAAAAAAATTTAAATATGTCCGTTTTTAATCACATGGAAGTCTTTTGAAACATAAACCCATCCGATTTGAATTGGCTTTTTCACATAAAAGGGAAGAAAATCAGAACTTTAACCCATGGAAAAAGTCAGGGTACTGGTAGTTGGATGTGGCAATATGGGCACTTCACATGCACGGGCTTATCACCAATTGCCTGATTTTGAAATAGTAGGACTCGTCAGCAGAAATCCTGCATCCAGAGAAAAATTATCTAAAGAACTAGGTGGATTGTCTACCTATGATAATTTTTCACATGCACTGCAAGAAACAAAACCAGATGCGGTATCAATCAATACCTACCCGGACACACATGCCGCTTACGCAAAAGCAGCATTGAATGCTGGTGCACACGTATTTCTGGAAAAACCGCTCGCTACTACCGCGAAGGAAGCCCATGAACTGATTGACCTTGCTCATTCTTCCGGAAGGCAGCTTGTGATTGGCTATATACTACGCGTACATCCGGCATGGAAGGAATTTGTAGTCAGCGCCAGGAATTTAGGAAAACCACTGGTGATGCGTATGAATCTCAATCAACAGAGCTCCGGTCCACAATGGGAAACGCATAAACAGCTCATGCAATCTATGTCTCCGATTGTGGATTGCGGTGTTCACTATGTGGACATCATGTGTTCAATGACTCAATCCAAACCTGTATCCGTTTTTGCCAATGGAACTAGGTTGAGTGATGAAATTGCGCCAGACATGTACAACTATGGTCAACTTCAGGTAAAATTCGAGGATGGGTCGATTGGCTGGTATGAAGCTGGTTGGGGCCCTATGATGAGCGAAACTGCTTTTTTTATTAAGGATGTGATCGGACCTAGGGGAAGTGTCTCTATCTCTGATCAGCCTAAAGGGGCATCTGATGATATCTCGGGACATACCCAAACCGGGGGCTTAAAAATCCATCATGGATTGCTCAATGATTCCGGAGAATTTATAAAACAGGATGAGTGGATAGGTATCAAAGATGAGCCAGACCATGATGAGTTATGCTTATTAGAGCAGGAACTCTTTTCTAAGGCGATAAGAGAACAAATAGACCTATCAGAACATCATCAGGCGGCAGTAGATAGTTTGAAAATTGTTTTGGCAGCTGATGAATCTGTTCGTACCGGGCAAGTCATTTCATTATCGTGACTTTCTCAAGTTGTAGATCAGTTCCATCGCATTGTTAGATAATCGAAGTTCTTCTCCAAAGAACCAGGCATCCCAGGCGGTATTATGCCCCTGGAAATAGACCTTACGATAGCGGGTATTGATCGTCGCTGCGCCGGATTCATAGTGATCGGGCCCAGCAATGGCATATTCTCCGTTTTCAATTTTCATCCAGGTATCAGTCAATTGTTCCGAGTCGCCCTTTTCCCTGATCTTGTACAATTCCCATCTGCCCTGGATGGCATCCTCAAATGCCTGGAAACTCGGGATGGATTCGACAGGAGTAAATGTCAATCGGGTGTTCAAAAATCCTTGACGGTATCCACTGTAATAAGGCGTTTTCCCATAATAGCCTTTACCTGTTAATCTGATTTTTTCTCTAAGAATCTCTAAGGCCCATTGTTTATTGAACCAAACCACATCTGTGCTCTTGAACAAGATCTGACTTCCGTTGATATCATAAAAGCCTCGCACATCTCCTGTTCGCTTAGCGACAGCAAAACTGCCATCCGGATTCATTTGTAAAAAATAAGGAGAGTGAGGTTCTTCTACCCCATCTACTTCAAATACCTCCAATTCCCACAGTCCCTGTAACTTTTCTGTTTCTACGGTTGATCGACAACCCATTAGGCAAGCTATACCCAATAACAGCATCAAACTCCTGACCATCATTTTGTCCTGTTTATGCAAGCTTAATGCATAAAAGGGTTATAATCAATTAGCACTTACCATTGCTTGTTCTGTTCCGTATTTGATCATGAAATCCACAAGGTTTTTATCGTGGTTCAAGGCCAGTTTCTTTCTCAATCGGTAACGTGCAATTTCCACTCCACGAACAGATATCTTCAGGAGATTGGCAATTTCCTTAGTGGTCATATTCATTCGCAGATAAGCACAAAGTTTCAAGTCTTGTGGTGACAAAACTGGATAATCTGACTGAATGGTCTTCAGAAAATCACCATGTACTTCATCAAAATTGATCTCAAACTGTTTCCATGCCCGGTCCTGATCAATGTTTTTATCAATGTCCTTGACCAAACGATTAAGGTTTTTCATGATCACAGCATCGCCATCGAGGGATTTTTTGATCTCCAACAAGTGCTGTTTGATCTGATTCATGAATTCATTTTTATCGATCAGATGCATGGTCGAGGTAGCTAATTCTTTTCGCTTAGTATTGACCTCTGCTCTTAATTTCTCATTGCGTAATTGAATGAGTTCTTTGTCCCTCAAATCCAATTCTTGCTTTTGCTCTGCGATGAGTCGTTTTTGGATACGTTTATGTCTTTGACGATACCAGTTGGCACTGAAGAAAATCGTCATAACGATGGATAAGACCATAATGCTATAAGCGATGGTCGTTCTGAACCAGGGAGGATCCACTTCGAATGCATAAGATGTCATTGGAGAAACATTGCCCAGTGCATCCTTGGCCTCTACCTGAAACTCGTAATCTCCTTCGTATAGATTGGTGAATTCCTTGAATGTAGCACCCGACCAGGAAGACCATTGTTCGTCTTTGTAACCAACAAGTCGATATCGGTATTCACAGTTATGAAATTGATAATCGATCGAAGAATAAGTAAAAGCAACAGAGTTTTGATGATAGGGAAATGAAACTTCTCCCGTGTGATCAAAACCTCCATAACCTCCATAGAGCACACTATCCGCATGTATGGAATAAACAGACCTAATCAACACATTGATCTCCTTATTCAACAAGCCATAATTATTATTGTAATGTAAGAATCCTTCATTAGCAGAAAACAAGATATTATTTTCATCGATAACTGAAACCTGAATCAGGTCATCGTTTAATAAATGATGTACACCAATAAAGGGGTTCTTGTCCATACTGATCCCCGTCCATTGACTGGATTTCATCACAGCTGAAAAATCTCTGGTGATCACAAAGGTTTGATCATTCGAAACTGGCTTTATGATTCGTGTATGTTCTCCATGACCAATCAGGGTATCCAAAAATGTATGTCGTTCAAACATTTCCGTGGCTTTGTCAAATTGGTAAACCCCTGTCTCACCTGTAAAAACCAGACCTTCAGAAAGGGAAAAAACATTGTTCAGGTATTGTGACGGCAATCCGGATTCCGGACCGAAATAACTAACTTCCTTGATTTGATCATAGCTTTTGCTCATACGAAAGCGGTATACACCTCTGTATCCATGAGCCATCCAGAGGTCGCCAGACTGATCAAATGCCAAGACGCGTGAAGACTCACCAAAACCTTCATAACGTTTAACCACTTGCCATTCACCATTCTTTCGGGATAAGAGCCCCAATCCTTCATAAGTCCCCGCAATGAAATATTCAGGATTTTTCGTAGGAATCACGGACCACCAACCTTCTGATTTTTCGATGGGTTCGATGCGCCCATTTTCCACTAAAAACACGCCTTCATGCGCTGAAACAATGATCTGACCATCAACTTTCTGGATGGTATTGATCTGGCCTTCGATCCCTTCTACTCTCTCAAAAGTCGGAAATGGCATATCGCCAACATACAAACCCGTATTTGTCCCCAGATAAAGTTTGTCATTGGACATTTGAGCCGTGTAGCCTGTTCCTGGCACATTGAGGTTACTATTGATAAAACTGAACGGGTATGACCATGAAATTCTTACAATGTTATTGGTCATGCTTAACCAAAGTGATCCATTGCGATCTTCAATTACATCGTACACCGTGTGCCCTACCAGGCCATTGTTTTCGTCCATATGCAGGTCCAATGCTCCCGTTTCACTATCAATAATGAACAGACCTTTTGCAATAGTGGCAATGGCAATGCTTCCATTGAGCAATCTTATGGCCTTCGAAATATCTGCATCTTCCAGTCGTTTAACCAAATCAGCATTCAAAAATGGCTTTTCCTGATCCCCATCAAGCATTTGGATCCCTTGCCTTGAAACCCATAACTCGCGATCATTCCCCAGATCGACAATCGAAACTAGTCCTCCGGTCATTTTGGGCTGACGAGGCCTTACGGTCCACTTTCCATCCTTCCACAAATGCACGTCTGAGAATTTATGTTTTGTGAGCAATTCTCCTTTGTACTCCAGTGCAAACCCAGGTTCAATGGAAGATTCTATGAACGTGATCTGCTCATCTTTAAAAAAATACGTCCCACCCGTCGTGGTAAAGCTGATCCCATATTCGGTATCACAAATTTTCCAAACATCCTCAAAACTTCGATGATCTTCCGGAATGAGGTCTGTCAACGAATTATAACTCAGGAAACCATTAGCTCCCGGAGCGAAATATCCAAATTCATTTTGAGCACCTACATAGACCTTCCCGCTGGTATGAGGATATACGGATCTCACTTTGGTTCCCCCATCTATGCTATCCGTATGCCAATACGTACCATCGAAACTTAGCAATCCAAAATTATTGGCGATGTAGATCAATCCTTCCTCTGATTGACGGATCTGATAATTTTGACCACCAGCGGAATAGTCTTTAAAGCTGTAAATCTCGATCGAAGGCAAACCCAGGAATTGACCTTTCAAGGGATTCATCAGGATCAATAACGCAAGACATAAACATCCTTTGATAATACCAGATAAGTGAAATATGGTAGAGAACAACGATGTAGTGGACCTTAATCGGAATGCTAGCATTTAATCAAATGAAAACGTTGATTTTCTCAAATTTAAGCCCATTTAATGAATAATGATGTAGTAGTGAGAAAGTAAGAATTAATAATTGATGTAGCCATGAGCAATAAATAAATGTCATTTATCAAAATTTTGAAAACATATTTGAGCTACACATTAAAACGAGGAGTTATGAAAACAATAACATTGACGAAAAGATTATTAATGTTGACACTAGTAATAGGAATCCTGGGCGTAACCAGTTGTTCTGATGACGAGCCTAGTGTTGATGCACCAAATGCAGCGTTTACTTCTGCAGCTGACGGACTAACCGTAACATTCACCGATGGTTCTGTTGGAGCTGACACTTATAGCTGGGATTTTGGTGATGGTAACAGTTCTACTGATGCCTCTCCTACCCATACATACGCAGAAGGCGGTACTTACACAGTAGCATTGACTGTTACTAACGCTGGCGGATCTGATACTGAATCAGAAGACATCACTGTTGAAGCTCCTTTCGCAAGTAACCTTGTTGGAACGTGGAGAGTAGCTACTGAAGAGGCAGCACTAGCTGTTGGTCCTTCTCCAGGAAGCGCTGACTGGTGGTTCCTTCCAGCTGGAGACTTAGAAGCCCGAGCTTGTTATCTTGATGATGACTATGTATTCGGAGCTGACGGAACTTTCAGCGTGAATCAAGGAGATCAGACTTGGGTAGAAGCATGGCAAGAAGGTGTTGATGCTGATGGTTGTGGTGCAGGTGTTGCTCCATTCGATGGCAGCGGATCTTACACATTCTCTGCAACGTCTTCAGAAATAACAGTAACTGGTGAAGGAGCCTTCATCGGACTGGCAAAAGTGACCAACGCAGGTGAACTTGCTACTGAAAACGTACGTAATGATGTGCCTCTTCCTGCATCAGTAACCTACAACATCGCTGAATTCGCAGCTGATGGGAACTCTATGACCCTTCAAATCGATGCGAATGGTGTACACTGGCAATACAGATTAGTAAAAACTAACTAATCAATTGATATAATGCGCCGTTTATTAGGCCTTATCATAGCGGGAATCCCCCTTCTCTTCGCCATTTCTTGCGGAGAGGATGGGGATTCCTCTATTACACCCACTGTATCGGTTTCCGGAGGGAGCATAACAGAGGAGGACATTGACGTTACCCTTACAGTAGACATTAACCTTTCTCAAGCGTCTACTTCTGACATTTCAGTAGAAGTTTCAACAATCG
Source organism: Cytophagales bacterium (assembly GCA_033344775.1). Classification (NCBI taxonomy): domain Bacteria; kingdom Pseudomonadati; phylum Bacteroidota; class Cytophagia; order Cytophagales; species Cytophagales bacterium. The sequence goes on along the minus strand of JAWPMT010000002.1, from coordinate 55,162 downwards.
AACGCACTGCAACAGCTGAAGATTTCACCCCAGTAAATACGATCGTTAGAATCAATGCAGGTGAGACTTCTGCATCCATTGACATTACCATTCTCGGTGACGATCTTACTGAGGATGACGAAACTTTTCAGGTTGTACTGTCAGATCCATTCAATGCCACACTGGGTGTTGAAGCGGCAACATTTACCATCAGAGATGACGACCCTCATGAATTTAGCATTCCAACGACGGGTTTTGAATCTCCTACAAGCTACGATGGCATGACTCTGGTTTGGGCAGACGAGTTCGATGGAACTGACATCAATTCGGATACTTGGTCCTTTGAAATAGGTGATGGATGTGCAGAAGGCATCTGCGGTTGGGGTAACGTTGAATTGCAATATTATCAAGAGGAAAATGCAAGTATTGTTGATGGAAATCTGGTCATTGAAGCCCGACAACAACCTCGTGGAGGAAGATCTTACACCTCCAGTAGAATGATCAGTAAGGACAAAGTTACCTTCCAGTATGGCCGTATTGATATACGGGCAGTAATGCCAAGTACACAAAGTATGTGGCCCGCATTATGGATGTTAGGCGCCAATATTGACGAAGTGGGATGGCCCGCATGTGGTGAAATCGACATCATGGAAATGGTTGGTGGCGGAGAGGATGATGAAATTACTCACGGTACAATCCATTGGGACAACAATGGCTCATATGCCAATTTCGGAAGAAGTTTTCGAAATACTTCGGGTAAACTGAGTGAAGAGTACCATGTTTATTCCGTCGTTTGGAACGAAGAATCAATCACCTGGTTATTTGATGATGTACAGTATAATGTAGTTGACATTACTCCCGATGCATTATCTGAATTCCAAAATGAATTCTTCATGATCCTGAATATTGCCGTAGGAGGAAACTGGCCTGGTAATCCTGATGAAACTACTTTGTTTCCTAACTGGATGATTGTGGATTATATCCGATACTTCCAGGAAGCGAATTAAAGATTCTTTTTTTAATCATAATCGATAAAGCACCGGATGCGCATTTTGCCGTTCGGTGTTTTTTTGCTACCTACCTCTACTCTATCTTATTTTTTGGAGAGAAGAACACTTCTACTATCTTGTTCGGAAATCACCGAATATGAGGGCTCTTTCCGTACTTTTCTTATCCTTTATTTTCTTCACTTGTTCATCACCCAAGCACACTGAGCAACCCCCCAATGTCATCATTTTCCTGGCAGATGATTTGGGATATGGAGAGATCGGCATTCTGGGACAGAACAAAATCAAAACGCCACACATCGACGCACTTGCGAGCAGTGGTATGCTTTTCACCAATCATTATTCAGCGGCTCCCGTTTGCGCCCCTGCCCGCTACATGCTGTTGACTGGACTACACAGTGGCCATGCATTTATTCGGGGAAATGATGAATGGGCGGAAAGAGGCCCAGTCTGGGACTACCGAAAAGCCTCTGCTGATCCAACACTTGAAGGTCAGCGCCCGATACCAGCAAATACGGTTACACTTGCCAAATTACTTCAACAAAATGGCTATACAACCGGCCTATTTGGAAAATGGGGACTTGGGGCTCCTAACACGGAAGGTGCGCCTAACCTACAAGGATTCGATACCTTCTATGGGTACAACTGCCAGCGACAGGCACACAACCTATATCCCCCACACCTATGGCATAATGACAAAAAAGATTTGTTAAATAATGAAGTGATTCCTCCACGCACCCCGCTGGATTCCCTGGCCGACCCACTGGATGAGGCAAGCTATGCCAGATATGCGCAACCCGATTATGCTCCTGAAAAAATTCACGAGCAGGCAATGGCCTTTCTTGATGATCACAAAGAGGATCCCTTCTTTCTCTATTACGCCTCTCCACTGCCCCACTTGCCCTTACAAGCTCCTGTAGCATGGGTAGACCGATATCGAAAGGAATTCGGGGAAGAAGATCCCTACCTCGGAGATCGGGGTTATTTTCCTAATCGATACCCTAGGGCCACTTACGCCGCCATGATCAGTTATCTCGATCATCAATTGGGGGAGATGGTAGCAAAACTGAAAGCTAATGGCAACGATAAAAACACCGTCATTTTCCTTACCAGTGACAATGGTCCTACTTACACGGGAGGAGTAGATTTTGATTTCTTCGAAAGTTCCAAACCCTTCACCAATGGATATGGCTATACCAAAGGCTTCGTCCACGAAGGAGGCATTCGCGTACCTTTGATCGTCAATTGGCCAGATCAGATCGCTGCAGGTGCAGAGAACCAGCACATTTCTTCCTTTTATGATCTCTTGCCTACAATTTGTAAATTGACAGGCAGCAAGATCACTGCACAGGTGGATGGGATAAGCTTCGCTCCAACCCTATTCAATAAGTCACAACCGAAACATGACTATTTGTATTGGGAATTCCCAAGTTACAAAGGGCAACAAGCGGTAAGAATGGACCATTGGAAAGGCATTCGCAAAAACATGCAGGACGGTAATCTCAATATTGCTCTATATGATCTACGAGAAGACGAAAAGGAACAACAAGATGTGGCTGCTGACCACCCAGATGTCGTGGCGAGCATCTTGGAGATCATGGAAAAGGAACATGAGCCTTCCGAAAACGAAAAATTTAAAATCGCAGCGCTTGGAGAGAAATGAGGATTTAAGTGTTCTTAAAAAAATAGCGCATTGCCATTTGCGGAAGACCTCTATCTTTGCCGCCGATGGAAAACGGAATCGCTTCAACCACATTTCAATTCCCTGGCCAGACAGACAAGTACACAGGCAAAGTTCGTGAAGTCTACAGCTTTGGTAAGCACGTGGCCATGGTGGCCACGGATCGCATTTCTGCTTTTGATGTGGTTTTGCCACGCCCTATTCCATTCAAAGGTCAGGTACTGAACCAAATTGCTGGTCACTTTCTGACAAACACAAAGGATATCGTCCCGAATTGGGTATTGTCCATCCCCGATCCAAACGTGACTTATGGCTTGAAATGTGAGCCCTTTCCTGTAGAAATGGTCATCAGAGGTTATCTCGCAGGCCACGCATGGAGAGAGTATAAGGCAGGCAAAAGGAAAATTTGCGGAGTGGATATGCCCCAAGGCATGAAAGAAAATGATCGTTTTCCGGTACCCCTAATTACACCGACCACCAAGGCCCATGAGGGACATGATGAAGACATCTCCCGGGAAGTCATTCTTTCTCAGGGCTTAGTTAATGAGGAATTATATTTCCAGTTGGAGCGTTATACCCGTGAGCTATTTACCAGGGGTACGGAAGAAGCCCAAAAGAAGGGATTGATCCTGGTTGACACCAAGTATGAATTTGGTCTTTATGATGGCCAAATCTATTTGATCGATGAGATCCATACGCCTGATTCCTCCAGGTACTTTTATGCGGACTCCTATCAGGAACTATTAGATAAGAATCAACCGCAGAGACAGTTATCGAAAGAGTTTGTTCGGGAATGGTTGATGGAGCATGGTTTTCAAGGGAAAGAAGGACAGACGATGCCAACGATGGATGATCCGTTTGTAAACTCCGTATCAGCACGTTATATTGAGCTCTTCGAAAAAATCACAGGAAGAAAATTCGAAAAAGCACCACAAGAAGACATCAGCACACGTATAGAAAATAACATCTTAAAAGCGATTCAGGAAGATCTCTGATTCGCGACAAAGAAGCCTTAAATCAAACAAAATGAAATTTTCAGTAGATAGACAAGACAAATACACCATCATAAAACTGGATGAGGAGAAACTGGATACAACCATCGCACCTGAGGTAAAATCCGAGTTGGTGAAATTAGAGTCAGACGGTGTAGAGAACTTGATCATCAACCTGGGTAATGTCAAGTATTCAGATTCTTCAGGATTGAGTGCTTTGCTGGTGGCCAACCGACTCTTCGGCAATAAAGGTTCTTTTGTACTTTGTGAGGTACAGGAGCATGTATTGAAATTGATCAAAATCAGCCAATTACATAAGGTAATGGAAATCACCCCTACCCAGGAAGAAGCGGTAGATATGGTATTCATGAACGCACTGGAAAAAGGATTCAACGACGAATCGGCAGAATAAGACTTGTCGATCGCACTACAAATACTCGGCTCGAATTCGGCCGCCTTCGCTCACGGTAGACATCAAACTTCTCAAGTCCTTAAAATACAGGACCAGTATGTCTTGATCGATTGTGGAGAAGGCACGCAACTGCTGATGCGTAAACATCAGGTGAAGATCTCCAAGATCAACATCATCGTGATCAGTCATCTTCACGGAGATCACTATTATGGACTCATTGGGTTGTTGTCTACATTGCATCTTTTTGGGCGAAAGAAGGACCTGATGCTTATAGGACCTCCCGGATTGTCAGATGTGATCAGCCTACAATTGAAGTATTCAGAGACTTCACTGAACTTCAAAATCAACTTTACCGAGTGGGAACCGGGCGAAACCCGACTGGTTGTAGACCACCCTAAGTTCACGATCACGACCATTCCTCTGGAGCACAGGGTTCCCTGTTCAGGTTATCTGTTTCAGGAAAAGCCAAAAAAACGTCGCATCGACAAGACCAGACTTCCGGATAAACTTCCACCTTCGGAAATCTACAAGCTTAAATGCGGAGAGGACCTGACGGACGAAGCAGGTAATATTCTTCACAAAAACGAAGACGTGACGCTAGATCCGCTACGAGCATTGAGCTACGCTTTTTGTTCGGACACCCGCTACAAACCGGAATTGATCACAAACATTCAGGGAGTAGACATGTTGTATCATGAGGCCACCTTCACCAGCGAAATGGAAGAAAGGGCCAAAAACACCTATCATTCTACGGCAAGACAAGCAGCTACTTTGGCTAAAGATGCCCAGGTAGGGCGATTGTTGATCGGACATTTTTCTACGCGTTACAGAAATCTGGAACCGGTTTTGAAAGAAGCCCTGGAAGTCTTTGAAAAGACGGAAATCGCTGCTGAAGGTCATATCTTTGAAATTGATGAGCAATAACGTCGAAAAGAAAAAACAGAACTTATTCATCATCCTTACTGCAATCTTTCTGACCAATGCGGTGCTCGCAGAAATGATTGGCAATAAGATCTTCTCTTTTGAAGAAACCGTGGGCTTAACACCCAATACCATCAATATTTTTGGGTTTTATCCTAGTTTCAACCTTACTGCGGGGGTCGTGATCTGGCCAGTTGTTTTCATCTTCACCGACATTGCCAACGAATATTTTGGCAAACGAGGTGTCAGAAAGATGTCCTTGTTAGCAGTAGGTATGATCACGTATTCCTTCTTCGTGATCTGGATTGTATCAGGCCTGAGCCCTGCTGAATTCTGGCTCAATGTGAATGCAACGGATGATGCAGGAAACCCGTTCAATGTCAATTTTGCCTTTAACAAGATTTTCATACAAAGCAATCGGATCATTGTCGGATCATTAGTCGCTTTTATGGTGGGTCAATTGTTGGATGTATTGGTCTTTCAAAAACTAAGGAAACTGGCCAATGGCAAAATGATATGGCTCAGAGCCACAGGATCTACACTTATCTCGCAGCTGGTGGACAGCTTTGTAGTTTTGTTCCTTGCCTTTTACTTTCTGGCTCCAAGCGGTACCAGTTGGTCGGTGGGACAAGTCTTGTCAGTAGGAACTTCTAACTACATCTACAAGTTTGTCGTCGCCTTGAGTATCACGCCACTGATCTATTTGGCACATTGGGTCATAGATCGCTACCTTGGTGATGCCGCAGAGCAAATTAAGGAAGAAGCCTCTTCTCAAGGCTTCCTCTGACCAATCTGGTTTAACTCGTTACCGTTCCATCCTCTAGTCTGATGGTTCTGGACCCGAACTCTGCATTCTTTTCGGAGTGCGTTACCTGAATGATGGACATACCTTCTTTATTCAGCTCGGTGAAGATTCTCATGATCTCTTCTCCTTGCTCCGAATGTAGGTTTCCAGTGGGCTCATCTGCCAGGAGAAGCTTGGGTTTACCAATGATTGCGCGAGCTATACCTACCAGCTGTTGCTGACCTCCGGACAACTGTTCAGGAAACAGGTCTTTTTTCGCCACCATCTGAAAACGATCAAGCATTTCCGCCACCATGCTGGCACGTTCCTTTTTCTTGACACCACGGTACAACAATGGCGTTTCAATGTTCTCATAAACATTGAGTTCATCGATCAGGTGATAAGCCTGGAAAATGAAACCAATATGCTCCTTATGGATCTTGGAGGTTTTCCTTTCATTGAATTTATGTACTGGCTCATCCAAAAAGTAATATTCTCCGGCCGAGGGTCGGTCGAGCATACCGATCAAATTCAGTAAAGTTGACTTACCTGAACCACTGGGGCCCATGATACTTACGAACTCTCCTTCCTTGATTTCCAGATTGATATTTTTAAGAATAAATACCCTTTGGTACTTTGAATCGACATACTTGTCGAGATTAACCAGCTTGATCATATATGAAAAATTTCCTCAATTTAATGCGCTCAATTTAAGGCTGCAATGTCTAATACCGCACAAGACATGCCATCAAACACAAAGTATTGATTTTCAGGTTTTTAAAATAAAATAAAAGACGTAAAAGTGTCCGTTTTTGTTACAGTTCGGACGATCATTTGTCGCATTTATGGATAAAAATTGTTTCTAGAGCAATCGACCTAAACTGAAAAACACTCTACTCATATCGCAAGGCTTCCACGGGATTGGTCTGAGTAGACCGATAGACCTTGGAACTGATGGCGATTAGGGCGACGATTAGTGAGGCAATCCCTCCTACGGCATAAACCCACCAGGAGATATCAATCCGGTAAGCAAAAGAATCCATCCAATAATCGATGGCGTAATATGCTACCGGTACAGCCAAACAAAATGCGATCAAGGTCATGATCAAAAATTCGCTGGTGATCAAAATGCCAATTTGCAGCACTGAAGCACCTAATACTTTCCTGATGCCCACTTCTTTGGTCCGATGAACAATCGTCAACGAGACCAAACCGAAAAGTCCCAAACTAGAAATAAGAATGGCAATAATTGTTGTGAATCCCGACAGTCTGGAGGTTTGTTGTTCAGCTTCATAGTACTTTCCGATGCTTTCATCAAGAAATTTGACTTCTGCTGGGTCATCAGGGTATACTTTTGACCAATGACTTGAGATTTGTTCTATTGCCTCCTTCATTTCACTGGTTTTAATCTTCATGGCAACAGAACTTTCCCAGCCATTAAGTGGCACGTACATGACAGGCAGGATTTCGGTGCGTAAGGAACGTGTATGGAAATCCTGCATGACGCCTACGATAGTAAAAGACTTATCTTGCCAGCCTTTCAGTGACTCGCCTACCGCATCTGCCGGGTGCTTCAAACCCATTTTCCTCACAAATGCCTCACTAACCACCAATTGATCTTCACGGTCTTCAGATGTCCAGAGCTCTCCGGCCAGCAATGGGATTCCATAAAAATCCAGATAGCCAGGAGCTGCTGCTTTCCGTTCCACTTCTATTTCATACTTTGCTTCGTCAGTAACGTAGGTCAGTATGTCGGTGCTATAACCTCCCCCTCCTGCCGGTGGTCCCTCTTGAAACTGTACTTGCGCAATCTTAGCATCAGACTCCAGGTAATTGATCAGGATTTCCTGTTTGTTCTTAGGCTCTCCCCATGGTGTCTCTAAAAACAAAATATCTTCTTGTTCGAAACCCATGTCTTTCTTCAACATAAAACTCAACTGCAAGGAAGCTGCAATGGTGCAGATGAGGAGTAGCTGCGAAAATGCAAACTGAAAGGAAATGAACATGCGCCGAAAGAATGGGAGACCATGTTTACCCTGAGCATTGTAGGATGAAGCTTTTAAAGCATTAGACGTTTTCACCGACGAAAGTAAAATGGCCGGATACAAACCGGAAAGGATCCCCACCACCAAAAAGATGATTCCTAACAGTAACCAGAAGTACGGGTCTTCCCAGTTCAACGGAATGGGATTGGGCAGAAAGTTTTCGAAATAGATCAAACCAAAATATGCCAGCGGAATCGACAGCAGAACTGCCATAAAAGTGACCACCAGACTTTCTGTTAAAAAACGCTGCAACAGCAGCCCAGTGTTGCCGCCGATCACCTTCCTCACTCCTGCCTCCCTTGATTTCGATGAAACCTGCGCTGATTCGAGATTTATGAAGTTGAACACCGCAATTAACAGCACTGCCAGTGATACCAAAGAAAGGATCAATAAGGTCTGTTTATCCGCGGGAGAGCGATCGCTGAAATCGAAGATTCCGATATCTCCCCAAAAATGAAGTTCGGAGAGCGGCTGCAAATGGAAATGCTTATAATAGGACTCATCCTTTTCTAACTCGGCAACATGCGCATTGGCAGCCTTTAGGAACTGTGCACTGTCCAGGTCGGTAACTGGCTCCGGCATTTTCACCCAGGCCTGGGAATTGCTACTGGTACCACTCCAACCGATCTGATAGCTGTCCTTGATCCATGAGACTCTTGCGGTAGACATGGAGATAACATCTGTAAAGATAAAATCGCTGTTCCCTAAAAATGGTTTAACAATTCCCGAAACAGTAGTCGTCAGGGAATCCTGATAAGTCATTTGCTGTCCTATTACTTGCTCCAATGGCTTGTCTCCAAAGTATTTATTTGCTTGCTCTTGGGTCAAAACCACTTGATATGGTTCATCCAGGGCCGTTTCCTGGTCCCCATGAAGCCATTCATATTGCCTAAAAACTTTGAAAAACATCGAATCAGCAAATATCGATTTGATGCCTTCATACTTTTCGACGGATTGGCCATCAATAGCTGCAGGAGCTCCTTCAAATCGTCTTGTATAAAAAGCCGTTATTGTTTCAAAATCTGATTCATTTTCTCTGAGATACGGTACCAATGCCGTACTAACACCTCGGTTTTGACCATTGAAGATACCAGTAAACCGGGTGTGAATACGATAGATACGATCCCCGTCAGGTATGTGATGATCAAAACTGCGTTCATAATTCACCACATTTATGATGGCGATAAATGCACTGATTCCAATGGCCAGTCCCAGCACATTGATACTTGTAGTAACCTTGTGTTTCCTCAAATTCCGATTAGTGACCTTGAGATGATGTATAAAGAACATAATGAAGCCTGATTTATATTGAGTTTTATTCCTTTTCAAAGCAAAGCGCCGTAAACTCCGAAATACCAGCCACCAGTAAAGCCAGTTGGCCTTTGATTGATTGGAAGCCTCGAGTTGTTCCCACCAGACCTCAAACAAGTCTCCCTCCACCTCTTCCAATCGTTCTTCGGTGCAAAACCAGCGCAAAAAATGCAATGGAAGCTTTGGTGGGGTCTGCGGCATCATCCGAGGTTCTTAAAAGCGATTTCCGGAATTTGATTTCTCATGCTATTGCGCAATTCGTTTGCCTTGTCAAGGGCTACTTTACCAGTCCTAGAGATGGTAAACAATCGCTTTCGCTTCCCTCCTCTGGTCTGGCTCTGCTCTCCCATCCTCGAATCCAGCAGTCCTTTTTCCTCCAACCGATAGACAGCCGCATGCACGGAACTGATGGTGATGTGCCTTTTGGTTTGCTCGATCAATTCCTTTTGAATGGCTACGCTATAGGCATTATCGTAAAGGATGCCCACTGTCAGCAAAACGAGCTCTTCAAATTCCCCCAGATTCGTGCCTTTCATCTTTTCGTTTTCTGATTTATTTCGTAAATGTAAGGAATATATTTCGTTTAATTTCGTATTTGTAAGTAAAATAATTTTGTACGGCTACTTAACCTATCTGCTTGTCCAAACTTTAGCCTGAATCAATCTTTTCAATTTTTGATGAAAAAATCTGACCAAACCTTCTAGCCAGACAAAGTGCCCGTATTACTTTTGCGTAATTTGTCCATATATGAGTCACGACCTTACCCAACGCTTTAGCGACCGTTTGAAAAGACCTAAAAAAGTCAAAATCAACGATTTTAAGTCCAACAATTCACTGGATCACATGATTTTCTCGGATCAGCTGGACCGGGAAACATTAGATCATTTGTGCCATCTTGCCGAGCAGATCAAAGTATTGCGGCGCGATGAAAAAGGCGGTAAATTCCTGAAAGGATTGCTGGATAACAAAGGAGCAGAGCTGTATTTCACGCAAAGTTCTACCCGTACTTTCAAGTCTTTCGAAAAGGCCTGTCAGATCCTCGGACTGGAAATTTCGGAAACTCGAGATACCAGTATTTCATCGGAGTACAAGGGAGAATCTATCTATGATTCTATTCGCATGTACACCAGCTATGCCGACATTCTGATCATGCGGAGTGTTCGCCCTAATCTCGCTGAGTGCTGTGCTTACCTGATGAACGACCTTCATTCCTTCAACAACAAAAATGTGCCAATCATCAATGCCGGTTCAGGAGCAGATGAGCACCCTACACAAGCGTTGCTGGACATTTACACCATCTACCGAAGCTTCGAATTTGCCGACCCGACCAATAAAGGCACTTATGAGTATGATCGTCTACTCAAGAAGTACCCGGAGCTGGAAGAAAAGAAAGGCGGACCAGACAACAAAGTTTATGGATTTTGCGGAGATGTAGGACGCGGACGTACGGTTCGATCTCTGGTTTCCATTCTAGCCAACAACTACAAAAATGTTGAGGTCTACTTCATTTGCCCTGACCATCCGAAACTGGGTGTGCCGGACGCTTTGACTTCACAACTGCGGAATGCAGGCATCAAAGTTCACATCAAAAATGAGCTGAGCGAAGAAGTGGTCGGTAAATTGGATATCCTCTACATGACGCGGATCCAAAATGAGCACAATGACGATGAAATGAACGCTTACCTGACGCACGAACTGAAGAGCAGGTTTTTTCTTACAGAGGACCTGGTTTACAAAATGAAGCGTTACGCCAAGATCATGCACCCATTCCCCCGAAACGAGGAAATCGAGACAGAAGTTGACAAGGACGAACGTGCGATCTACTTCAAGCAGGCGAAAAATGGTGTATGGATCCGAGCGGCCCTGATTGCTCACTTATTGGAGCAGGACATCAAGATCAATAACTATTATCGGGAGTTTACCAAGGACAAGCATAACTACAACGAGGCAGTATTACCGAAGTAGTTTTTAGCATAAACGGCTATTCTTTTTGAAGGAATTGAATAGCCGCTTCCAATTCTTCATCTCTTCCTTCCCGAATTCCCTGAATTGTAGGCCTTACTACTATATCCGGTACTATACCAATTCGTTGAGTTGGTGTTCCATCAGGGTAGTAAACCCCGATACCACTATACAGTAATTTGACCCCTCCGGGCAGAAAGAATTTGGACACATTTCCATCAGCTCCAGCTGTATTATTCCCCATAATAGTCGTATTATGGCCTGCTTTGAAAGCCATGGTAGTATACTCTGCCATGCTTTGAGTAAATTCATTCACTAACACCACGACTTTTCCTTTTTTATAAGGTTGCGTGGTGTAGTACAATTTAGTTGGATCAGTGAATGTAAACTGTCCCGGAATCGACACGCTTCCACTGGTAAATTTGGAAAATGTCCTTGTCTTTTTAATGAAAAATGCGCCTAGATCAAATCCAACATATGTCGAGGGGTAATTACGAATATCCACAATGATCCCCTTCGCTTCTTTGAATGTTTTTCGAAGCTCCCAAACATCATCCTCCGTGATGTTTTGCAAGGTGACATAACCAATGCTATCCTCCAGCCAACGATAAGATGGCCCTTCTACAGGAGGGTAAGATCCGTACCGTTTGAACTTTCCTTTTTCAAATAGCTGCAACTTCAGTTTGCGTGAATTCCCAGAATCCTCCTTGATCGTAAGGGTGATCTCTTTATCATTTGACTTCAACATGTCTGGGGCCATATCCCGCATCAGCGCTCCTTTATTGGATGCTGGATAATAAGGCATTTTTTCCTTAACAATATCAGCCACCAAACGACCATTGATGTGAGTGATTACTGTTCCTAACGACAAATCAATTGTGGCTTTAAATTCGTCTTTGTAGAAATCCGTCACAACTAATTGCCCTTCAACAAAACGGACATGGATTGGTGGCACATATCGTCCGAGCCACTCTACATATCTTTCATCGCCTTCAATGGTCCACCCGTGACTATCCCCAATTTCCGTCATAAATTTCATGATCGATAGTTCGTAAGCCAGCTCATCTTTCGCTCCTAAAAAAACAGTGATGTATTCCTCCAGTACATCATCCCAATTTTTATGCGTTAAATACTTATAAGGAGAAAAATATTCGATGATGTTCCAGTAACGAAAGAGACTTAATAGTCGGTAACCTTCATCCGGATAGGGCATGTGTTCATAGGATAACTCATTGGTCAAGTTTGGATTGCCGCCTCTTGATGGAAAACTAACATAATGATGGGTTGATGGTGGCTCAGACTTCAATATCACCTGCAACCTTTTAGAAACTTCATTATCCAACTCATTGATCCATGAATGGTCCGGATGGAGATAAGCCTCAGGATCGAGTTCACGACAAGTAGCACAATTCGTTACCTCTCCCAGTTTATCCAGCCAAGCTATTAACAGTGCATTGTGGTCCTTCTGTTGCGTCTCTTGAAAAGCTGAAAGGATCTGAAATAATTCATAATCCCAATTGAACGTACCTTTTGCTACTTCGGGGTGGTAGTATTTTAAGAAACCCCAGACCTTTCCAAGAAGTACTAAATCTTTCAGTTGCTGATCTTTAACAGGGTTAAGTAAGATCCCAGATCCGTTAGCATATTTTTCAGTTAAGTCTACTGAGTTATGATCTTGTGCTGTACTACAAGACAGCATTGTTATGAATGTAAGGCTGATCAGGGTTTTCAAGGATGTTTTGTCGGTTTGTAATTGTTGTAAAGACGTGCATGCGGCTGAATTATTTTGCAGCATTTCCCTTTGAATGCATTTTACAACCTTTTTTAACAAAATGCTGCTTTTGACCAAAACCGCTAAATGAAGTAGCTTTGATTAGGTTCAATATCCTTTCCAATGGCCATTTCCAGTATTTTCAATGATGTGATCGGACCAGTTATGCGCGGCCCATCAAGCTCACACAGTGCCGCAGCCTGCCGCATAGGTCTCCTACTCAACGACTTGATGTCAGGGGAAATCACTAGAGTAGAAATTGATTATGATCCGAATGGGTCACTGGTTACAACCCACGAAAGCCAGGGCACGGATATGGGCTTGTACGGTGGGCTGATGGGCTGGCAAGCTGATGATCCTCGGATGATGCATTATCAGGGGCATGTTGCACAATCCGGAATTGACATTCAGGTTAATTACGTTAGTTACGGTGCCACGCATCCCAACAATTACCGGATCAGGATCAGTAATAGCAAAATCAGTCACAAAATCAACGCGATCAGCACCGGTGGTGGCATGATGGAAATCCAGGAGATCGACGGTTCCAATCTCAGTATCTGCGGAGATTTCCATGAACTACTGATATTCAGTCCCAATCCTTCTCAATTGATGAAGTCCATACCGGATAACGATCAATCAGAACCCTTTCTACACAAGACCTTTGTGCAAATCAGGCAATCAATTCCCTTTTCAACGGCTGAGGTCCAGTATTTTGAGGCGCTTACGGATGTACATCAGGTATGTTATTTAAAACCTGTCCTCCCTACCCTATCTCGAAAAGACTTAAAAGTTCCCTTCATCACCTGCAAAGAAATGCTGGAAATAGGCGAACGTGAAAACCTGGAATTATGGGAATTGGCATTAGAATACGAAAGCGCACGAGGCAATGCCACTAAAGAAGAGGTCTTTCAACAAATGCGTAACATCGCTCAAATCATGCAAGCGGGAATAGCAGAAGGTTTGAAAGGCAAGGCCTATGAAGATCGCATTTTGCCGGCGCAATCACCAGGTTTTAAAGATAAAATGGAAGCCAATCAACTGCTCGATGGAGGCATGCTCAACACCATCGTCCTTTTTACCACAGCCATGATGGAAGTCAAGAGTTCCATGGGTGTCTTTGTGGCTGCACCTACTGCGGGTTCGTGCGGTGCCTTGCCGGGTGCTATCCTGGGAGCTGCCGAACACCAGAATGCCTCCGAAGAGGCAGTGGCCAAAGCCCTTCTGGCCGCTGGGATCATGGGCGTTTTCATTTCAGAACATGCCACGTTTGCGGCAGAAGTAGCCGGATGTCAGGCAGAAACTGGCGCAGGTGGCTCCATGGCTGCTGCGGGTTTGGTTAGCCTGATGAATGGCTCTTTACATCAAGCAGTAGCTGCGGCTTCTCTGGCGCTTCAAAACGCACTAGGCATTGTCTGCGATCCGATAGGCAATCGTGTAGAAGCGCCATGTTTAGGAAAAAATGTGATGGCTGCTTCTAATGCCCTGTCCTGTGCCAATATGGCACTAGCCAATTATGAATATTTGATCCCCTACGATGAGGTCGTTCAAAGCATGAAAGAAGTAGGTGATATGATGGCCCATGAATTGAGTTGTACCGGGCTTGGTGGATTGGCAACTACTCCGACTGGTCAGGCAATTCTGAAAAAGCTACAAGGTAAAGCGCAGTATTGTTAATCTTGGATCAAGAGAAAAATCTGTTCGCTCCTTAATTTATTGATGCATCCAACGATGGATGATCTTCGCGACTTCCTGCTTTTGGGTATCGATCATGAGATCATGTGCGCCTCCCGCAATGATGTCCAGATCGGCTCCATATTTTTTTGCGGTTTGCGCCATCTCCCGGGTAGTAAAGATCTCATCTTCCTCTCCTCCTATGACCAGCATGGGTCCTGAATAATTGGATTTTCCCAATGGAAACAACAATTGCAGGTAGGCGATAAAAGACTCGGCACAAAGCTTCTTTCGATAAGTACTTCTCTTCTTGTCCGAAATTTCTGTACCAAAAAACAGTTGGTCATAAGCACGGGTAAATCCCAGGAGGTCTCCTTTCAATAAGTATTTGATGGAACCTGGATGTTTTTTGATCACTCGTAAACTCGCAGCAAGTGCACCCTTAGCAGGAACGGTGGCTAGCAAAACAGCTTTTTTGCAGGTCCCTTTCCTCAAATAGCGTTGAACCGCCATACCTCCCATAGAATGTCCAATGATGATGGGTGGTTCCTTTATGGCTTTTACTGCTTCCTTAATATTTCGATCAAAATCTGAGAGTCTTACATGTCTAATAGACTCTTCATTTCCTTCTTGATGACCTTCCAGTTCAATGGCCAAGCACTGATACCCCTTGCTCTCAAAAAAGGGAATAAAAGCATCATGCCAGCACCAACTTCCATGACACATGCCATGCACAAACAAGAGGGTTCCTTTTGAAGCACTCATGTTTCAAATATGAGAAGGAACTCAATATGGGTCAAGTAAAGGTGTGTCTATCTCTATACCGTTCAGCAGGCACGATATTAGTTGCCTAGAAAATTAGCTTGTGAAGTAGCCTGCATTTAATCTTTTTCGTTGCGTTTAATGCGTAGTATTCCATTACAGGACTTTGAATCCTGTAAATTCAAACAAAAACCACCTCATTGACTCGAAGCACGCATTGGTCTTTGGTATTCCCTTCCAGCAAGGGCGTCGCTACCACACGTTTTTCGTCCGGTAGATTATTAATGCTTTCATGATATTGATTGATCAATTCCAGGATTTGATTGTAGTCCTGTATGCCAATGGAATAAAATCGGTGGTCAAACCTCCCTTTTACGACAACATTCTCGTTTGTATTCATGGCAAGCTCTCTTTGGTTCCTAAGCAATTTACCAATTATGCAAACGATTGAAAAGTCATGAACACTGACTTTTATCAGGACAACAACAAAATTAATCACCTGTGAAAAGGTTGATTAGAATCTGATGAGACCTTTGCGAGCATGAGATCTGGCCCAAGAAACAATAGGTAATCCCAAAACCCTTTCTCTAAAGCAACAGGAGTTGCCAGAAGTTTGGCTGAATTTTCTGAACCTATTACGTGATCAATTAAAGGTTAAAATCTCCGAGAATCTCGGCTTTAACCTCATGCTTTCCATGAAAGACCAACTTGTTGGCCGGCCGTCCAATAAGTGCTTCGAATTTCTGATGTTCCTGATCAAACTGGCCATTGGAATCAAATTGATCTTCATCTCCGTAAACAAAATGCGCCTGTAAATCAGACCAATGTACTACCATTTCAGGAGTAAGTTCAAGAGGAATAGTACCCGCCCAAACAATCATTTTATTGAAAGTCAGCTGAGCATGCTTCGCATAACGCATCATGGTAGCTGTACCCTGAGAGAAGCCCAGGAGGACTATTTCGGCTGAGTGATCCCCAAGTTCGGCTTCAACGACTGCATCAACATACCGGGCCTGATTCTCAATTTCTGTCAGTCGATCTTCTTTGGTCATCCAGGAAGCACCTACCCGCCCAGTAAAGCCATTGAGGTAATATTTGGAAAGTCCCTGCGGCGCAATAATGAAATGCTCATTCGGATCCAGTACTTCAAATTTTTTCAGGAAAAACTCTGTCAGCTGACCTTGCCCATGAAAAACAATCCAAATCTTCCTGGTAGTGGACTTTAGCGAATTAAGCGTACGATAAGACGTCTTAAGTGTTACGTCTATGTGTTTTTCAACTGACATGATTATTGCGCTGCGGCTTGCATCATGATCCCACAGAGGTAAGCGCCGTAGGTACCCACCACATAGCCCATCACAGCTAATAATACCCCTACAGGTGCCAGGGACGGGTGAAATGCAGCTGCAACAATTGGCGCAGAAGCTGCACCTCCAACATTCGCGGTACTTCCGACTCCTACAAAGAAATAAGGTGCTTTGATCAGCCACGCTACCAGGACCATGAGACCCACATGGAACAACATCCAGGTAATCCCAACCAGAAACAGTCCGGGATTTTCGAAAATGGCAAACAGGTCCATCTGCATGCCTATTGTAGTTACAAGCACATAAACAAACACCGACCCTACTTTAGATGCTCCCGCACCTTCAAGATCTCTTAGCCTCGTAAAGGACAAGCCTAATCC
Organism: Cytophagales bacterium; assembly: GCA_033344775.1. Taxonomy (NCBI): domain Bacteria; kingdom Pseudomonadati; phylum Bacteroidota; class Cytophagia; order Cytophagales; species Cytophagales bacterium. Next base: position 38,177 of record JAWPMT010000002.1, on the reverse strand, counting down.
TATGGTGGTTGCGATGACGACCAGCCAAAAGAATCCGGAAGTCAGGCTGTATTGTTCCAATGCAGGAAAGTTCTCTTTTATGGCTGGTGCAATGATATCACTGAGGAAATGCCCGACAGCTGTAGCGGCAAAGCCCACCATAAGGATGTTCATCAGGTCTTTGGTGGTAGCTAACCTGGTCACACGCTCCTGAAAGTCTTCCATCTTTTCTTTCAGAGTGACAATGGAGCTTTCATCGGCCTTCAGGAACTTATTGATTTTTTTGTTGTAGCCCACACCAACGAGTAAGGTTCCGATCCAGATATTACCAACGATGATATCGACAGTTACGAACTTGGCAAACAAGTCGTTACCTACTTCAAACACTTCTTTCATGGCGGCCTGATTGGCGCCTCCACCGATCCATGAACCCGCCACAGTGGTCAGCCCGCGCCACATTTCTTCGGTGGGTGGTAATGCAATGATGTCCTGGGGAATGGCCGAAAAGATCAATAATGTTATGGGTCCGCCGAGCATGATCCCCAATGTTCCGGTCAAGAAAATGATCAACGCTTTAGGGCCCAGCTTCAACAATTCTTTAAGGTCTATGCTAAGGGTGAGCAAGACCAAACTTGCTGGCAACAAATACCGGGACGCCACGAAATACAAACGGGATTCTGAAATATCGATGACACCAAAAGTGGACAATAGTGACGGCATCAGGTAACAAACGAGGACTGCCGGAACGACGGAATAAAAACGCTTCCATCCGGGGCGATCACTTGCCGCTGTGGTGAAGACAAGACCAAGGACCAACATCAGCAATCCGAAGATCACCGCATCATTACTGACCATAGATATTTTTGGTTAGGGTTACAAATTCGCTTAGCATCATCGCCGTAGCTCCCCAAACGACTTTTCCATCCAGATCGTAGTAGGGTGCATCAAATGTAATGCCTTCCGCGGGAGTTATCTCTTTTTCCTTGACCGTTTGGGGGTCCAGCATGGCTTCCAGGTCAGCTTTCACAACACCTGCCACTTCACGTTTATCGGGAATGAACTGTGGGAATTCTTTTGCATAAGCCACCACAGGAAGGATCTGAAAATTACTTGCTGCTACGAAAAAGGAAGTCAGGCTACCGACGATCTCAATCTTTTGAGGATCAATGCCCAGCTCCTCATGTGCTTCACGAGTGGCTGTCTCGATGAGGTCAGCATCTGATTCTTCTGCTTTTCCTCCAGGCAACGCAATCTGACCACTGTGTACCCCTCGATATTCAGAACGCTGGATCAGCGGAAACTGAATATTGCCATCTTCTTCATACAGTAAGATCATCACTGCACCGGGTCTGGGTGGCGTATCGAATTTCATTTTGAAACCCGGACGATGTTTAGGGGACATGATTTGATGTGCCTCTGCTCCCGGTAACGCTCCTTTCAATGTTTTCGCCAGTGCAGCGACTAACTCCTGTATGGTCATGGATTTCAAATCTAAAATGGAACAGTTAATTAATGAATAGGATTTGAGACACAAATCATTAATTGTGCAAAATGCTCTTGTGCTAAAACAAAATAGAAAGTCGTCATTTCCATCGCATGCGGGAATCTCAAACTCATTTCGTACATCCAAACATGAGATTCCTGAACTACGTTTCGACCGGGAGGGGCAGGAATGACGATTAACACGAGAACATGAATAGGCACCAAGTTTCAAAAATCAAAGACGAAGCTTATTGCACTTCGCACCAAACCACTAAGTCGATTTTACTTACATTTAAAGTACTTTTTTACTCATGCTTGAACTACCGGCTTTTATACCCTACATCTTTGTGGCCATCACCATTGCCACACTACTATTCATTATTGCGGCAGTAGATAAAGCCACTCCAAAGAAAACCAACTTCACTGCTACCATCGTCGGCACAGCTATTATCCTCTGGCTGTTTTTGATCGCCCTGGGAGCTTTCTATGGCTTTTTTGAGGATTACGAGGCTCGCCCTCCGCGGCTGTTTCTTTTGTTCGCGGTGAATACGCTCGTAATGATCGTGCTGTTTTCAATCAAGCGATCCAGGGCATTGATCCAAAAGCTACCGATCACGATTTTAACATTCATCCATATCATCCGCATCCCTGTGGAAATGGTCCTATGGTGGCTGGCTAATGAAGGAATGTTAGATCATAAACTCACGTTCGAAGGATCCAATTTTGACATCCTGATTGGGATCACAGCGCCCTTTGCGGCCATTTTTATGCTGGGACTAAAAAGTAAAAGCCGCTTCGCTGCCATTATCTGGAACATCGTGGGCATCCTCATGCTGGCCAACATCGTGATCATGGCCATCCGAGCAAGCCCTTATTTCTATGATCCAGCCCTATTTGGCAAACCCAACATAGCTGTCTTCTATTTCCCTTTCATTTGGTTACCCGGATTTGTTGTACCTGCTGTGCTGTTCTCTCATATTACTTCTTTGTATCAGCTATTTACTGATACAAGAGAAGATTGATGTGATTAAGTCGACAATCAATCAGGTTTAACTAGCAACAAAATACAACTAGCTTTATTCTAAACATCGACCTTAAGCATCCATGAGAAACACATTCTTTTTAATCCTAATTGTGCTTTCAATCCAAGTCTATTCGCAAGAAGACAAAACGTTATGGACAGCCGCCTGGAGTCCTGATGATGAACTCATCGCCATTGGAGGTAGTCAGGGTGAATTGAAGCTTTTCGATGGAACGTCTTTTGAACTACTAAAAACCTATTCGGTTGGTGATGTGATCCTAAGTCGGCTAAAATGGCACCCTACCCAAAACAAATTGGCCGTAATCACCCAAAGCCAAAGTTTCAAGGCTAAAATCCTTGATTTGAATGAAGAGAAATGGATTGAGTTGGAAGGACTGGAGAGCAGTATCCGAGGACTTGACTGGAATCAGGATGGCGAACTATTGGCGGTATCCGAATTTGAAGGAGAAATTTCCATATTTGATACAAGTGGAAAGAGAGTTTCCAGGTTCATCGCTGATGACAAATCTGTGGCCGGTATTGATTGGCATCCATCCGAAAATATACTGGTTGCGGTAGGATCTACGATAGGACTGTTCACTCATTTAGGGGATTCCATCAAGATCTTTAGCCCTCGCGAAAAAGAAGTATTTCTTTTATGCGTCGAGTGGCATCCATCAGGAGAATTCTTTGTAACAGGCGACTATGGCGAATTCGAGGACGGGGAAAACAAACTCCTTCAATACTGGAGTAAGGAGGGCGAAAAACTAAATGAAACAGGAAGAAGCATCGCGGAATACAGGAATATCCGATGGAGTCCTAATGGTAAATCGCTCGCCAGTGCCAATGATGCCCTAAACATTTGGGACCATGACGGGAAACTTCTTCATCAATCCGAGCGCTCCGATGATTACCTATGGGGGGTAGATTGGAATGCTGATGGTAGCCAAATCATTACAACGAGTGACCGAGGCGTCATTGCCCTTTGGGATAGTGAGGCGAACCTCATTCAACGAATTGAATACTGAAAGCACCAACACTCTATCAAACGTGACCACTCAACCTGAAGTATACATCTCTCGTTCAATCATGTATGAAACCCACTACTTATCGATCCAGCATCAGTCCAATTTTATGGACATTCATTTGGTTGATCATCGGGGTGGTTTTTTACCTCACAGTTAAGCCAGCATTTTCTCATCCGAATATTTTTCACGCCATATTATTGATGTTGATCTGGGTCCCGATGCTTGGATTCCTTGTGACAGTAATGTTGGGCACACGATATCGATTAAATAGGGATGAACTTACTATCAAGGTAGGACCAATCACAGAAGGAAGGATTTTACCTGAAGATATCTGGATGCTGGAACGTACTTATCATGCCATGGCCTCCCCAGCGAATGGATTGAAAAGAATCAGAATCACTCATGCAGAAGGTGAATTACTCGTATCCCCAGCGAACGAGCGGAAATTCATTGAACACCTGAAGGCTATCAATCCAAAGATCGAAGAAATTGGACTAACGTGAACGAAATCAGTTTCCACAAGCTGATACCAATCTTTTCTCCGCCCATTGATCTCCTTCCTCTACACCTTGTTTCCAGGCCTCACAAGCTTTTGATGAGTTTCCATTTTGGAAATAAGCCTCTCCGAGATAGCCGTATATATTTTCTACGAAGTTTTTTGAATCTCGAACCTGCTCCAGGTATCGAATTGCTGAGGCAGCATCTCCTTTTTTCAAGTTGTAAATACCCTTGTTTCGGTAAGCCCACATGTTGGTACCGTCTAATAAAATGCTTCGATTGATGTCAGCGATCCCTGATTCGAGCGAATCCATTTCAAGCCAGGTCTTCCCGCGATTATTCAAAAAATAAGGATTGTCTGGCTCAAGTTCCAGGGCTTTGATGATGCTCTCCATTGCACCTGTATAATCTTGGTTGGCCAATTGGATTTGATTGCGTGTATTGTAAGCATGGGCATTGTCCGCATTGGCTGCCAGCGCCTTTTCTAACCATTCCAGCGCTTCTTCATCCTGCTTTTGATAGTGCCGAAGGGTACCCATGTTCACCATGGCTTCATCATTGGCTGGCTCCAATCGAAGTACTTCCTCAAAGGCTTGCGCTGCTTCACCGTAAGCCCGGCTTTTGGTCAAAACGATGGCTTTGGACTGGTGCAGGAAGGCAGAATCGGGAAAGACCTGGATTAGTGCCTTCCAATCATTCAGCGAGGGTGCGAATCGATTGACTTGCTCGTAGGCATAAGCACGATTGCCGATCGCTTCGTAGTACCTGGGATTGATGTTGATGGCTTCGTTATAGTCCAGGATGGCCTCGGCAGCACGGTCATCATTCATTTTAGCCACACCGCGGTTGTTATATGCTAATGAAAAGTCCGGATCAATGCGGACCGCATTATCAAAGTAATGGATCGCTTTGTCATAATCTTTGAGTGAAAGGGCATCGTTCCCCTGAAGAAAAAACCGGTCTCGTCGGGTATCATCGTTATCGAGGCAGCTGGCCAGGAATAACAACACAGAAAAGCATAAGAGAAATCGCATAAAAAAGCCTGTGCAAATCTACACAGGCTAACTCCTTAGTATACTGAAAATGTTTCAGGAACTTAAGACTTTCTTACGCGCCCGCCACTACTTGAGTCCGCATAGACTTTAGTTGGATTGCCACGGTAATAAACAGAACCTGAGCTGCTCGCATCTGCTTCAAGTTCTTTGGTAACAAAAACGCGTGCATCTCCTGAACTGCTGGCATCTACTTCTGCTTCTTCACTTTCCAGATCGTAACCGTCATAATCTCCTGAGCTGCTAACTCTCACATATTGCTTGATCGCCTTTCCTTCAATGGTGAGGTCACCCGCACTACTGACGCGGACCTCCAACTCTTCTACATCCACTTCTACTTCCACATCGCCTGCACTGCTCACTTCAATTTCCAGGGATTCCGACTTAATTGGTCCATCTGAAGAAAGATCTGCAGCTGAAGACACATCAATCTCTTCCAGCTCTTTGTAAGTCACATAGACACGCACACTCACGTTTCTCCAATTGCCCTGACGCATTCTGATCTTCAGACGACTGCCAAAAACCTCCGTCAACACATTGTCTGGGCTGGTACCATCTACTTCGACAATGGCCTTTTCTTCATTCCCGGCTTTCACTTCTACATCAATGGCCTCACCAACTGAAATAGATGAAAAAGACTTGAGTTTTCTGGTATCTCGATCCTGCGCTATCACAGCGGTCAGGCAGAAGAAAAGACAAATTGAATAGGCAACTAATTTTTTCATAATACTCGTTTATTCTGATCGTGCATTTCCTAAATGACAAGGCACAAAAAAAAGGGTTGCAAGAACCCTTTAAAAATATTTTTTATCACAGGTCTTATCAAGGTCCAAGAGGACTGTCGTAAGAGTTCTGAAAATCTTGCCAAGGCGTATTTTTATATTTATCTCCACCAATGTATTTGATGATCGTATCAAAAAATGGTGCTTTTTGATAGCCAGGAATGGCCTGGAGAGGGTTCAATTCCTCATCAATAAATACGGTCATTGGATAAGAGGCCTTTTTATTCATCAAAGCATAAGCCAACTCGTGGATACCATTTCTGCCTCCTTGTGGTGGTGGAACATATTTAAACGTATGTCCATGAAATTCAATGTCTTCTTTGTATTTCTCTGCATTGAACTTAACTGCGTAGAAGTTGTCGTTCAAGTACTCCGAGATCTCGGCTCGTGAATAAACGTCCCGATCCATGCGTTTGCACCAGCCACACCAGTCTGTGTAGAAATCCACCAGGATCTTACGAGGCTCTTCTTCATTTCTTTTCAGCGCTTCCTCAAAGGAAATCCACTCGACCTCACCCGCACGGGTCTCTTCTTTTTCCGGGTTATCCGCCGAGATGAAGGAAATCATCAACGCCAAACCCAACATGTATCTCAAGATCTTCATAAAACCCTAGATTAATTATTCCTTAAAAGTATCATAATCCCTACAGTTTTCCGAGCTAAATAGTTTCAATCGCTCCATGGAATGACGTGAGGCTTACTTTTCAGCACACGATCAATTCAACGTACTTGTTTTGAATTAAGTGCCTTTTTCGACCAATGGCTCCAGCCTTTCGCTAAAACATTCGATCAATTCCCTCCACCAAACACGAAATCCGTGCTGTTATAAGTCGTACCGAAGGTCTTGCTAAGCGTGATCACCTGATCCAGCGCGTCTTTGAATTGCTCCACTTCCAATTCGGCCAGGGGATGGGTAAAAACCGACCATACAACACCATCGAATACAGCGTATTTTGCATCTAAAGCACGGTCAAAGTTGGCCTCCAGCATCAATTTATACTGCTCCTGTTTGATGTCTTTCTCTTCAATGATGGGACTCATGATCCGCATTCGATTGGCATTTTCATCGGTCAGGATCATGGTCATTAGCTCCTGATAGGTAAATTGCCAGGCACCGAGCTGACCTTTCACATCTTGTGCCTCCCGATAGAGAATCTTCTGGATCTTTTCATTCGTCATGTCATCAAAGGCATTCTGAGCGATGGTCATGTGAACAAAAAGCAGGAAACAACAAGTCAACAAGGATTTCATAATTCAATTGTTTCCGGTAAGGTACCAGATATTGAGAGAATTACTTAACGCGTTAATTGAATAATTCTAAAGGGTAGGCTTCACGACCTTCTTCCAATTCAAACCATAAGTCCTTATCTTTCAAACATGGATAAGCGCACGTTCATCAAACAGTTTTCTGCCCTCAGCATGGGGGCACCATTCACCTTGCAGCATCTGGATCAATTAGTAGCAACCAAAGCCGATGTGACTCCCGCTCAATTGGCTCAGGATGAAACATTCTGGAAAACCATTCGAAAAGGCTATCGATTGAAAGACGAGTACATCAATCTTGAAAATGGATATTACTGCATTCAACCTGAGGAAACGTTGGAAAATTTCATCCAGCATGTTCGAGAGGTGAATTATCAGGGCTCCTATTACATGCGCACGGTCCAATGGGAAAACAAGAAGAAAAGCTCCGAAAAACTGGCCGCGATGGCTGGATGTTCGCCCGAAGAATTAGTGATCACCAGAAACACAACTGAATCTTTGGACTTGATCATTGCTGGTGTTCCCTGGCAGGAAGGAGATGAAGCGGTAATGGCAGAACAAGATTATGGTGCTATGCTCAACCAATTCACATTAATGGAAAGCAGACATGGCATCGTTGCGAAGCGGGTTTCTCTGCCTAATCACCCAAATAATGATGAAGAAATCGTCGATTTGTATGCCGCTGCCATCACTGAAAAAACCCGACTCTTAATGGTTTGCCATCTGGTGAACATCACCGGTCAGGTGCTGCCTATTCGTAAAATCTGTGACATGGCACACAGCAAGGGTGTGGAAGTCATGGTAGATGGCGCTCATGCTTTTGCTCATCTGGACTTCAATATTCCGGACCTGGATTGTGATTACTATGGAACAAGTCTGCACAAATGGCTTAGTGTTCCTCTTGGAGCTGGTTTTCTTTATGTGAAAAAGGGGAAAGCCAATAACATAACCCCACTGCTGGCCGAAGGGCCGAGGGATGCTGATGACATTACCCGTTTGAACCACATTGGTACTCATCCAGTGCATACGGATCTCACCATCCTCAATGCCATTGACTTTCACAACAAGATTGGAACGAAACGCAAGGAAGCTCGACTGAAATACCTGCAAGACTACTGGACTTCTAAAGTCCGGGACTTGCCTCAAGTAAATGTCAACACGCCAAAGGAAATGGAGCGTCATGGTGCCATTGGGAACGTAGGTATTGAAGGCATGGAGCCCTCAACATTAGCGAAGAAACTCCTCGATGAACACAACATCTGGACCGTGGCCATCAAACGCATCAATGTAGAAGGCGTTAGGGTAACACCTAATGTGTATACCACTACGGAAGAACTGGATGCATTCGTGCAGGCGCTTAAGGTATTGAGTGGAAATGCTTGATTGGTTTTTGGTTATAGTTAATGATCAGGCTGTAATCCTATTTCCCGTCATGATGACGGAGATTTATCTAACAAAACCTCTTTAACCAATTGACTGATCTCCTCCCCTCTCGTCAGAGTGATCATGTGGCTACCTCCAGGCACCAAAATGTCATAATCGACTTTTCGAATGGGAATGGTATGGTCTTTATTGCCATGGATGTGAATGATGTTTTTAGGAGCATCAGTTCGGTCCCAATGCATGATCATCTCAATGGTACGTCTAAGAAAAATGGCGTCTTTGTCCCGAAGCATCGCTTTGAAAGTTTCCTTTTCTTTTTGTCGGTCTGGTTCGACGATGGGTTGTAGCAGCTTTGCTCCGAACTTGGCAGTCTTCGGTGACACCAATTTGTAAATCGGAACCTTACTCTGGAATGTATACCTACCCGGAAGTTCGTGGCGTCCTTTGGCACTAGAAATGATGATTACTTTTTCGGCATCCACCAATTCGCTCATCTCTGTGGCCAGCATGCCACCAAGAGAAACGCCTAGTAGAATAAACTTATTTGTGGTATCTATCTGCCGCGTCAGCTGTTTCGCGTAATCCTGCATGCTCATCCCAGCCTCTGGTCGTTCATACACCACGTGCCGAGCCTCGAAACCTTTAGGCAAAGTCAGGTTATTGAACAAACGACCATCTCCGCCCTGACCAGGGATCAAATAAACCGGTATGTTTTCTTGCGCATTGGTCATAGAACTTATGCTATAAAATAACCAGAGGAATATTATACGATTCATCCTTAAAAAGTTCGAACGATATACCAATCATTGATCAGGTCATACTTATTCCTTCGGATAACCAATCCCAATCGATGCAACAGATAACTCAAACCACCCAGGACAACTCCTGCAGCCATCAACGGACCTGAAAAAGCATTGGAAAAGGCTTCATCACTCTGGGTCCAGACGACACCTACTCCAAAGAGAAGACCTGAATAACCAAAACTTACAAAGCTGGCTGTATTGACCATGTCTCCAAAAACACGGGCACCAATGTCATTGTACACTTTTACCTGATGAAGGTTATCAATATCGAACTTCAGCTCTTTTCCTGACCTGATCAAAGTCAGGGTATCCCCCACCAATGATACAAAATGGCCCCGATAAACATCCTTGCCCGATAAAAATGATTTTTCGTAGGATAACCCCACGGAATCTGCCGGAAAAGGTATTACAAAAACTTTCATGAGTGTCCCCTTCTTCACCCATTTCCTTTTGGTTCCACCATACCGCTGTATCACCAGAATATCACGATTCACAAAGGCTTCAAGAGAATCTATTTGGCTTACCGAACCTTCTGCAGTGATATTGAATTGATGGTCAAATCTGATGGAAGTTCCGAATACTTCTGAAGAAGCACAGAGAATAATGCAGGCAATTAAAAAAGCAACGATTGCGTGTGTTGAATTGATCTGTTGAATGGCTTTAGTAATCATATAAGAAAGGTTAGAATTGCCTAAAAACAGCTCCAAGGCTAATTTCATTAAACATGTTATTGTGAATTGCAGATTTCCGTCATGAACTATATATGATCATTCCGAACGAATCATTCATCTTTTCAGAAAAGAAAAATCCGGCTCAGAAAATACCACATTGTAATTTTTTAAAAATTATACCCCAAACCTACCCCTAGGCCTAACGTTCCAATGGTCGTTTTGAAGGTAATTCCTCCATTCGGAGGCTGATAACGATAACCAATTTCCAGTAGAGGCAAGGGAATCAGGTCTGGGCTTTCGGTCAATACATCCTCATAATCTCGGAGAGAATCCACCAATAAAAACAAGCCTAATCCAGATTCAAAGTGGTGCTGACGTTTCCCTGTTAACATGGTGACTCCCGCCAAAACCCCGGATCCACCCTCCCCAAACGCTACAGCGATCCCTCCTATTCCGATTCTGGAATTGAATTTAATTCGCTCATTTGAAACTCGGGCAAACGTATATTCCAGGTTAAACGTCCCAGTATGCAGAAATACCATCGTTCCAGTTTGAAGGTAGACTGATATACTGGATTGTTCCACGTCCTTTAATTCCTGGCACAATACTTCATTAGCGCTAAAGAAGCATATCAAACAAAAACAAATCCGGTAAATGCCTTTCTTGGTGTTCTGCAAATTCATGAATGAATAAAGTTGATCATTTCGTAAACCTATGATCAAGCTGTAAGCTCATTGTAGTAAATTTCCTTAAACCATTATATCTAAGATGCAAGATTCCTTCGGTGAATAAACCCATCTCCTTTTCATGGAATTTCTTATATATATTTGCCACGACTTTAGGGGTGCCGTTCCAGGCTGAGATCATACCCTCAAAACCTGATGCTGGTCATGCAGCCGAAGGGAAAAGCGAGAAATCTACCGTAACCGGTGGCTCCTGAAGCGTATTAATTCATTTGCTTATGAACATTAAGCTGAACGATAAGGAGTTCTCTTTGCCCTCTGAAAACTTGTCACTAGGTAATTTTCTAAAAGACCAGAATCAACATTACGATACAGGTGTTGCCCTCGCGGTTAATGATCAGATTGTACCTCGACAACAATGGGAGGACTACCTTTTAAAACCAAACGATAATATTCTCATCATCACCGCTGTTCAAGGCGGATAAAACAAATTCTATGAGTAGAACGGACAAAATTCCAGCAGCTGATGTGATCACCCGTGATCCATTCCCGGCTTCCAAAAAAGTGTATGTCTCTGGAGAAATCCATGACATCAAAGTGGCCATGCGGGAAATCACGCTAAACGATACCAAACTCAAGTTTAATCCTTCTGCACCGGTGGAGCAAAACCCCGCTGTGACAGTATACGATACCAGTGGACCTTACACAGATCCTAATGTAGATATTGATGTGAAGCAAGGGTTACCCAAGCTACGTGAAGAATGGATTGATGGTCGTGGTGATATAGAAAAACTAGAAGGGATCACTTCTCAGTATGGCCAGGAAAGGCTCAATGATAGTTCACTGGATGCTTTGCGATTCAAACACCTGGCCAAGCCTAAAAAAGCACAAGCGGGTAAAAACGTGACGCAGATGCACTATGCCAAACAAGGCATCATTACCCCGGAGATGGAGTATATCGCGATCCGTGAGAATCAAAAAATTGAAGAATGGAATCACCTGAATGAGCAGCATCCGGGTGAAAACTTTGGGGCGAATACGCCTAAGGAGAAAATCACCGCCGAATTTGTCCGTGAAGAGGTTGCAAAAGGTCGTGCGATCATCCCAGCGAACATCAATCACCCGGAATCTGAGCCAATGATCATTGGTCGTAATTTCCTAGTGAAGATCAATGCGAACATTGGAAACTCTGCGGTTACTTCCAGCATTGAAGAGGAAGTAGAAAAAGCCGTGTGGGCGTGCCATTGGGGTGCGGATACCATCATGGACCTGTCTACTGGAAAAAATATCCACGAGACCCGTGAATGGATTTTAAGAAACAGCCCCGTACCAATCGGAACCGTGCCTATCTACCAGGCATTGGAAAAAGTTAATGGTAAGGCCGAAGACCTCACCTGGGAAATTTTCCGAGACACCTTAATTGAACAAGCTGAACAAGGCGTGGATTACTTCACGATTCATGCGGGTGTCCGTTTACCATACATTCCTTTGACGGCCAAGCGCGTAACAGGAATAGTCTCACGTGGTGGCTCCATCATGGCCAAATGGTGTCTGGCACATCACAAAGAAAGCTTCCTATATACCCATTTTGAAGAGATCTGCGAAATCATGAAGGCCTATGACGTTTCCTTTTCATTAGGAGATGGCTTGCGTCCTGGTTCTTTAGCGGATGCCAATGACAAAGCGCAGTTTGCGGAATTGGAGACTTTGGGAGAATTGACCAAGATCGCCTGGAAACACGATGTACAGGTGATGATCGAGGGTCCCGGTCACGTGCCCATGCACATGATCAAAGAAAACATGGAAAAGCAATTGGAAGCGTGTGATGAGGCACCTTTCTACACGCTCGGGCCATTGACCACTGATATTGCTCCCGGATACGATCACATCACTTCAGGAATCGGCGCCGCCATGATCGGATGGTACGGTTGTGCGATGTTGTGCTACGTGACACCAAAGGAGCACCTGGGATTACCCAATAAGAAAGATGTGAAGGATGGTGTAATTACCTACAAGATTGCGGCACATGCCGCGGACCTGGGTAAAGGACATCCTGGTGCCCAATACCGGGACAATGCGCTGAGCAAAGCTCGATTTGAATTCCGATGGGAAGATCAGTTCAACCTTTCTCTTGATCCGGATACGGCACGTGAATTCCATGATGAGACATTGCCTGCCGAGGGTGCAAAAGTGGCTCACTTCTGCAGCATGTGTGGACCAAACTTCTGCTCGATGAAAATCACTCAGGATGTGAGAGAATACGCTGCTGAGAAAGAGCTGACTACTGATCAAGCACTTGAAGAAGGAATGAAGCAAAAAGCAGCCGAATTTGCGGAAACGGGAGGTGAAATCTACATCGACCAATAAAGCTTTCGAGATCGTGGTGATCACTGCTGAAGGATCGGTCAGCGAAGAAGCAACCACCTGCAATGCCTTAATGGAGGCAGGTCTTAGGAAGCTTCATGTACGCAAACCACATGCTTCAGCAGCACAAGTCAAAACGCTGATCCGGGAAATTGATACTGATTTCCGGGATCGGCTCATTGTACACGAACACCACGAACTAGTTGAGGAAATGAATTTGGGCGGATACCATATCAAAAGCACCGGCAACGCTCCGGAAGACACACATGGAAAACATGTTTCCTGGTCTTTTCATGCATTTGAAGAGATTCAGGCTTGTTCACAAACGCTGAATTATGGTTTCCTCAGCCCTATTTTCGACAGTTTATCAAAGTCCGATTATCAGGCCCGTTTTTCCATTGAATCCCTGAAAGCCTTCCTATTAAAGACGCCTCACTTCCCGATTTTCGCTTTAGGCGGCATATCTGTGTATAATGTATCAAGCACAAAAGCCCTTGGATTTAAAGGCGCTGCTGTACTCGGAAGTATCTGGCAACAAACTAAGGTATCTGATCGACTGACACAATATCAAAAATTAATCAATCAGGCATGATTTCCCGGTTGCATTATATCTCACAAGACTTACCTGAAAAAGATCACGCTACATTGATCACCGAAGCATGTGAAGCTGGGGTTCGTTGGGTACAGTTGCGATTGAAAGACCTTCCCAAAAAGGAAGTGAAGGCTATTGCTTCAGATGTGCGACAGATCTGCAATGAATTTCAGGCTACTTTCATCCTAAATGACCATGTGAAAATCGCTGCGGCAGTAGAAGCCGATGGCGTTCATATTGGAAAGAAGGATATGCCACCAGCAGAAGCCCGTGAAATCCTCGGTGAGGATATAATCATAGGCGGAACAGCCAATACACTGGAAGACATCCGCAGACTTAATAAAAGCGGGGTGAATTACATTGGTCTGGGTCCTTTGCGATATACCTCCACGAAAGCGCAGTTGAGTCCGGTGTTGGGCATAGAAGGCTACCGACACCTGATCGGTCATGCCAAATCAGAAGGAAATAAGTTGCCAATTATAGCTATTGGCAGTGTTCAGCTAAAAGATATCAATGACCTGCTGGATGCCGGAGTTTATGGCATCGCTGTAGCCTCCCTGATCAATAAGGCGGAGGACAAAGAAGCAATTGTGAACAATGCCTTACAACGACTGGCTCCAGACATTCCTGCCCCTCAAACCATGATGAATTTATGAACGAATTAATCGTAGGTAATAAAACTTTCAAATCCCGCCTTTTCACCGGTACGGGTAAATTCAGCAACAATCAGCTGATGAAAACCGCTTTGGAAGCTTCAGCATCCGAATTGGTCACCGTTGCCCTGAAACGTGTGGAGGTCAACAACAAGGAAGACTTACTACTCGACCAATTGAACCACCCGCGGATCAATTTACTGCCCAATACTTCTGGTGTTCGCTCTGCAAAGGAGGCTGTATTTGCAGCACAATTGGCCCGGGAAGCCCTGGAAACCAATTTCATTAAACTCGAAATTCATCCAGACCCTAAGTACCTGATGCCAGATCCTGTGGAAACCTTGAAAGCGACCGAAGAATTGGCAAAACTGGGTTTTGTGGTGATGCCTTACATCCATGCAGATCCGGTATTGTGCAAAAGACTCGAAGAAGCCGGAACGGCAGCGGTCATGCCATTGGGGTCCCCTATAGGCAGCAATAAAGGCCTAAAAACGATCGATTTCCTGGAAATCATCATTGAACAAGCCAAAGTACCGGTCGTCGTAGATGCGGGCATAGGCGCGCCTTCTGATGCAGCCAAAGCCATGGAAATTGGTGCGGATGCCGTACTGGTCAATACGGCCATTGCTGTATCAGAAAATCCCGTAGAAATGGCCATTGCCTTCAAAATGGCGGTAGAAGCAGGTCGTATGGCCTATGAAGCCAAACTGGCCTCTCCGGTGGTTCATGCGGTGGCTAGTAGTCCATTAACTTCTTTTCTGAGTGAGTAGCTTCAAGGACATATTCGATCGCCATTCCTGGGACCTGGAAAAGGAATCCATTTATGGTAAAACTGCTGCGGATGTAGAACGTGCATTGACTAGTCCCGCCCGTGATCTCGAAGATTTCAAAGCGCTGATCTCCCCAGCGGCCACTCCATACCTGGAAGACATGGCACAATTGAGTCAGCAGCTTACCCTTCAAAGGTTTGGAAATACAATCCAGTTGTATGCGCCTTTCTACTTGTCCAATGAGTGCCAGAACATTTGCACCTATTGTGGCTTTAGCCTGGACAATAAGATCCGTAGAAAGACCCTTTCTGATAAGGAAATACTGGCGGAAACAGCCGCCATCAAAGCCATGGGATTCCAACATGTACTGTTGGTCACCGGAGAAGCGAACCGTACGGTAGGCGTCCCCTACCTGGCCAATGCCATCAAACAAATCCGCTCGCATTTTGCCAATGTGAGCATGGAAGTACAGCCGTTGGATCAGCATGAATATGAGGAATTGATCCCCCTCGGATTACATGCCGTATTGGTCTATCAGGAAACTTACCACAAGGCCGATTACAAAAAGCATCATCCTAAAGGCAAGAAATCCAATTTCGATTATCGACTGGAAACCCCTGATCGTTTAGGCAAAGCTGGCATCCACAAAATGGGCCTCGGCGCTTTGTACGGCCTGGAAGACTGGCGAGTGGACAGCTTCTTCGTTGCCCTGCATTTGGATTATCTGGAACGAACCTACTGGCAGACGAAATACTCGATTTCCTTCCCCAGGTTGCGTCCCTTTTCGGGAGGTCTGGAACCGAAAGTAGAAATGACTGACCGTGACCTGGTGCAATTGATCTGTGCCTACCGCCTCTTTGACCAGGAAGTGGAGCTTTCCTTGTCTACCCGAGAAACGGAAGTTTTCAGGAATAATGTCCTTAAACTGGGCATTACCTCGATGAGTGCGGGATCCAAAACTAATCCTGGAGGCTATTCAGTAGAACCTCAATCCCTGGAACAATTTGAGATCTCCGACGAAAGAACTCCCGAAGAAATCAGCGAACTCCTGCTGAAACAAGGCTATGAACCCGTTTGGAAGGACTGGGACCTGGTGTTGGAGTAGAAGCTATTTGATAATGGTAGTCTGCGTAAGGGCATTTTTGATCTCCGCGTAGGCCGCCTTTATACCATTAGTCACATCGATGTATCGCCAGCCTTTCACATCTGAGGGCATTTTTACCTTGCCTTTTCGTAAGACAATTACTTTTCCACTGAGCCGTCCCAATGCTCCAACAAAATATCCAAATTCGAAAGTCACATTCTGTCGAGGTAAAAGTATTTCCTCACCCGACTCATCCAGACATGGATCATCTCCAGTCAAAAGGACAAAAACAACTGTCGCTTTTGATGCGTAATCTTCGAAAAGTTCTATTAGGGTCTTGCCACCTGGAGCCTGCTGTTGTAGCGAAATCGGCTCTTGAAAACCAAAATCATTTTGAAGGAGGTCCTTCAATTCAAACAAGGCTGCAGAATCATGCCCATGCACAATGAATGGTCTGACTTCAGAGACAATAAGTTTTTCTTCAGGAGCACTTTCTTCCACAGTAGTCTCAATAGAATTCAACATATTGAGTATTTGGCCCTCATATGGTTGTCCTAGTTTTTGAGCAATCTTGTTGACGACCGCATCCAAGTTTTCTTCTGATTGCTCTAATAATTCTACAGCAGTAGAAATTAAAGACTTATAGTGTTCGATCAAATCACCACTTAATGTACTTACCGTATCAAGGAAGTTTAATAACTTATTTTCATCTCTTTCACTCATTTGATTCGTTCCTGAAAAACGGGATTTGGAGTTAATTCATACTTGTACTTTTCATTTACTTCACTTTTTATGGATTTCATTTTCTCCATATCAGTTTCAATCAAAAAAATGCAGTAATTCTGTCCCGGCTGGAACTGTTCACAATGGTTCAATTTTGGCTTATGTTTAATCTTTAAAGGTAACTGTACTACTTTTTCTAGCACACCTTGAATATAACCTGCTATGAAACTACAGAGGTTTACATCATCATTTCCCCTTTTATAAACCACAAAATTATCTGACAGTTTTATTTCGAAAGTTTTCTCTGGAGACTCTTCAAAATCAGCTGGGATATTATCCTTAATCAGTTCTAACTTTCCGAAACCAACGTCAGAGTCAAAGTCACACCACTTTTCAATTTTTTCAATCAAATCCAATCTCTCATTCTCTTGCTGAATAATTTCATGCATTGTCCATCCGAAACTTAGCCCACTCAGATATCCAGCATTCAGAATAATATTTTTGGGCATTTGAGCAATTACCTCTTGTGCTTTTTTTCCACTATTCTCTTTTTTGAAATCATCTGACACAACTGTCTTTAACACATCTTCTACACCGTGAAAAATCGTGGATAAAATGTTATTAAAAGTTTCAACTTTAAAAGCGATGTTTCGACTTTTATCAGATGTATTGATGAGCATACCACGTAATTTCAAATATTGAAAAACACGCGTCTCGCTCTTCTCTTCTCGATCAACAAAAACATAGTCCATTACGCTTTTGTCGTCATTTATATTCCTATGATTCAGTTCGATCCTATGGGCCTCTAACCTAAGGTGTTCATAATTAGCGAGTAAGTGAAAGGGCTGTATCTGCAAATCTTTACGGCGAGCTAACAACAATGCTGTAATGGCATTTAAAATTTGTTGTACTGCCAATTTCCGTCCAATATCTGAGGTATTTGGAAGTAAACAATAATCAATCAACCCAGCAACTTCAGCAAACTTGTAAGACTTTAGCAGCGGAGAATGAGTTTCATAATTCTCCCCGGCTAACTTGAAATAATTGACTGATGGATCATCTATCAATTCACAGATTTTTCTCAATTCCTGATCTTCCAAATTGATATTTTTGTCAGGATCACCATGAATATCATCAAATTTTGGGCGATAACTTTTATTTCTTGATAGCTTTCTATGATTTTTATCAATTATGTTGATTATCAGCCTTTTAAGAAGATTTTGGCATTCTTCAGCACACTCTATGTATTTTGAAGAATTATCCCATCCCTGATCAAAAAGTGCTCTAACTCTTCTATACTCTTTCTCAAAAGAGGATAATTCATAGTTTTCGTCTATCGAAGAGCCGGTTTCAGATGGTTTTACATCGGTCTCTTCAACCAAGTTATCTTCAACTTCCTTAATAGGTTTTGCGGGCTTACTCATATCAATGAGAATCAGTGTAAAGACTTAGGAAAATAGACCGGCATTTTACTTTTGCCCCAATAGCTACAATGGTCACGGACACAGTACCACCGGTATCTATCACTGTTTTGGCTGTATTAGATGCATCACAAACCAGATTCGAGTTTTCACTTATCTCTTCAAGGTCTGAAATAGATTTCACAAACTCGGCCGATTGAACTGGTGTATCCACATCTGCATTGGGTTCATTGATAAATATCCTAACCTCAAATGCCTGATCATTTGCCGGCTCGATCTCCATTCCCTGAATTCTTAAAATCGCGCTATTCAACCTATCTGACTGATATTTACCAGGAATTGACTTGCCATTTGTAAGGATAACCTTGTCATCTGAAGAATCATGGTATTCTACTTTGGTCCATTTAATATCATGAAGGTTTTTTGATTGTTCGCCACGTACAGAAAATTGTAATTGTGCTTTTGCTTCCTCTATATCTTTATACCTTGTTAGGGCCCAATTGAGTTTGATCAGCGCTGCTTCATAGGTGAGATCAAGTCCGCTTGAAACTCCTGCTTCCAGTAAACCACTACTTGCTTCATAAAGCCCCATTTCCACCGTCCCTTCCGAGCATTGTGTTACATTCAAAACAGGAATTGGTTTCGCATACCCTTCTCCTCCTTTAACTGCAGTTTCGATGACCTCAATGAATTCTGGTGAAGTCTGCATATTTCCCGTACCATAGGTCAATAAGATTACCCCATCAATCCCTTTTGTTTTGAGGTCTCTTTCTAATTGTTGTGGAGTAATATTAGGATTTACAGGAATTACCTTGATGTCCTTGTCTAATTTTTTTGTAGCAAAGAATTTCCTTTCTTCATTATTAACTGGCTTCAAGATCACATTCTCATCAATATCTATATGTTCCCCAAGTTTCCCAAGAGCAGGAAAATTGGGGCTCATAAACCCCCGAAATCCAGAAGAACTAAATTTCGTACTTCTATTACCTCTTAACAAGTGGTCTCGAAAACACAATGACACCTCCGGAATGAGGGGTTGACCAGTTGCTTTATACCCTGCAATCTTTACTGCACTCACCAGGTTCTGAACTGCATCGGTTCGAGGATCAGTAATTGGCAATTGTGACCCAGTTACGACAACAGGCTTGGCCAGGTTATTGAGCATAAATGACAAAGCGGAGGTGGTAAAAGCCATCGTATCCGTACCATGTAAAATGACAAAACCATCAAATTTTTGGTAATACATATCAATGATATTAGCCATCGCCATCCAATGCCTTGCTGTAACATCAGAAGAATCCACCAGATCATCGAAGGATATCATACCTAGCCTTATCTGATCCGCCTTTCCAAGTTCCGGAACGACCTTCATCAAGTCTTCCAATTCAGCGGGTTTCATTTTTTTGATATTGGGATTATTGGGATTTTCAGGGACCATCCCAATTGTACCTCCCGTGAAAACGATACAAACCCTGCTCTTGGGCTCATCATTATCCTCATCCCAAACGCTCCATGTGATGTCACTAAATCCTACTTCTTCATCTATCATAATAAAATACAATTAATCTTAACGAGACAAACCTATGAACTGGGATAGCCAATTAAATCACACTTAAAAATGAAATGGTGCTTAGCCTATATTGACTAGCCATTTATCATTGTTTTTGGGGATAAAATAGTGTCGTTATCAAACTAGTTTTCTAGCCTTATCACACGTAAGGAAATGGACACAATAACCTACTTGAAATCAGAATTTCTAAACAAAATCAACAATAGTGAATTCCATATGGATCATTTCAAGCTTGAGACATCCAGTGATTCTATTTCGTTAATTCATAAGAAAAGCAAGGGTTTCTTTAAACTGGACTTGATTGGTAAACTATATGCTGTAGTCACCTGTGCACCCATGAAACATGTACCTGAAATATTCAGTTCTAAAGAGCATTTCAATCACATTAATGATCTCTGGGTCCATACAGAGAATCTTCTCCGACTGTGGCTCAATTCATTGATGGACTTCCAAGGGCTGTTCGCAGAAAACTCCATCTCTCAAAATCACTCGATTTTTCTTATCCACGGAAGGAATGACGGCATTAAAAAGCAATTGGCTATCCTTCTCAATAAATTAAAAATAAACTACAAGGACTGGAGTAGTTATCTCGATACCATAAAGAAATCCGCTCCTTTGACTACTGAAATCCTGGACACAGCATTCAAAGAAGCGACTATCTTTTTAGTGCTCTTGACGCCAGATGATGAAGTACGATTAAATCCCAACTTTCTGAATTCAAATGACTCCCTTGAAGAACAAAATATACGTCTGCAGGCCAGGCCAAATGTGATCTTTGAAGCAGGCATGGCTTATGGTCGAAATCCTAACACAACCATCTTCATCAAGGTAGGTAATCCTTCGCTATTTACAGATATTGAAGGTAAACATGTTATTACCTTATCTAATGATGTATCCTCTAAGTTTGAATTAGTGAAAACACTCGAAAACCTGGGATGCGAAGCAGATACCTCTCAGACCGATTGGATGAATTTTGGAAATTTCGAACTACCTGACAGCTTTTAAAGTGTAGTTTGATCCAATACTTCGTCTCTCAAATTCTTCATGAATTGATACTTATTATGATCAATAATGACCACTACATTTTTAAATATCTTGGCAAACTGATGATCAATCAAGTGTTGCTCAACATCAGTGTGAGTTAATAATTTTGATAATTTCTTTACATCCTTATCAATTCTTTGCAATTCGATTTGAGGAATTCCGTTGATTTCGGTAAGTGCACCTGAAAAAGATTCTACCAGTTCTAAAGACTTCTTGTCCACTAATGCTTGATCTCGCTCCAAAGACGCATCTAAACTAAACTGCATTACCTCTTTGTATACTAACTGGTACTTCTCGATAATATCTACTAGCTTGAAAAGCTCTGTCAAACAATCGGCAATTAAGTCATTGGCAACAAAGAGTTTTCTCTCTTCCTCAAGGCTTTCAGCTTTGCTTCTGACACTATTGGAAATAGCCGATACAAAATCATCTTTTTCCGTTTCTCTACTCAAATCCGTTACATTTTCCGAATTGAAATACAGTTTCTGCGTCTCCAATTCACTGATCAAGCCTCTTTTGCGATGAAAATTGAGCATCGCGCGAGAATACTTTAGTTGGGTTTCATCTAATCCAATCTTTAACCCATCAGTATTGTCATACAGTATGCAAGCCACATATAATGCAAGGTAAATCGGAATGATGATCAACAGGGATATCGAAATATGGACAATGGCACATAAGATTACCACCAATAAAGTCATGCTTAAAGAGAAAGACAAAAACATACAGCTAGTAATCAAAAGCGCACTATTAATGTAGTTAGAAGGTATTCCTCCAAATGAAACACTGAACCATGCAGCTCCTGTAATCATTGCAGGTGCCAATAAACCTGTCACGACGATACTCACATCAAAACTGGATTGATACAGGATATAATCAAGGCCTAAGAAATACATGAAAATCGCCAACGCTATGTTTACCCATGCAATCCATCTATGTTTCAAAATGTTATCCAATAACATCTCTTCGTCAGATTGTGGAATTGGTATAATCATACCATTCTTCTTTGGGCGAAACATGCCATCGGAAATTGCCTTGTCCAAAATGATGTAGACAGGATCAAATCGATTATGAATTACACGTGAGTTTTTATTTCTTAATTGTAGGTTCTTCATCTGCAACAAGTTTATCTGGAAACATAAATTTCATTACTGGTTCTTTGTAGCTGCTTTTCAGTTTAGCAACGAGTTCAGTTAATAGGCTTTTATCCAGCCTTAAAAACAAGTCTTCTACTTGGTTGTCATTTTGGAAAGAATACTGCACATAACCCCAGGTTCTTGGGGACTCCATAGGGTCATAGATCACTAGTTCTTCAAAAGGCATTACTAGATCTTCATCAATCTCTATGAATTTATACAGCCCTTCAAACTCCTTTTTACCAGGCAGCTCCGCATATTCCCGAGCCCTATCAATTGCTAAATCTGAGGCTTTGGGAATAAAATAAACATATTTTCTGCTCTCCTTTAAATTAGCGTTGACTCCATCAATAATTTCCTCAACATTCAAATCATTATATAAAAACCTGGTCAGAACCCAGACATGTTTATGTACCGTTTGTTCTCTGAACTTGATGGTAATAGGTGATAGTACATGTTCCTTTGCAGCTATAGCGTTGATCACCTCGCTCAATCGTTTCTCCACACCAGACATGGTACTATCAATGAGTTTGGTTAACCTATCGTCATACACCTCCAACATTTTCTTATTGGAAGCCTCCGTAGATGTACCCTGATAGGAATGAAGGTTGTGTTTTCCCTTAAAAAAATCGGCTGGAAGAGGGGGGCCTTCTTCCCTACAAGCTAAATCAATTGCTTTTCTGGCCGTATATTCAAAATCAGAGTTAACCCTTGCGTCAACAAATTCAAAATAGTTAAAGAAAGTGGGATATGACTGACCTACAATATCTTCTAAATAAACAGGCATGAGATAAATCTGCCTCTCCCACATTTGATCAATGGCTACCGAAAACTCCACACGAAACCACTCGGAGCTAAGGCTATCTTTTGATACCAATAAGATTAAAACTGATATATCGCTCATCTCATGTTGCAACCTATCTCTTGAAATCGAATTAGTTGATCTGTCATTACTAGTACATGTGACATAGTCACTTCCAATTTTAATGACTTGCTCTTGTAGCGTTTCGGCATCTTCCTTAGAAGACTCTGAGTAACTAATGAAAATTTTGGGCAAACTCATCACAGATTAATTTTTAAAAACCATATCGAAACCAATGATGGACCGATATGCTTCCTCCTCTACATTTATTTTCTTGATACTTGAAACCGAATGCCAGTACAAGTTTTCTTCATCTGCTTGAAATAATCCTTCTCCAGGGTTCAATTGTCTCGAGAACACTTGCGTCTTCCCATCTGCCAAATAAACTGTACTTGTACCTCCAACAACATTCTTCCGATTCAGTACCAAGCCAGAGACTATGTAATTAGCTCCATCCCGATGGACTCCTTCCGGCGCGGGATTCGAATCAAATCCTTGTTGCACATAAGTCCGCATCATATGACAGGTCAATTGAATTTTAGGGTGACGAATAGGTCGCTTGAAAGTCAACTCGGCTACCCAGGCCAACAGTTTTAGAAAATCATCATTTCTACGATAAGAAACAGGGATTTCCGTGTATTGTCTCGGTTTACTCCTAATATCCTCAACTTGTTGTTCAAATAAAGGATTGCCATTTTCTTGAATTTTCCAAAAGTCATTTTCACTTCTAATACAATTATATGTGAAACATCCTCTCTTTCGAAAAGGTTGAAAGTCACGTATGAGTTCTAACAACTTCATGTCTTCAACTCTGGAAAGCCAGAAATTTTTATACTCGTTAGGGCTACCCCACAGATTGTTCCAATCTTCTTTAAAAGTGTGATAGACGGTTGGGTCAAGCTCTTTTACTTTTCTGTCAATAAACAAGAAGCTATCATACGTATCAAAATCCAGATACTTTTCGAAACACTGATCCATCCATTCCAAAAATTGCTGATGATCATCTAATACATCTTTGATATGAACTGTCTGAATATCAGAAGTTATCGCTTGCCGGGCATACTTACGGCTACTTTGATCAATTGGGACCAGATATTCTCGTAGATCGGTTATCATCACTTATTCTATCTATGCCTTTTTGAAAAGGGACTCCCCTTTATCTTCCATCAATGCCGCCATTTCTTCAAAGACCACTGATAGCCTAATGTCTTTCATCTCCTGGTTTTCATCCGAATTGTCCATAAGGCATTTCAATTCATCACTGATCGCCCTGTAGGGTTTGTGTTCCTTTTCATCTGATGTTAAATCACAAAGTGTCAAGAATCTTCGAATCATATCCATCGCAATGACATCAGCTTCTTGTTGGGGCATCGCAGGAAGAAAGATCAGGTTGTTGGCCTTCTCGACTTCCTCTGTCAATTTCATTCGATCAAAAATTTCGAAAAAGCATATCCCAATTAAATAATTTGCCACTTGCAAGTTTCGGTGTTCTCTTAATCCTTCTGCGGTTTTATGTAGCACCGAAAGTGCCTTTTTGAAATACAATTCGGCGGCCTCGTTCTGCCCCGTGAGCATGGCATCATTAATATCGTACTTTAATGACCCCAGAAATATTTGATAAAGCAAATACCCTACAATAACAATCCCCATTCCTGCTGAAGCCAGGGAAGCTTCAAACTGATATGGTAAATTATTAATGAATGATTCCCAAAACGGCCTGGTAAGTGAGAATACGGTTACTAATAATAGCATAAGCAGGGAAATGACAAAGGCACTGAAAAGACTCCTGGTCAATTCCAACCCAAACCCTTCAAATTTTCGCTTCATACTGGCCAAAGACACTGAGAACCATGCGGTACCTGCGACCATGGTGACCGGGATCAATACAGAAACAATAATTCCAGCATCCAGAAACAATAACGCGGGAATGACCAGAATTGCACAATATGTGCCTTTAACTAAAGCAGGACAGTACTTCCCTTCTACTGAACTATTAAATATCTCTTCTTCCTGCTGCGACAGGTCTACCTTCAGGAAATTCTTAAGTACCCTTTTCCTTAAGAATTGGCTCATGAATCGCTCAATCATAATCAATGCTATTTACTTTTTTCGGATGTAAACTTATTTCCTCATAGCAAGGAAAAAACCCTCGAAATACATTGAACTTCTTCTCCTAAAAACTGAGGATATAACATTGGTTAATTATTGGGATTCAATTAGTTACAATACAACAGAACTTTGGTGAAATCAAATTTTAATACCATGGACAAGAAAGTGAACAAGGATCAAATTGATATTAAAGATCCTACGCCAAATCAAGGCACAACATCTACTTCCAATAGTAGTGGAGACACGAAACCAGGAGGTCCGAAATCCAATAAGCCAGTAGGTAAATCATAACGCCTGCCGTTTGTTTGAAAAAAGAAAGATCTTAATTTCAGGTTAGGATCTTTCATTAATGTGAGAAATGAAGCGTAATTATATCTCATTTGCATTTTGCTTATCTATCTGCCTACACGGGGTAGCCAATCAACAACTAACGGATAGTCTTATTCTGCTCTATCAAAAAGCCCAACATGACACAACAAAAATTGATCTACTTAATGAATTAGCATGGATCAATCGAAATTCTAACCCTGACCTTGCCATCAATTACAGCAGTCAGGCAAGAACTTTGAGTAGCAACCTGAATGATTCAGAACGACTAATAACCAGTTTAAACAGATTAGGTCTGGCGATATTCTATAACAATGACTTCATTCAGGCTAAAAGCATTTACCAGGGCATTTTGAGGCTTGAAGGACAAAAAGATGAACAAACCTATGGCCTGGGCAGAGCAAGTCATCAGTACAGCAAGATTCTCCTGGAATTAAATGAGTTAGATTCTGCACTCATACATGCCAATCAGGCAATTAAAAGCTTCGAAATCACCCAATCCAATGCTCAACTCGGAAATGCGTTAATCAACCAGGGCATTATTCTTAAAAAGCAAGGAGCGTATGATGCTTCGCTTAATTGCTTCCTGAAATCCCTGGATTTGGGAAATTCCACTAATAATACAAGCTTGAAAGGATATGCCTTACAAAATCTTGGCAATTACTATTTGGCCGTCGATAATCTACCAAAAGCATTATCCTTTCTTGCCCAAACCGCCCGACTTTTCCAGCATCATGACAATCCGATAAACTTATCTAACGTCTTCAACGACATGGGTATCGCGTATTTCAAGCTAGGAAATTATGATTCAGCTCGATATTACTATCAACACTCCATTGACCTTTTGCTTCAAACAGGTGTAGAAGTTGATAGTAAGAGGTTAAATAATATGGGTGTTTTGAGTATGAAAATGGGCGAATTAAATGCCGCACTGAATTATTTCAATGCTAGCATCAATAGTTACCGCGTTGCATCGGGCGGCATTAATTTTAGTGAGTCGTATATCAACATGGGTGATATTTATTATCGTCAGGGGAAGTATTCGAAAGCTATCCAACATTATGAAACCGCACTGAACAGCACAGAAGCAAATAAACAATTAGAGTATCTAATTGACATTTACAATGGCCTTTCATTGTCCTATGATGCGCTGGGAAAATTCAAGGAGTCACTTGATTATCGCAACAAATTTCTGGATATAAAAGACCAACTAATCAACAGTTTCAAAGCATCTGTGAAATTGCAGGAAGACTATATCCAGGAAAAGAATGAGAAAGAAATACTGAGAAGGGATAAAAAAATTGCCGAAGTAGAAATGGATAAGATCAGAGCAGAAAACCAACGGCAAACAACACTGATCCAATTCCTCACGGTGGCTGTGATTCTCATTATCATACTCTTCTTTCTGATTTTTTTATTCTATCGACAGAAAAAACAAATTCAAATCGCGGAGAAGGACACCATTCTTGCACAACAAGAAAAAATAGACCTTATCAACAAACAGGAAAAGGAATACAATTACGCTCGTTTAGAGGGTCAGGATAAGGAACGCAATCGAATTGCAAAAGACCTACATGATCGTCTTGGGAATACCCTAACCATGGTGAAAATTCACTATCAATCGGTATTGGATGATCTTGAAAAGTTGAAGGTATCCAGTATCAGTAGTTACAATGAAGCCATAGGCTTAATTGATCAGGCGCGTGAAGAGGTAAAGAAGATTGCCTACAATATAAATTCTGGTGTAATTGCACAATTCGGGCTCATTGCCGCCATTGAAGATTTGGTTCATACCATTGAAAAAAGAAATCTCGTCAAAATGGACTTTGACCATTTCGGCATTGATGATCCTTTAGACAGGGAGCGCGAAGTGACACTCTTCAGAATCATTCAAGAGCTCGTCATGAATGTTCTCAAGCATGCCAAAGCAAATCATATCGAAATACAATTCGTATTACAAGAAGACAACTATAACTTAAGCGTCTCGGATGACGGCATAGGATTTAACCTCAATAACCGAACAAGTCCTGGAATGGGCTTATCTAATGTTGCTGCCAGAGCTGAGCAGTTAGGTGGTTCTTTACACATTGATTCCAATCCAGGTCGAGGCACTTTTATTTCAATTGATTTTCCACAAACAAATTTGTCTGATGATTAAGATTCTATATGTTGATGATCACCAACTACTTCAAGAAAGTGTAAAAAAGATTCTCGGCTCAGACCCTGAAATTGATATTCTTGGTACTGCTTCCAATGGTAAAGAGCTAATCAACTTAATCAAACGAAATTTAGAAGTTGAGGTAATCATCATTGATATTGAAATGCCTGAGATGTCGGGGGATGAAGTAGCTGTCTATGTCAAAAAAGAATACCCCCATATAAAGATTGTTGTGTTAACACAGTATGATACGATGGGTTATGTAAGACAACTCATGGAAATTGGAGTAGACGCGTATGTGTTAAAAAAGTATGGATTCGATGAACTCCTGACTGCCATTCATCAAGTTAAGAATGGCAATTCGTATATGGGCAAAGACGTGCAGCAATTACTACTAGAAAGCTTAAAATCAACTAATATCGTTGGCGAAATCAAACTTACCCGAAGAGAAAAGGAGATCTTACCACTCATTGCAAACGGGCATACAAGTTTGGAAATATCCGAAATGTTGTTCATTGCTCCCACCACAGTAGAAACTCACAGAAGAAATCTCATTAGCAAAACAGGAAGTAGAAACACAAAAGAACTAATCAAATTCGCTTTCGAAAAAGGTTACTTTAGGTAATTAGGTAGTTAGCAAAAACTACTTGATACTAACGATATTCAAAATCCCATTTTTCAGTGTACCGCTAGCGTTAAGATCTTCCAAGCTTTGTATAAACAAGGAACGATCAGAGCTATGGCATTTTACACGAAAGAATATTTAAGGAACAGGTTAGACGGGACATCATCGGAAGAAATACAACAACTCATTAATTCTTTTAGAGCTAAAAACTCTTACGATGTTTTTCTCTCACATAGTTACAGCGATAAGGAGTTTATCCAATCTCTTATACTAGAGTTAGAGTCAATCAACCTTGACGTCTATGTAGACTGGATTGTAGATCCTGAACTGAAAAGATCATCCATTACAAAACATTCAATTCAAATCATTCGAGAAAGACTAAGGCAGTCCAAATGCTTAATCTATGCTACTTCCGTTGCCTCTTCACGATCAAGATGGATGCCTTGGGAACTTGGATACATGGATGGACTTGTGGGTAAATGTGCCATTTTACCCATTCTTGAACGTAAGAATGCTATTTATCAAGGTAAAGACCTGTTACAAGTTTACCCTTACATCACACTGGATGAAACCAGGGATCAGGTGGATATGAAACGTATCCGAATACATGAATCTACACATGATTACACACGAATTGATTCATGGCTCAACAAGTAATAATTAAAAAACTAAATAAAAAGTCATGTCCAGAAAAGCGATAGTTATTGGAATAGATTATTACCAAAATTTTGATTCACTCCATAGTTGTGAATTGGACGCTCAGGGAATGAGTGAAGTTCTTTCATTTGATGGAAACAGAAAAAAAGATCGGAATTTCCAGGTTGATACCTATGTAGCCAATTCACCTGAAACAGCATTGAACAAAAAAGACCTGGGACAAATCATTAAAGAATTTCTGGAAGAGCCACGAGAAGTCTCCCTGCTTTACTTTTCCGGGCACGGATTCATTAACAGCTTAGGAGGTTATTTAAATACCAGCGAAAACCTCGAGGGTGAAGATGGATACTCCATGGATGATTTGCTGAAGCTTGTAAATCGATCAAAAGCACTGAGCACAATCGTAATCCTCGATTGTTGCTATGCTGGAAAACTTGGAGACGATCAGACTTCCTCAGGCTATTCACAATTGAAAGAAGGGGTAACCATTCTGGCCGCCTCATCTAGAGGTCAAGTATCCAGGGCAAAGAAAGGCCAACGAAGTATTTTTACGGATTTAGTTATCGATGCAATGAACGGAAGCGCAAGCAATATTCTTGGAGAAATAACACCTGGAAGTTTATACGCACATATCGACAAGTCTTTAGGTAAAAATGTGCAAAGGCCCATCTTTAAAACGAATGTTCGGAGGTTCACTGTTCTTAGAAAAGTCGCTTCTCAAATCACCAAAGAACAGCTCAGAAAGCTTCCTATACTATTCAAAGATTCCAATACTCATTTTAAGCTTGATCCATCATTCGAACCTGATATAGCAAACGTTCCAGGCTTTGAGGATTGGACGCCTGACAAGGAGAATGTCCGAACTTTCAAATTACTCCAAAAATTCAATAGAATCGATCTCGTAGTGCCAAGTGGTGCGAAACACATGTTTTTCGCGGCTATCAACAAGAAGAAATGTAAATTGACTCCTCTCGGGAAATTTTATAGGCATTTGGCGTCCAAAAATATGATTTGAAACCGTCCTAAAATTTTACCAGAGACTTTGCAGACTAGATGTTAAAAAACTCTTATTTTCTGAATAAGTGGTGTATTTTCGAACCAAAGCAACTTATTCATGACAATGACCAAACTGATAGGTGCATTTCTGCTGTGCATGGCGTGTAATTTTACATTTGCACAGGACAGTGATTTCCAATTAAAAAAGTCCAGGCTCAAATTAGTCAAAGGACATTTTTTCGACCAACATTATGACTGGGAAAACCCTGATATTAATCTCCTACTCGAACTGACAGGAAAGCGAAGAAAGGTAGGCAATGTACTTCTGGTGAGCGGATTGGTATCTACCCTGTTCGTGGTGGGTATCATCGCAGGCCCCATCGCCGTTACGGCAGGATTGATCATCAAGGGTAAGGGTAGAAAAATGTTTTGGCAGGCCACCATTACAAGGAATTATCAACTGACCAATGGCCAGACATATTCAGGTTCAGAGTTCTTCAGAGAACGTCCTAATGCCCGGTGGTTTTACCGAAAAAACTTCCATGTCCAGTATTACGATGGTTCCAATCCTGCCATTAACGACGAATTATTATTGTCAATCAAACATCACCAGATGGCGCGAAAGCAAAGCAAATGGATGACCATATTCGGAGGGGTCGGCACCACCCTGGCGATCATCGCTGGCGATAAATTTTTCGCTAATGCGTTTGCAAGAGATAACCGAACGGATAGGAACGTTTTAGTCCCATTCATTTCCTCCGTAGTTTTAGGCAGCATCGGATTAAAGTTCTTTTCCTTATCCGGTAAATCAAGTACCAGGGCTTACCGGCATTTACAAACGGCTACTTATCAATGGTATGACGACATGAATGAGGTAAAACGAACCAGGTGATCAGAATACGTTCTTAGAATTTCTTTGGAATCCTGATATGTTTTGTGGTTTGCAAAAAAAGCCTCATCTTGAATTTCTTAAACAAAACTGGCTATGCTTAGAAAACTGATCATACTTGCTTTAGTACTCAATACGGCTTATTTACAGGCCCAGGAATACTATTTCAATCCTAAAAATCGTGAATTGAAATTGCTCAAGAGGAACAATTTTGATCCATTCTACGAAGGAGAAGATCTTCAGGTCAATGAGTACTTGCATAAAGCCTTCATTAAGAATCAGAATGCCAATGGCTGGCTTATTGCAGGTGGAGTCATAACATCTATTCCGGTAATATCTTATATCGGCGCACCAGGTTTAGCTTATGGATTTGTGCTCAAGACCCAATCTCGTAAGCAAATCCAAATTGCAGCTGCATTACGTCTTTCGGAAATCACTGATCAGCTCTACTCGGGATCGGAAGATTTTCGACGGCCAGAAAGAAAACGCTGGTACCAAAAAAAGAACTTTTATGTGGAATTCTACAGTGGACAGAATGAAGCGGCCAACCAGGCATTAAACCTGGCCTGGGATCTCAATAGAAAGGCAAATACAGAGCAGTTCTATGGCGCACTAACCGGGTCAGTGGGTACAGTAATGCTTCTTGCGTCGCTGTTCAATTTTCTTGTAAGTACCTTCGATGAAGGTGAAGATCGCCCGGTACTATGGCCATTTACCGCCGGGGCGGCACTCACAACAACTGGCGCCGTACTAATCATCAGGGCGGATAGGAAAAAGAATCAAGTGGAACTCAACCTTTGGAATGCTACTGAACAATGGTATTCCGAGTTGCATGGAAAACCCTTGAATGGTCAATAGTAATAAATTGACAGCCTTTGTCCATCTTTTGGCAGCATCTGAAAAGTAAATAGTGGCACCTTAGTACCCAACTATAAAGGTCCCTATGATCCGCCAAAGCCAAAACCTACATCCACTGATTAAGTACATCAAGCACTGGAGGGAATTCAATGCCCACACCAAAAAAGCACTGATCGCACGTCTCACTCACACCTATGCTTTTCTATTGGGTTTCCTTCTCTTGATGTACTTATTGGTGGGGTAATCTTCGAAAAATGTTTACTGATTGAGATCGGTTGCTCTCGAGATACTGTAGATTTAAACCTATAAGGTCTTAATCTACAGTATGAAAAGACCTTATAGGTTTACAACTATACTTTCACTGAAGGCTCCTCATCATAGTACTCCTTGTATTGCGTACGGAAACGAGTCACATTGGTGATCCCGATGGCCTTCCCCGCATCGTTCAGGCTTTTCACTTTGCCGCGGGTAAGGAGTTTGCGAGCAAACTGATACTTCAATTGTTTTACATATTCCAATGGAGTTAAACCGGTCAAATCCTTCATCATGCGGAACAGGGTTCTTTCGCTTACTGCCAATTCATTGGCCAGCATCTGGTTGGTGATCCGTTGATCGATACGAGAAGTTACTATCTCAGAAAGTTTGGTCAACCACTCTTGCTCCAGTTTCTCGAGGTTGTAATTCTGAAGTGGTTCTGGTAATTGCTCAGTAGTTTGCTGCGTCTGTACCGTATTGGCTACTTTCAATTTGAATTCTCGTGCATTGAATGGTTTGATCATGTAGTCATTGACCCCCATTTCCAGTGCCTTTTCCCGATCGCCAACAGAAGAACGGGCAGAAACCACAATCACAGGAATGTGTTTGAAGTCTGGCTCCTTCTTCAAAGAAGTGATCAAAACAAAACCATCCATGACGGGCATCATCAGGTCAGTAATGATTAAACTGATCTTTTGCTTTTTGAGCAATTCCAGGGCTTCCCAGCCATTGCTAGACAGGTAAATATTATAATCGTCAGCAAGGACATCCGAGATGTAGTTTCGAATTTGTGGGTGGTCATCTACAACCAAAACCGCAGGCTTAGAGGGATCTCGAACAGGTTGGATCGGTTTCTTGTTGGTCTCCTCTCTTAGTGAAACATCAGGAGTTTCTACCTCTTCCTGTGCGAGAGGAATTTCGGCTGTTAAACCTATTCTAATTTCGAAAGTAGTCCCAACTCCCAACTCACTCCGTACCGAGATATCTCCGTCATGCAAGTCCATCAATTCTTTGCAAATGGCCAAACCAATACCAAGTCCCTGTCGGATATTATATTCCTTATGATCCACCTGATAATAGCGATCAAAGATGTGAACCAGGTGTTTTTGTTCTATGCCAATTCCTGAATCCTGCACCTTGATGATGGCTTCACTTCCCTCCTGCGATAAGGACACCATGATCTCGCCTCCGCTACTCGTGAATTTCAATGCATTCGACAGTAAATTAAAGATGATCTTTTCAAATTTAGATACGTCAATTTTTGACCAAACTTCCTTTTCGCCAAACTGAGTTTCGAGGATAATCTCCTTCTCCTCAGCTGCCGATTGGAACAAGCCAACCTGCAAAATCAAAAAGGCACGTAAGTCATAAGGAGTGGTATCTACTTTGATATTGCCTGAATCCAGATTGATCAATTCTCTAATCTCTTCCGTCAGGGAAATCAGCTTATTGTTGTTCCAGCTAATTTTTTGAATCCTGGAAAGCGCATCTTCAGGCAGGATATCCCGATAGTCATCCAACAACAAATGCGTTTGTCCACTAATGAGCGTCAGCGGCGTACGAAAATCATGTGAGATATTCGCAAATAGTTGAGACTTGGCCTCATTGATCGCTTCCAGTTTCTGTGATTGCTCGGCTATCGTATGATTAAGTCGTTGGGTTTTCCGCCGTGACCAAAAGAAAAACCCAGCACAAATGGCCAAAGCACCAGTCACAACCAATATAGCAAGATTCACATCCTTTTGTCTGGCAATCTGGGCCTCCTGAATTTCTTTATCGTGTCTAAGCTTCTCATTTTCCGCTTCTTTTCGACTCAATTCATACTTCTTTTGCAGCAGTCCTATTTCCTTTTTGGTTTGTGCGCGGCGTGCAGAATCCTTAAGGTGAAGTGAAGTAATGGCCGCATCATAAGCTGCTTCAAATTGCTTGTTTCCAGCGTAAGCTAACGCAAGGTCATTGAATACGGATCCTGAATTCCCCAGTCCAAAATAATCAATACTGTCACGTACATTTTCTAATAACGTAATAGATTTATTGTAATTCCCTAGCTCATAATAGATCTCTCCAAGATGATACTTCGTGATCCCAATCCCGTAGCGATCTTCGATGCTGGTAAATATTTTGTTTGCCGTTTTTACACGAGGTAGCGCTTCTTCGGCTCGTTTCATGTCAATCAGTAAATCTCCAAAATTGATATTGAAGAATGCATTGGCCAGCACCATATCAGGTTCAATGATCTTTTCTACTTCTATGAATTCTCGATAAGCCTCCTCTCGTCGATTCAGTCGACTCAAACTTAAGGCCGAGTTGATCCGTAACCTGATTTGCATCATTACATTGCCTACCTCTTTAAAATAGGTTAATGCGTTTCTGAAATATACCAGGGACTTTTCACTGTCTTTGTTATTGGAATACAAGATCCCTAGTAATAAGTCCAGGTCTGCCAATTGAAGCTCGTTTTCCAATTCATCGAAAATTTCCCGCGCCAGCAATAACTTCTCAATGGCCCTTACCGGATCAGCATCAACATGCTCGATCATACTTCCCCAGGCTTTCAAAGCCACACCTTCCATTAGTCGGTTGTCACTGGATCGGCTAAGTTCCAGGGCTTCTTCAATCATTGCCGTCCCTTTTGGACCATCCATTTTGATCCGGTATTGATCTGACCAATCTATTTTGCAGGTAATCAGCAGCTCCATGAAATGTCGGCGTTCACTGATTTCTTCCGTTTTGCCAAGATGGAATTCAAGCAATTCTGTGTCAGCTACATCGCGAGCATGGTCAGATTGGCGATGGTGCCAGACTGCTACAATGCTGTCGCTCATCCTGTTGCTGAGGTCTTGTTGCTCAACATACTCATTGAGCGAATCGAGCGTTGAAAATTTTAAATAGGGATCAAGATCCGTTAGTTGTGCAATGGTATGTATATAGCAACATACGATGCACATAGTGGCAAGAAGTAGTCTCATGGCGGTGGCTAGGTCAACCATTTAAAGATAAGCAAGGAACACCAAAACTGGCAGGATTTGTAAATTCTAATGGCTAGTGACAGTTCATGTCAGGCATTTGGCAGCATTTGAAACGCATAGTTACCCTCGACTTGCCCTAATTTTGAAAGAGAATGACCAAACACAAACTCATCATTGTTGGTGCTTCGGGGCACGCGAAAGTGATCATCGATGTATTCGAACAGATAGGGAATTACAAAATCCTGGGCCTGTTTGATGACCGAATCTCGAAAGACACGGAAGTTCTTGGCCATAAACTACTGGGAAAAACGGCAGCCATAAGCTCCTTTCTCACCGATAATACAAATATTGAGGTCTTCATAGCCATCGGAGACAATTGGACCAGGTCGAGGGTTAAAAAGCAGTTGGAACAAAATAATGCAAATATTCATTGGGCCAATGCGATTCACCCCCAGGCTCAAATTGGAAAAGGGACAGTCTTTGGCAAAGGCGTGGCCATACTTGCAGGTGCCGTCATTAATAGCGATGCTCGTATAGGTGATTTTACCATTATGGGTTCCAATAGCATCCTGGACCATGACAGCCATTTGGGAGCCTACGCAAGTCTCGCCCCTGGCGCTACCGTGGGAGGTAATGTCCAAATTGGAAATTTCTCTACAGTAAGTCTAGGGGCAAACATCATTCATGGAATAAAGATTGGGGCTCACACGGTAATCGGAGCTGGCACTACGGTATTGCAAAACTTTGGAGAAAATCTTGTAGTTTTTGGTAGTCCGGCCAGAGAAATTCGAACGCGAGAAGAAGGCGAGAAATACTTGTGATCCGGGAATTAAGCATTGTTTCAAAAAATGCACATTGGATTGCACCATAGTTGGTAAACATTCATTCCACCAAGCCAAAAGATTGACCACTGCCAAAATTTTCATTTCACTGGAATGATTTGGTATTAACTTTCCCTCGATTAACCTAACCAATCAAATTATGCGTCGCTCTTTCCCCGTTTTCGCTCTTTTGTTCCTCATTTCTTTCAGCTTTTCCTTCGCAATTGAAGCACAATCACCTGAAACTTCTTTGGCACAATTTTTTGCCGAATGGCGAAGCTTCGAGAAGCCCGCAATGCACAACGGAGCTCCTGATTATCGAAAAGAGACGTTCGATCAAAGAATGCCCGCTTTCAAAGCGTTGCAGGAAAAACTAAACGGCATAGACACCACAGGATGGTCGGTTCCTGACAAAGTAGATTGGACGATCATCTGGGCAGAGATGAATGGTTTCGACTTTAATCATCGGATACTTAAGCCTTGGGCTAGGGATCCCGCATTTTACAAATCTGTATGGACCTATCGAAGCGATGTTCCGGCCCATGAAGGACCCACACACCATGCCACCACTGAGCTGTGGACTTATAATTTCCCACTGTCCGACGAAGCTGAACAACGGTTGATCAAGGATTTAAGCGTGATCCCACCACTAAATACACAAGCCAAACAAAACCTCACTGGTAATGCGCGTGACCTCTGGGTCGCTGGAATCAGAGACATCAAGACACAATCATCAGTATTGACGGATATGAAAAATGCAGAGGGGGTGGCAAAAAGGAAAAAACTAATGAAAGCCATCAATGCAGCCATTGCCGCATCCAACGATCTTGTCAACTGGCTTGAAGAACAGGCATCTTCAAAAACCGGCCCATCAGGTATTGGCAAAGAGAATTATTCGTGGTACATGCAAAATGTACACCTGGTGCCTTTATCCTGGGAGGACGAAGTAATGATCCTAAAAAGAGAATTGGCCCGGGCATGGTCCAGCCTAAAATTAGAGGAACATCGTAACCGTAAACTTCCTCAACTTGAAGCAGTTGATTCCCCGGAAGCGTATAATGCCTTGGCAGAAAGGTCTGCGGCCAGCCTGATGAAATTTCTGAGTGAAGAAGAAATTGTCACAGTTGCAGATTACTTCGGGCCGGCATTGCGTCGACATCTTGGGGGATTTGTTCCCAGGGAAACCCGAAACTTCTTCTGGATTACGGCGCACCATGATCCCAGACCCTTGTATTGTCATTTTTACCATTGGTTTGAACTGGCCCGAATGGACATCACCCCCAATAAACGAGCAGTTCGAAAAGGCCCTTTGTTGTATAACATCTTCGACTCGCGTAATGAAGGAACTGCCACAGCCGTGGAAGAAATGTTCATGGATGCGGGCTTATATGATGATAATCCACGTGTTCGAGAGATTGTCTATATCATGATTGCACAGCGTGCCGCCCGAGGATTGGGTTCATTGTATGCGCATGCCAACATGATGACCATGGAAGAAGCGGGTGGCATCCATTCTGAATACACGCCCAGAGGATGGATGAAAACGGAAAAAGGAGTTATTGATATTCGAACAACACCTTTACCTACGGCAGCCTGGATATGGTACGAGTTATATCACCGGAAAATATCTCCTGGAAAATGCAATGATGGAGTATGCCCGAACTCGTGAGCTTGCAGGCGAAAGCTTTGAATTAAAGGCTTTCTTTGACCTACTCAATTCCATCGGCAATGTTCAATGGCCATGTAGGTCAGGAAATGACCGGTAATTCTGCTTTTGATCGACCAAAAATAAGGTTGGAACTCCTTAAATCCGCAATAGTAAAAAACACGTGTTACCCGAGGGCAACACGCGTTTTTCACTGAAATTAAATTTTTGGGCCTGATCCGGAGCAATTCTGTATGTTCCCTCCCCAGATCGTACTGGTTCGGACAGCTGACCTCCGGGTAACCGCTCCTGTACATCTATCTACACTGACGCATCGATAATAGGCGTTCAATTGGATGTGCATGGCACTTCCGGCGCCACCAGTCGCCTCAAATTCCACGTGACTCTGATATTTCGAATAGCCCGGAGCAAGTTGCATCACATTGGATGGAAATATCCATTCATGACGATAAAACCCTTCACCTACATTTTCGGTAGCGTACGCTTCGAAAATATCTCCAGGACATACTTCTAAATCAGTGTTTACGTCAACGAAAAAAGTTGGTGTTATGGGATCAATCTCGCAAGGAGGTTCAGGCAATTTCTCGGATGGTTAAATTCACATCGTAATTAGTATTGGTTCCTCCAACTTGCTGGCCTCTCTACGACAATTTCTCATTCTTCAGTAAAAAATCCTCACCAAAAAATATGGTGAATCGCAAAATCAGTAGTTCTTGAAATGGTAAAATCACTGCCGCTTTCGATGGTCCAATTAAGAATTTTCCCAGTCACGCTTTGACCTGCGATGTTCAAATTATAGTAATACGTTTTGGCAGTTCCGGGTGCCACGTAATCAATACCGGTGATCCCGTTGAGTGTGCAGGTAGTACGAGACTGGTACTCGGGCGCCAGCTGATTTTGTAGTTTCACTTAATTGTGAATCCTCAATTGTCTTGCCGTCATCAAGAACAGTATCGTGAGCTCTTCCTGTTAACCGTACGTAG